>CAZLEO010000037.1:37421-44008 GCA_964558555.1 uncultured Rickettsiales bacterium | reverse complement strand
CGGGTGGTGTGGGAGGGGCTCGGCAGGGGAAATCCTGCCGCCCCTATCCCGATTGCTCGGCGTGAGCACGCCGGCCCTACCACTGTTCAAGTACCGCCGGTGGGGTCATTACAAAGGGTCAGCTTACGAGCTGGCCCTTTCTTTTTTCTGGCTGCAACGGGTTGACTGCGCGCGGCCCTCCGGGCCGTGCTCGTCGCTGCAGGTGAACAATTCCACTTCGTGGAATTCTTCACATCGCAGTCAAGTCCCGGTGGGGTCATTACAAAGGGTCAGCTTACGAGCTGGCCCTTTCTTTTTTCTGGCTGCATAGCAGTGACTGCGCGCGGCCCTCCGGTGCGTGCTCGCTACATTTCGCTACACAAAAGCAGGTGATGACTCGCCTCGAGTTCACTAACCTCCCTGCTAGATGAAAGACCCGGCCACCATTCTCATTGTTGAAGACGACGACCGGCTGGCCGGTTTGCTGCTGGAGTACCTGGCCGAAGAAAGAGACCAAGGAGGAGACACCATGATCAAGAGGCAGATCATTTGGACCCTGTGCCTGCTCACCGCCGGCCTGCTCGCCGCCGGCTGCGGCGACGAGCAGGAGCCAGCCGCCCCGGCCTGCAAGTCCGAACCTGTCCTGCGCACCACCGCTGGCGGGGTCCAGTTCGTCAGGACCCCCGACGCCTGCTTCGACAAACTCCCCAACTTCCCCTGGGCCCACAAGTACGTTGAGATCGACGGCCTGCGCCAGGCGTACGTGGAGGATGGGCCCGGCACCGGCGACGCGGTGCTGCTGCTGCACGGCCAGCCCAGCTGGGGTTACCTGTACCGCAAGATGATCCCGGTGCTGTCCAAGGCCGGCCACCGGGTCATCGCCATGGACCACCTGGGCACCGGCCGCTCGGACAAGCCCACCAGCATCAAGAGCTACAGCTACCTGGGGCACATCGACCGGCTGGAGAAGTTCATCACCGCGCTCAAGCTCAAGAACATCACCCTGTTCTGCCAGGACTGGGGCAGCCTCATCGGGCTGCATGTGGCGGGCAAACACCCCGACTGGTTCGCCCGCGTGGTGGTGGGCAACGGCCGCCTTCCCGTGGTTCCTGCCGGGCTGAAGCCGTTCACCGATCCCAAGGATCCGGACACCATCGACGACAGCCTGCCCGCGCCGTTTGCTGGAATCCCGGACCAGCAGCCCGAGTTTTACGACAAGGACGGCAAGCTGTTGCAGCAAAGGGATCCCACCTTCTTCTCCAAGTGGATCGCCTACGCCATGAAGAACAGCAAGTTCCACGCCGCGGAGGTGCTCGAGGCGCTGACCTGGTTCGACCTGCCTGCCGCCGAGGAGGCGGCCTACGACGCGCCCTTCCCCGGCCGCACCTACATGGCCGGCATCCGCGTCTTCCCCTCGCTGGCCAACCAACTGGGCGGGGCTAACGACAAGGCATGGGCGGGGCTCACTGCCTATAAAAAGCCCTTCCTCACCATCTGGGGCAACAACGATCCGGGCAACCTGGGCGGCCGGGAGGTTCAGGACGACCTGATCTGCAACATCCCCGGCGCCAAGGGCCTGGCCCACACGCGCCTGCCCAAGGCCAGCCACTTCCTGCAGGACGACCAGGGCGCCGAGATCGCCAGGCGTATGGTGGACGCCATGTCCAGCAGCCCCACCATCAAGGCCGACTACACCGCCAAGTGCACCTCGACCCTCCCCATCGCCTCCGACGGCACGGGCACGCCGTGCACCGACGACACCGCCTGCAGCAAGCTGACGGCCAGCAAGTGCATCAAGATCCCGGGCACCACCGGCGGTTTCTGCTCGGTGGAGGGGTGCAACAAGGGCAGCTGCGCCAGCAAGTATGTCTGCTGCCACGACTGCAGCGCCGCCGCCGCGCCCCTGCTGCCCTTCAAGGGATCCGCCTGCTTCCCCGCGGGACAAACCTCCATACTGACGGGCATGGCCAAGTGCACCTGCGATTGATGTCGACGGCTCGGATGAAGGTTCAGGGCAGGTACCCCTTGCTCTTGTTGTGGTCCATCGCCTCCTTGACCATGGACATCATCTCGGCGGGGTTGAGTTTGGGGTAAACGTTTGGCCCCAGCGAGCCGCTGAGCCCGGTCAGGTAGTGCAGGAAGAACAGCCCGGAGGTGTTCACGATGATGTTGCCACCGTGGCCGAAGGTGTCTCGGAACAGGTGCTCGGAACCACAGCATGCCTTCTGGGCGCTCTTGAGCTTCCCCTGATCAAACCGGCTCTTGGCGGTGGTCGCGACCCTCCCGTGGTTCAAGTAGTGGATGGTGACCCCGGGGTTCGCCTTCCGGAGGCTGGCGACGACCTTGAACAGGATGTCTGCAAGAGCCTCGTTCTCCTGTTCAAACTGGGCCGCGGTCTTGCCTGGCCCACCCGTTGGCCAGGGACATGAGATGAGAAACTGGGTCTTGTTGTTGAAGCCGCGCGCGGTGTCTATCCAGTTTTGATAGTCCTTTTGATCAGACTTGGTGAGATGCGCGGTCATGGCCAGGACCTCGACCTTGCCGGAGCTGAGCTTGTTGGTGATGCTCTTCTTGTGCCCGGCATTTGCCCACAACGCTCCGGGGGCGCCTGAAGCTCCACCAGAGAACTCACTGTCGAACACATGTTTGGGGAACTTGCTCTTGTGGTCTGCGTGGGTCGCTATCTGGTTGTAAGCCTTCGCGGCAGGAACGAAGAAGCTGTGTCCGATGAAGAGGATATTCGCTCCCTTCTGGAAAGGAGCAACGGTGGTGGGCCCCTTTCCGGTATCTCCTGGCGCGACCGAATCGACCGCCATTGCCTGATCGGTCCCTGCATCCCGCGGCCAGCCGGCTTCAGCCGCCCCGCTGTCGGAAGGGGGAGCTTCAGCGCCGCAATGCACGAGGCCCAGGCAGAGCAAGATCAAGATGGTGAGTTCTGTGATCTGTTTTTGCATTGGTCCCTCACTCCTCCGGGGAACAGTCAGCGCAATTGCTCCAGCTCATAGAGCACGACCCTGGCGCGGTTGCTGATGAAGAGCCCGCCACCGAAGTTCCGAAAGTTCCTGGCCAGCCTTTCCCGGTACCACTGGCCCGAACGCAGGTGGTCGGCCTCTTCAGTGCGCTTTTTGTCGCAGTTCTCCGCCCAGTCTTCCTCCGTGAGGACGCCGAAGTAGAGCACGCCCTCGCAAAGCCAGGCCAGGTTGTTGAGCGCGGCCTCCGTCTCATCGTCGTCGAGGTACTGGACCACGTCGTTGCAGATGACCAGGTCAAATGGCTGCCTGGAGCGCCAGTCGACCACCGAGCCCTGTTCCCAGCCGTGCTCTTTGCAGAGGTACGCGCTGACCTCGACGCCCGTGTAGCTGGCGGAGGGAAAGTGGCCGGCGATGATCTCCCGCCAGGCGCCGAGGCCGCAACCGAGATCGAGGGCACGCCTGACGGGCTGCTTCAGGTAGCGCAGGGCGCCGCAAACGAAGTCACCCAGGTGCTCCAGCTCCTCCGGGGCGGAGACCCTGGTGAACGGGTCCTGGTAGTGTCTGCGGTAATACTCCGCGTCGAACTTTTCAGTGGTCGCGCCCGCCCTGCTGGTTGTCGTGTTGTCCTGGCCCATGGCCGCTCTCCTGGTGATTCAGGACACCTGGCAGAAGTGTGCCGCCATTGTGCCGCCAAGCCGCGTGATTCCTCAACACCGACTCCTCCAGAACGAAAAAAGTTGCCTGAACGGCGGCAGGCGCAAGAGGATCATTGATTGAACGCTTTCAACATCGACAACTTCCAGGAGCAAACCATGGGCAAGAAGAAGGGCAAGAAGAACGACAAGAAGAAGGCTGACAAGAAGAAGGCTGACAAGAAAAAGGACAAGAAGAAGGCCGACAAGAAGAAGGCTGACAAGAAGAAGGACAAGAAGAAGGCCGACAAGAAGAAGGCTGACAAGAAGAAGGACAAGAAAAAGAAGAAGAAGTAAGGACCCGCTTCTTCCCGCCTCAGCCTGCTCCTGGCGGGCGTCCCTTTTGCAGTAATACTCCGAAGTATGCGAGCCGGGCTCCGGGGACGGAAGCCCGGAAGCTGTCCAGCTCGCGTGAGGTCCACGAAGATGAGGAGCCCGTGAAGCACGAACTGGAGCAGATAATCCGGCAGCAGGTGAGCGCGTTTGAGGACGCTGGCGCGGCCACGCGCTGGCGTCCCGCCCTGGTGGGCATCGCCGCTGCTTCGGACCCGATGTTCCGCCAACTCCGCGCGGTCGTCGGCCCGACCCACGCCTTGCCGGATGATCTCCTGCCCGGGGCGCGCTCGGTGGTGGCCTTCTTCCTGCCTTTTGCCCGGGAGGTCGGGCGGGGCAATTACGCCGGCAGGCTGGCCTCCGACGGATGGGCCACGGCCTACCTCGAGACCAACCAGCTCATCGGCGAGATATGCGAGGCGGTCCGCCGCCACCTCGAGGCGCTCGGCCACCGGGCCCACGCCACTCCGGCCACTCACAACTTCGATCCCGTGAACCTGGTCAGCGACTGGTCCCACCGGCACGTGGCGGTCATCGCCGGGCTGGGCACCCTGGGCCTGCACAACCTGCTCATCACCGCGCGCGGCTCGTGCGGCAGGCTGGGCAGCCTGATTACCACCGCGGCGCTGGAGCCCGATGCCCGTCCCGTCGAGGAGGCTTGCCTGAGCAAGCGCGGCGGCGCCTGCCAGCGCTGTATCCATCGCTGCGTGGGGCAGGCGCTGGAGGCGGACCGGTTTGACCGCCGCCGGTGCAAGGAGATCCTGGAGGAGAACGAGCGCGCCCGCCCGGGACCGCGCCGCGCCGACGTGTGCGGCAAGTGCCTGGTGAAGGTGCCCTGCAGCCACGAGGTGCCGCCGATGAAGGCCCCGCCCGCGCGTTGATCAGGCTGGCGGCGAGGACCATGGCGGGTGGCAGACTTCTCGGCTCTCACCTGCGGTAGCGACCCGGCGTTGATGCGAGGAGCGCGGGCTGAGGCGAACCCGGGGTGTCCAGCTTCTCCGGCCCGCGCGCCGGTCAGACGAACAGCGGCGTGAGGTCCAGCGCGACCTTCTTGCCGTTGAGCAGCACCTCCGCGGTGGCCGGACGGTGGGAGGAGAGGTGGTGGTGGACATGATTCATCAGCTCGGGATTCGCCATGTCGAGGTCCGGGATCTCTAGCTCATCTCCCACGGTGACCCGGCTGCTGTTGGCGCTCCCGGGCAAGATGGCGTCCACCGTCAGGCGGCCGCTGCGGAGCACCACCTGGAGCCCTGCCCAGTGCAGATCAGGATCGAGCTGCAGCGGCCCCGGAGAGGTCGGCGCGTCGGCGGCCGGCGCCAGCACCATCCTGCTGCGCGCGAGGTCGAAGCAGACGGTGTGCTGGCCGAGGAAGCTCCGGCCGAGGACCCCGTCGAACGGACCGAGGCGGCGGTCCCTCAGGACGCCTGCGGCGCACCGGACCTGCAGCTCGCCAGCCAGGTAGCTCACCCCGGGGTAGAAGTCGAACACCATGGCGCCCCCCGGCGTGGGCAGCCGCCACCCAAGGCTGGCGGGGGTCGCTGCCGTCGGGGGCGCGGGCATCAGGCATTGCCAGCTGCCGGTATCCACCAGGCAGACGGCGCGCACGCCGTCCACCTCCACCTCCACCAGCAGCAGCCCCGATTGCTGGCGTCCCCCGAACAGCAGCACCTCGCCGTCAGGGCTCGGCTCGTCCAGTAGAAGCTCTCGCCCGGCCTGGTCGAAGCCCACCGTCCCGAACTGCTCCAGGTAGTCCATCCCGAGAAAACCGGACAGGGGACAGCCCAGGACCTCCGACAGCTGGGTGATGTCGAACAGGGGATCCGCCAGGGGGAACGCCGGGGCGCCGTCGGGCAGCAGCCGCTGGTCGTGCAGCGCGTCCAGCTCGCTCGAGAAGCTCTTCAGCACGCCGGTGTCCACGAGGAAATAATGGGTCTTGTCTGCCTGGTCCACGGGCACCACCACCGCGCCGGATGGCAGGGCCATGCTCACTCTCGCCATGATCTCAGCTCCTGTCTTGTGCTCTTCTTCAACGCCACGATGAAATGATTCGTCGCCCGCGCCGGGGCTCCGTAAGGATATTTGGCACGCCCCGACCCGGTCGTCCCTTACTTTCCGATAAACGCTCTTTCCGGGGAATCGAAGCGCCCGTGTCGAGCGCCGATTTGAGCGGTGCGGCGCCGAGCTATTTCTGTGACGAGGGGGGCAGGGCGAAGCTCCCCTAAATCCTGAATAACTCCTCCGTTTTTCCTTATTAAGATATTCGGACCTTTGTATCCACGTTTCTGTTGAACTCGTCCGGGGCCGCGTTCTAGGCTGGATAAATCAACCCATATGCAAAGGCAGTAGGGCCCGCGCCGAGGCCGAGCCCCCAAAAGGAGAAACGATGCCTTCTTCGAGAACCCTGGCCCCGTCCCATCGCGCCTCAACGCTGGCCCTCGTGGCGTGTGTGGCCACCACCATCGCCGCCTGCGACATGAAGAAGAAGGCGGGCCCGAAGGAGAAAGCCCCGGCCGCGGCCGCGGCCGGCGCGGGCGGCGTCGGCGACCTGCTCGAGGGAGCGGCCCCTGCCCCGGCGCCGCAGCCCCCCCCGCGGAGCAACGAGTCCCGGGGC
>CAZLEO010000037.1:0-37411 GCA_964558555.1 uncultured Rickettsiales bacterium | reverse complement strand
CCACAACCCCGCGGGGGGGGCCCCTTGGCCCCCCCCCGGGCGGGGGGCGGGGCCCGAGGAGGTGGACGACGGCAACTTGCTGGTGGGAGCGGCCCATGCCAGGGCGCCGCTGCCCGCCCGGCTGAGCAAGGAGTCCCGGGACTGCATCAAGTGCCACATCAAGGAGACCCAGGCTGCCGTGCAGCAGTGGGGCGCCTCCCGTCACTACCGGGCGAGGGTCGGCTGCTTCGAGTGCCACCAGGCCCACCCCGGCGACAAGGACGCCTACATGCACCATGGCCAGCGCATCTCGATCATCGTCTCGCCCAAGGACTGCAGCAGGTGTCACGAGCAAGAGAGCAAGGAGTTCGCCGGCAGCCACCACGCCCAGGCGGCCAAGATCCTCGGCTCCCTCGACAACGTATTGGCCGAGGTGGTGGAGGGCACCAAGCTGCTCAAGACGCCGGGCTTCCCGGACGGCATCTCCGCGGCGGCGGTCAACGGCTGCTGGCAGTGCCACGGCTCGGAGATCAAGGTCCTGGACAAGGGCAAGCTCGACCCGGCGACCTGGCCCAACACCGGCATCGGCCGGCTCAACCCGGACGGCTCCCGCGGGTCATGCACCGCCTGCCACAGCCGCCACAAGTTCTCGGTGGAGCAGGCGCGCAACCCGGAGAACTGCGGCAAGTGCCACATGGGCCCCGACCACCCGCAGATCGAGATCTACAACGAGTCCAAGCATGGCATCGCGTTCCGGGCCAGCCGGAGCCAGATGAACATGGCCAACGACAAGTGGGTGGTGGGGCAGGACTACAACGCGGCGCCCACCTGCGCCACCTGCCACATGTCGGCCACCGCCAAGCAGCCGGTGACCCACGACGTGGGCCTGCGCATCTCCTGGAACAACCGGCCGGCCAAGTCCGTGCGCCCCGAGGTGTCCGACGCCAAGATGGGGCTGCCCGGCGCCAAGATCGGCTGGAAGACCCGCCGCAAGAACATGGAGGACGTCTGCCTGGCCTGCCACGCCAAGTCCACGGTGAGCGCGTTCTACATCCAGTACGACGCCCTGATCAACGAGTACCACGTCAAGTTCGCCGACGCGGGGCTCAAGCTGGTGAAGCTGGCCAAGCCGCTGCTGCGGCCGGTGAAGTTCGCCAACAAGCTGGACTTCATCTGGTTCGAGCTTTGGCACCACGAGGGCCGGCGCGCCCGCCACGCCGCCTCCATGCTGGGGCCGGACTACACCCACTGGCACGGCACCTATGAGATCGCCCAGCACTTCTACATCAAGTTCATCCCCGAGCTGGAGCACCTGATCGAGAAGGGCGAGCGCTCCAGTGACCCGGAGAAGGTCAAGGCCGCGGCGGCCCTGAAGGCGGGCCTGAACGAGGTGCTCGAGAGGCCGGAGCATCGCTGGTTCCTGGGCAAGATGAGCGAGAAGGAGCGCAAGATGCGCGCCAAGCGGGCCAAGGAGTTCAAGGCTCGGTACGCCAAGTGATCCGCACGCCTCTGGCATTGGGCGGATGCCTCGTGCTGCTGGCCGGAGCCTGCCAGCAGTCGCCGGGCGCCGCCAGGAGATCTGCGCATGTCGACGGCCAGCCGGCCGCGGCCGCGGCGAAGATCGCTGTCATCGAGCGCACCGGCAGGATGGAGCAGTACCCGTGCATGAAGTGCCACGACAAGGTGGTGCCCCGCCCGCTCAAGCTGCCCATCACCGGCCGACATCGCGACCTGCGCCTGGGGCACTTCGACGGCATCGCGGAGTGCTACCTGTGCCACGACAGGGCCAACACCGACAGGCTCCGGCTGCTGACCGGCGCGCTGATCACGTTCAACGAGTCGTACAAGCTGTGCGGGCAATGCCACGGGGAGAAGCTGCGAGACTGGAACACCGGCGCCCACGGCAAGCTCATCGGCAGGTGGAAGGGGCCAAAATATCGCCTCGGCTGCACCGACTGCCACGACCCGCACACGCCCGCGCTGGGGGCCGTCAAGGCGCTGCCGCCGCCGCCTTTCCCCACCTTCGGCATCCCCAAGGGAGGTCACCAATGAGCAAGCAGTCGCCAGGGGACAGGCGCGAAGCGGGCCGGGAGCCACCGGCATGCGAGGCCGTGGGGCGCCGGGGCTTCCTGAAGTCCGCCTCCGCGGCCGCCGCCAGCGCCGCGGCCGCCGTGGGCGCCGGCGGGTGCGCCGTGGACTTCGAGAAGCTGCTGCAGAAGCACTACAAGGAGATGACCGCCGAGGACAAGGAGCGGGTCTTCGCCCGGATCAAGGCCAGCGCCAAAAAGAAGTATGGCTACAACATCAACCTGACCGACCCGAGGCCGGTGCAGGGCGTCACCTTCGCCTTCTTCATCTCCCTGTCCCTGTGCAACGGCAACCGCGCCTGCGTGCACGCCTGCGTCGAGGAGAACAACCAGAGCCGGTCGCCCGCCATCCAGTACATCAAGGTGACCGAGCTGGATCGCGGCACCCTCAACCTGGAGCACGGGGACCTGTACTACGAGGGCCAGGTCCCCAGGAAAGGCAGCGTCTACCTGCCCATGCAGTGCAACCAGTGCGAAAACCCGCCCTGCGTCAAAGTGTGCCCCGTGGGCGCCACGTGGAAGGAGGACGACGGCATCGTCGTCATCGACTACGACTGGTGCATCGGCTGCCGCTACTGCATGGCCGCCTGCCCATACGAGGCGCGGCGGTTCAACTACAGCGCGCCGGTGGTGCCTCGCCGGGACCTCAACACCAACCAGAGTTACCTGAGCAACCGGGTCCGGCCGCGAGGCGTCGTGGAGAAGTGCACCTTCTGCCTGCACCGCACCAGGGAGGGCTTCTACCCCGCCTGCCTCGAGGCTTGTACCACCGGCGCGCGCAAGTTCGGAGACCTGAACGATCCGCGCAGCGAGGTCGCGACCATCATGAAGACCAAGCGCGTCTTCGTGCTCAAGGAAGAGCTGAACACGGTCCCCCATGTCTATTACTACTTCGACTGAGGGAGGAGTCTAACGATGGGTTACCTCCGCTACTGGATGGCAATGTTTCGCTTCGCCATCATCGGCGGGTCGAAGGCCTACTACGCCTGGCTCTACCTGTTGGCCGTGGTGTTCGCTGTCGGGGTGTACTCCTACATCGGCCAGCTGGAGCATGGCCTGGCGGTCACCAACCTGAGCGACCAGGTGAGCTGGGGGGCGTACATCGCCAACTTCACCTTCCTGGTGGGCATCGCCGCCGCCGCGGTGCTGCTGGTGGTGCCCAGCTACGCCTTCAAGCGGGAGGACATCAAGGAGGTGGTGCTCGTCGGAGAGCTCATGGCGGTGGCCGCCATCCTGATGTGCCAGACCTTCGTGCTGGTGGACATCGGCCGGCCCGACCGCATCCTCCACCTGGTGCCCGGCCTGGGGCGGCTCAACCTGCCAACGTCGATCCTGGCCTGGGACGTCATCGTGCTCACCGGCTACCTGCTGCTCAACCTGCACATCCCGGGCTACCTGCTGTACAAGCAGTACCGGAACGAGCGGCCGGATCCCCGCCTCTACCTGCCCATGGTGTTCCTCTCCATCGGCTGGGCCATCAGCATCCACACCGTCACCGCCTTCCTCTACAGCGGGCTCGGTGGGAGGCCCTACTGGAACACGGCCATCCTGGCGCCGCGCTTCCTGGTCAGCGCCTTCGCGTCGGGCCCGGCGCTGCTGATCATCGTCCTGCTGGTCATCGACCACTTCAAGGTGCTGGAGGTCAAGGAGAGCGCGCGGGAGCTGCTGCGAAAGATCATCTGCTACACCCTGCCGCTGAACCTCTTCCTGCTCGGCTGCGAGGTGTTCACCGAGTTCTATACCGCCACGGCCCACGCCATGGCGGCCAAGTACCTCTACTACGGCATCAACGGCCACGCCAAGCTGGCGCCCTATATATGGGGCGCGCTGGTGCTGGAGATCGTTGCCTTCGCCATCTTCATCGTGCCGTCGCTGCGAGCCAACCGGCTGCTGCTGGCGCTGGCCGCGGTCTTCGCCGTGGTCGGGATCTGGGTCGAAAAGGGCATGGGCCTGATCATCCCGGGGTTCATCCCGTCCCCCGCCGGCGACCTGGTGGAGTACACCCCCTCCATCTCCGAGTTCCTGATCAGCCTGGGGATCTGGTCCATGGGCGCGCTGATCTTCACGGTCATCGTGCGGGTGGCCCTGGCCATCCAGACCGGCAGGCTCCGGGCGCCCGCCTCCTGAGCCCCTGAAGGGCACTGCCGGGCAGGGGCGCCGCTGCTACCTCAGCCGCTGGAGCAGCGTGGAGGTGACGCCGCTGGTGCGCGGGTTCCGGGGCAGGGTGGGGAAGGTGAGGTTGAACCAGACATCGTGGGCCGCGCCGGTGGTGCCGTTGGCCCGGGTGAAGGTCACGGCGCGGGTGGCCGACCCGCCGGGGGCGGTGAAGGCCAGGTCGAGGCGGGAGTCGAGGCCGATGGCGCGCACGCCCGTTTCGGCGAGGGTCGTCAACTCGCCCTCGTCGCTGACGCCGTCGTGGTTCCGGTCGCGCCACAGGCGCAGCCGCCCGTACGCGCGGTCGAGCAGGTCGATGCGCCCGTCGCCGTTGTCGTCCAGCTGCGCCAGCGCCTCGATGCCGTCGGTGCAGCGCGCGGCCCCGCAAGACGTGGCGTTGCCGAACAGCTCCGCGCCGGTGTCGATGCGCCCGTTGCCGTCGCGGTCCATCACCAGCAGCGCGTCGGCGCCGGTGAGCGCGGGCATGCCCACAGCCTCGCCGGTGGCGGCCAGGTCGAAGCGCACCCGGGTGCCGGCGTCCATGCGAACACCGTCGCCGTCGAGGTCCAGCACCACCGGGCTGCCGATGACCACCGAGCTGCCGGCGGTGGAGGCGGAGCACTGCTTGACGCCGGACTGGGCAAGCCACTGCAGCTCGTCGCCGCAGCAGCCGCCCCAGCCGCGGTTCTCGTAGCCCTTGCACTGGGCCTCCACCTTCTGGCGGATGGTGGCGCCGTCGGGGGCGCAGCGGTAGCCGCCCACCTTGCCCATCCACCACGGGCTCTTGGCCGGCTTTTCCAGGTCGCTCTTGGAGAAGCAGTAGCGCGGCCCCTTGCCGCCCATGCGGGTGTAGCAGAGGCACGGGTCGCACTTCCAGGTGGAGACCAGCCGCACCCGCAGCGCCTCGTACGCCTGGCGCATGCCCTCGGTCATGCCCACCTCGCGCTCCTTCTCCGCCTTGACCAGGTCCACGGTCTCGGCCAGGTCGGCGGCCTTGTAGCCCGCGCACAGCGGGTTGGACTTGGCGTAGGTGGCGGCCAGCTTCTTGGCCTCGGCCTTGATGGTGGCCGCGATGATGTCAGTGTTGCACTGGGTCTTGGGGATGGTGGGCAGCACCTTCTTCTCGGTCTGCTCCAGCAGCGCCTTGCCCTGCTGCTCGCCCACCTTGTAGGCCTTGTCCTTCACCTTGGGCGCCTGGTCGCACACCTTGAGCTGCCGCAGCGTGTGCACCGAGTGCACCGCGCCAACGTCGATGCCCGAGTGCACCGCCTCGTTGGCCCAGCCCTTGACGTAGGCCATCTGCGCCGTGTTGAACTTGGCGCCGTGCTGCTGCTCGATGTCCGCGTCCGCCTTGTTCTTGATGTCCACCGAGGAGAGCATGGCCGCCTCCAGCGCGCGGTCCACCAGGTAGCGGCAGCTCATGGTGGCCGCGTCCCCGCTCTTGGTCAGGTACGGGCAGGTGTTGTTCGCCTGCCCGGTGGTAAGGGGCGAGGTGACCTGGCTCTCGATCTCCTTGACCGTCTTGTCGTAGATGGCGTTGTTGGCCAGCACGAGGTTGATCTTCTCCACCAGCATGGAGCTCGCGCTGGGGCGGGTGGCCTTGATGGTGCGGCTGGCGGCCTGGTACACCGCCGACTGCTTGGTGCCCACTTGCACGTCCTCGTTGGGCGGCGGGTCCGTACCCTCGTCGCCGATGCCGATGGGCCCGCAGCTCGCGGCCAGTCCGGCGAAGAGACAGAGCATCAAGGATCCAGCGGGCGACTTGTGCATGAGACCTCCAGGCAGTGGGCGTTGATGTCTTGAATGAGCAAGGCCTGTGCCATGGGGCAGGATCCCGAGTGAAGCCAATGATGACGGGCATTTGTACCCCCTGGGCTGTTTTCGCCCACGGGAACAGTTGACCCCAGCGTGGTCCGGTCGGGACGGGTATTTTTCACCGGATCACGGGGTTGAATAGGAGTTGTTCTTTTAATTTCGAAGGCTTATCTGGAGAGCGGCGCGAGTGACAAAAATTGTCAGAGCCTGGGAGGTTTTCCCCCGGCGGCATTCAGAGCGCGATCATGCCGCACGGCATCGCCCTGATCCTCGCCGGGGAAGGGGGGATATCAGCGCCGCGCGCGGTACTCCCGACCGTCAACGTTGAACGTCGCGCGGACAGCGCGGCTGCGCGGCACGAAGAGCCAGGCGGCGGGCAGGTGGTCGAAACGGAACAGCTCGCCGCGCACCGTGGTGCCGTCGTCCAGGGTCACGGGGATCGCCTCGCCGCTGACCAGGGCGCGGCGCCGGGTGATGGGTCGGGTCCAGCGCGCCTCGCCGGATCCGTCCAGCTTCATGCTCAGCAAGTCGTAGCCATGCTCGCCGGCGGCGGGATCCAGCGACATGGCGAGGTTGACGTTCTTGCCGCGCTTCCACAGCGCGGTGTAGTTGTAGTCGCTGACCCACTTCAGCTCGCAGTAGCCCATGATGTCGGTGTAGGTGGGCGGGATCAGCTTCTTGGCGAAGGGGTCGAAGCCCCACACGCCGATCTTGCCGCTCTTGTGGGCGTCGTCCGACGGGTAGTTCTGATCGATGGAGCCGGGCGCCAGGCCGAGCCCGCAGTTGGCGTGCTTGCGCCCGTGGCTGTGGCCGATCTCGTGGGCGCAGGTGTCCACGGCGCGTTCGTTGAAGCCCACGCCCAGGGCCAGGCGCAGGTTCACGTTGCCGGTGTCCGGCGGGGTGGAGTTGAGCAACGTCACGCCGAGCATGCAGCCGTAACCGCAGAAGGTCTTGAAGTCGGCCGCCGGGTTGAAGATGCCGTACAGGTAGGTGTCGTCGGAGATGTTTGATTCCTTGCGCACTTGCAGCAGCCGCAGGCCCACCTGCTGCCACCCCTGCCCCTGGCCGGTGATGGCGCCGGTCCAGTCGATGGGTTTGTGCACCGTGATCTTGGCGTCGGACACCGGGTAGAGCTGCATGAAGCGCTCGCGGAACCTCTTCAGCTGCGCCGCCGAGGTGTCGGGCAGCCGGTCCGAGCCGTCGGCCTTGTACTTGAACGGCACCAGCAGCACCCGGATGGTGTTTTTGGCGCCCTCCACCTTGAGGGTCGAGTAGCCGAGGGCAGGGTAGCGCGAGCCATCGCTCTCGGCCCCGGCGCCGTCCTCCTGCAGCACCTCCACCGAGTAGCCCAGGGGGGCCTTGATCAGGGACGGATCGGGGTAGAAGTTGATGGTGGTCTGCAGGTCCTTCTCCGCCGATTGCCCCACCAGGGTGAGGGTCTGGTCAATCACCACCGGCTCGGCCGCGTTGATGGTCAGGCGCGCGGTCACGGGCTGCTGGTCGTAGGTGCTGTCCGTCCGGTAGTAGACTCGGATCAGCGTCTGGCGCCCGGCGATGATCGGGATGGTGGAGGACTGCTCCTTGCCATCGCTGACCAGGGTGCGCTTGATCCCCTGGAACATGGCGATCTCGGTGATCTTGACCCCCGCGGCGGGGGCCATCGCCGGGGTGGAGTCGCCGCAGCCGGCCGCAGCCAGCGTGGCGGCCGCGATGAAGAGGGACCAGGTTCGGGTTTTAGTGAGGTAGGGATGCATGAGGCGTACTCCGTGGCAGTCGACAACGACGAGGAGCGTAGCGGATTTTTCCCCTTTTGGTGATGTTCAATGTGCGCGGGGGCGGCGCCGGCGTCGGCGCGGGCTCAGTCGCCGGCCGCGTCACGCAGCAGCCGCGCCACCTCTTCCTGTCCGTTCTCCAGGGCCCAGCCCAGCGGCGGTGAGTCGTAGGTGCGGTCGCGAATGGACGGGTCCGCGCCGTGAGCCAGCAGCACCTTCGCCTGGTTGAGCCGCCCCTTCCACGCGGCGTTGTGCAGGGCGGTGGCGCCGTTCTCCATGTCGCGGGCGTCGGGGTCGAGGCCCCGGCCCAGCAGCTCGGTGGTGGCCTGGGCGGCGCCGCACAGCACATCGCACACGGCGTCCTCGTCGAGGCTGTCCAGCAGATCCGGGGCTTCATCCAGCAGGTCACGGATGCCGGCGATGTCCCCCTCGCGGCAAAGCATCAGCAGCTGCAGGGGCGCCGGGCTGCGGGCCATGAGCAGCTCGAAGACCTGCCGGTGTCCACGTCGGCGGGCCACCTCCAGCGGGCGATCGGCGAAGTCGAGGGCCCAGACATATTTATCGCCGCCGCCCAGGTGGGGGTGGGACTGGCCGAAGCGCACCACCACCCCGATGGCAGTGGGGTCTCGCTGGAGGATGTCCCGGGCCATCTGCGCGTCGTCCAGCACCGCGGCCGTGAAGAGGTCGGGGCGCGCGCCCCGGTCGGCCAGCAGGCGGGTGACCGCCTCGCGCCCCTGCACCGACCACATGATGGGCGTGCTGTTGTGGTCCACGCAGCGCTGCTCCAGGTCTGCGCCACGCGCCAGCAGGTACTCGGCCACCTCCACTGAGCGCGCCAGGTGCAGCGGCGTGGCGCCGTCGGGGCCCGGCTCGTTGACCCGCCCGGGGGCGGCCTCCAGGAGCTCGCGCACCACCTCCAGGCGCCCGAGCCCCGCCGCGGCGTGCAGGTCCAGCGTGGCGCCGCGGGCCAGCAGGTGCTCGGCCAGGGCGTCGTCGATGTCCGCGCTGTCCACCAGGATCTCCAGGGCGGAGTAAGGGCCCGCAGTCCAGTCCGACCGGGCGTCGGGATCCGCGCCGGCGTCCAGCAGCGCGTCCATGCCCTCCCGGTTCCTGCCGTGGGCAAGCTGGACCAGGGCGGGCGCGCCGAAGGAAAACCAGGGCGCGTCGAGGTGGTCCTTCAGCTCCGGGTGCTGCTTCAGCGCGTCTGCGATCTGCTCTGCATCACCTCGCTGCACCGCCTCGATGAAGGCGCTGGCCGCGGCGTCATCTTTTTCCATCTCTGGCCTCCAGTATTTCTCCGAAGTATTGGCGCGAGCCCGGGGAGTCGCAACCGGGATGCTGGACCCAGCAGAGAACAGCGAGTGACAGGCTGCCTGTAAACAAAAAGTCACACCCCGTGGATCATGATCCGGGTCGACGTTCCCCAATGCACTGAAACTAATGAGCAAAGCCCGATCATGGGCAGGCGAGGAGCGCCTGGCACACATCGTGCTTTTTCCCGGGGCGCACTCAAACCGGAGATAGACACTGTGAACATCCAAGGACGTGACGCTGCCCTGAACCTGACGCTCAACGCCATCACCCTGCTGGCCATCATGACCGCGGGGTTGTTGGCCACGGGCTGTGGAACTCTGGAGGCGGAGTGCGTGCCGGGCGAGCCGTGCGAGTGCGCCGGCGTGGGCACCTGCCTGCGCACCTGCGTGGGCGAGGGGTGCGAGATGTCCTGCGATGGCGTGGGCACCTGCGTGCTCGACTGCCCCTTCGGCGGCTGCGACGTGGAGGCCAACGGCGCCGGGACCACCGTGGTCCACTGCGAGGGCGGGCGGTGCAACGTCAAGGCCGCGGGCGCCGGCGAGCGCATCCTCAACTGCCCGGGCAAGGGGTGCAGCATGACCTGCTCCGGCTTCGGCAAGTGCGTCATCAACGAGTGCTGCGGGCAGTGCGACCTGCAGTGCTCAGGCGTGGGCGGCTGCTTCCAGTACTGATCCCGGCCCATGTAAGATGGGAGGATGCTCCGCCTCCCGAGTCCGCTCCTCCTGGCCGCGCTGCTGGCCTGCTTTCCCCACCCGGCTGACGCCTCCAACACCTTGCCCACCGCCCTGCGCGGCAGCTACACCATCCACCTCTGGCCGCCCGCCAGCGGCCCGCTCACCGTGCAGGTGCTCAAGCGCGACCTGAACATCTACGCCGGCAAGGACGAGCTGCGGGTCTCGCTGCTCACGCCCACCCGTTCCTCCGCCGGCGCCGCCACCATCCCGGACGACGGGAACACCGGCAAGGGCGGCCCCTTCAAGGTCCAGTCTGTCACCCTCAGCGCGCCCACCACGGCCCATGGCGCCTACCGCCTGAGGGTCACGGGCTGCGCCAGCAGCGACTGCGTCTTCGGCGTCAAGACGTCGGCCGCCGGGCTGGTGGTGGAGGGGCCCGCGCCGTTCCTCAACGACGCGGCCCTGGGCGGCGTCGTGCGCTTCGAGCCCCCTGCCGGCGCGTTTACGGTCAAGGTGATGGCCCTGCACAAGCCGGGCTGCCAGACGGTCACGCTCAAGGACGCCCTGGGCAAGGCCCAGGCCAGCCTCGCCCTGTGCGACGCCTCGGGCAAGGGCGTGGCCACCTACAAGAGCGCCGCCATCCCGGCCAGCGCCGGCGACCGGAGCGGGCCGTGGGCGCTGGAGGTGGGCAAGCTGGACGTGCGCGTTGACCTGGGCGGGGCCAAGGGCTGGACCATGGCCAAGGGCAGCCTCTTCGCGGCCCACCGCGCGCGCTGGATGCTGCTGCCCTACACCAACACCCGCTACCTGCAGCCCGGCGGCGCGGCCACCATGACCTTCACGGTGCGCAACAGCACCGGGGCCGCCGGGCCGCTGGCCTTCAAGGTGTCCTGCCCGGCGGGGCTGACCTGCGCCGTGCAGGGGGGCGCCACATCACCGCTGAACCTGGGCGCCGGCGCGCGCCAGGACCTGCGCCTCAAGGTCGCGTTGGCCCCGTCGGCCAAGGCGGGCGCCACCCTCACCGGCGCCCTGGCGCTGACCGCCACCAAGTACCAGCGGGTGGCCCAGACCGCCGCCATCCGCGTGCGCGTGGGCATTTCCCCCGTGGGCAAGGCGCTCAAGACGCCCATCGTGCTCAGGCCCTACCAGCACGAGAACTACCAGTTCGGCTACGCGCCGGACCATGTGCGCAACGAGGTGCACTTCGACGGCAAGAACCGGCCCTTCGTTCGCCAGCGCAGCGAGAGCCTGTACGTCACCACCGCGCTGGCGGTGCTCGAGAGCGCGGGCTGGGCCGAGCGCAGCTTCACGCCGGCGCTCAAGGCCGCCTACCCCTCATACAGCGGCGTCAAGTACGGCGGCGGCTTCCTGGGCGCCAAGGTGGGCTTCGACGGCCAGGGCGGCGCCTACACCCTGCTGGCGGTGACCCGCAAGGGCATGGCCACCCAGCCGGTGATGCTCTGGACGCCGGACCGGGGCCAGAGCTACCAGCTCAGCCCCTTCGGCGGCAGCGCCTTCGACCTGGAGCACTTCACCGGGCACAACCCGCTGACCGACGCGCCGCCGCTGCTGGCGTACACCAAGACCAACAGCCACCCGGCCCCCTGGTGCTCGTACCACGACCTGCAGCTCTACCTGCCCCGGCGCAAGGGCAAGAGCGTCACCCTCGGGCAGCCGACGCTGGTGAGCAAGGATTGCCTCGGCTCGTGCCAGCACTCGGGCGGGCCGGGCTCGCTGGTATCTCGCGCTGGCAAGACCCACGTGGTGTGGGGGGAGGTGTCCAAGACAGGCAAGGAGCCCGGGGTGCCGACCTATGTGGCCACATACCACCACGCCACCGGCAAGCTCGGCCCCAAGGTGTTTCTGGCCCACGGGCCGCCCGTGGACGACGTGCACAACGTGCCGGCCATCACCATGGACAGCAAGGGCACCCTGCACGTGGTCACCGGGGCGCACGGCAAGAACTTCTTCCACCTGAGCTCCGTCAAGCCCAACGACGCGTCCAAGTGGAGCAAGCCGGCCAAGGTGCTCGACGCGGGCTATGTGGACAGCACCACCGACAAGGACGGGGAGGGGCGCCAGACCTACATCAGCCTGGTGTGCGACAAGCAGGACAGGCTGCACATCGCCTTCCGCCAGTGGCGGCGCAACGCGGACAAGCACTTCCCCGATCGGCTCTACGCCGCGCTGTCGACCCAGACGCGCCTGCCGGGCAAGGCGTGGGGCCCGGCGCGGCCCCTGGTGATCCCGCCCGTGGCCGGCTACTCAATCTACTACCACAAGCTCACCGTGGACCGGCAGGGCCGGCTCTTCCTGTCCTACAACCACTGGACCAGCGACACCACCTACCAGGGGGACTTCCCCGAGCGGTACCACCACCGGGCGGTGATCATGTCCGCGGACGGCGGCAAGACCTGGAAGCTGGTGCAGACCAAGGACCTGGCCGCGGGCCTGCTGCCGCCGCCCAAGCCTGACGCGGGTGCGCCGGATCTGGCCGCGGCGGACGCCGGCCAGCCCGACCTGCCGGCCGCCGATGGCCGCCTGCCCGACGGGCCAACAACCCGGGTGGAGGGGGGCTCGCCACCGGACGCGCCGGGATCGGTGACGCGCGATGGTCCCGCGGCGGCGCCGACGGACGACGGCGGCTGCGGATGCGCGCTGCCCGCCGGGGAAAGGGGAGCTGGCCCGGGGGCGGCGCTGCTCCTGGCGCTCATTGTGCTTTCCCTCCGGCGCAGAAAGGTATAGAGCATGGCGCCATGGAAAGGGAACACAGACTGACAGGCATGGTCCTGGCCGGGCTCGCCGCCCTGGCCATGGGCGCCGGCTGCAGCGACGCGCCCGAGGGCGTACAGGTGGACGGCGGCGCTGCCCGGGACCGCGCGGTGGCGGGCAAGGACCAGGGCAAGCAGAAGAAGGACAGCGGGAAGAAGCCCCCAAGGGACAGCGCCCCGAAGCCCGACCGGCTCAAGCCCGACGCGGCCCGCACCTACCCGAAGGACCCCTTCGCTGGCCTGAACAAGATCCACAGCAACCCCGACATCTACCTGGGCAACGGCACCTTCGGCGACAAGAAGGGCCAGCTGATGGTCTGGGCGCCCAAGGGCTACAGCCCGGCCAAGGCGTGGCCCCTGTCGGTGACCCTGCACGGCGGTTTCAACACCACCGACAACAAGGAGTCGATCAAGTCCGCCACCGGCCAGCTCAAGTGGATGGTGAGCCAGCCCGGGTCGGACAAGATGGTCTGGCTGGCCGGGATCATCCGCGTCTCGGGCAGCTACCACGCCTGGGTCAAGAAGCAGAACACCCTCGACCTCATCGACGCCATCCGCGAGGTGGACCGGCGGTTCCGCGTGGACGGGCGGCGGGTCTACCTGTCGGGCATCTCCATGGGCGGGGGCGGCACCGCCTCCAT
Organism: uncultured Rickettsiales bacterium; assembly: GCA_964558555.1. Lineage (GTDB taxonomy): Bacteria > Myxococcota_A > UBA796 > UBA9615 > CAYRNR01 > CAYRNR01. The sequence continues at coordinate 24,204 of CAZLEO010000037.1, read as the reverse complement.
CTCATGGATGCTGCCGCGCGCCTTCGCCGCCTTCGGCCCCACCGCCGGCTACTACTGGAACAGCTGGGGCAAGGTGCCGAACCTCAAGGGCGTGTCTTACCGGGTGGTGCACGGGGCCAAGGACAAGTACCCCGAGGAGCCGTACGACCGGCTGAAGCTGGCCGAGCAGTTCGTCAAGATCGTCAAGGGGGCGGGCGCCACGGTGGAGAAGGTGATCCTGTCGGGCGTGGGCCACTGGCTGCCCACGGCCCAGGTCCCGCTGCTCACCGGCTTCCTGCTCAAGCACCAGAACAAGCAGCCCACCGACTGGGCCAAGGCCCGGCAGGTGGTCCAGGCCTACTAGCGGCTTCTACAGCAGCCGCTGCATCTTGCGGTGTGGCAAGTAGACGCGGCATCCTGCCGCGTCCAGGCGGCGGGACGCCGCTTCCACAGCAGCCGCGGGGCATGTAGACGCGGCATCCTGCCGCGTCCAGGCGGCGGGACGCCGCCTCTACTACTCGCTCGTGCTCGCGTCGGGAGTGGAAGCTTCGGGCGCGCCGGCGTCCACGGTGGCGCTGTCGGGCCCTGCCTCCATGGTCCCCGCCTCCATCACCGCGGCGTCCGCGCCGCCGTCCGCCCCGCCGTCCACGCCGGCGTCCGGCTGCGCCGAGCCGAAGAAGTCCACCGCGATGGTGGCGGTATCATCGGCCTTGACCAGGGCGGAGCCGGTGCGCCGGTCGAGGTCCACATCGCCCTCGCCCAGCAGCTCCAGGGTCAGCTGCAGCTTGGTCCCGTCCCCCGCGGCCCGCTTGGCCTTGCCGGCCTTGCACTCGTAGACCTGCGGCGGGTTGTCGTCCGAGGGGTCGCCCCACTGGATGCGCACCTTCTTGGCGTTGACCCCGGCGCAGACCACCGTGGAGGGGGCCAGGCCCTTGATGGTCCAGCTCGCCTCGACGAAGCCGAGGTCCTTTACGATGGCGTCGGTGCTGCACCCGGACAGGGCGCCTGTGATGTATACGGTGAGCGCCACGAGCAGAGCGGCCGCGGGCGCGCGAAGCTTCTTGCTGGTTGACATCTCTCTCTCCCTTGTTGCCTTCATCGTCACTCGATCCCGGTCCATGGTCAGAACTTGAGGCTGATGCCGGCGCGGCCGTAGATTCGCGCGTCCGCGGCGGGCATGAGCGAGTAGAAGGCGTCGGTGAAGATCTCGCGCTGGGGCATGCCCGGCGCGCCCTCCACCATGCCGAAGATCCCGATCATCTCGGTCACGGGCACCTCCAGGATGGCGGACATGACGAACCGCCCGCCCACGAAACGCTCCCGCGGGTCCTGGTCCAGGCCGGTGGTGCCGGGCACCACATCGCATACGTCCAGCTCGCCGTCCTCACGCGACGACGGGCAGAGCCGGTCGCTGGTGACGTTGGCGTAGAACCGCCCGGTGAAGGTGACGATGTCCTTGAATGAGAGGGAGAGCAGCAGCCCGGCGTTGAAGTAGAAAGTGTCCCGGCTGCCCGGGCCGCCGCCGCCGCCGATGCCCACGAAGGCTGCCGCGGTGAAGGGGTCGAAGCGCACCACGCGGAACTTGGCGTGCACGCCGATCTCGGTCAGGGCGAACATCGACTTCAGCTCGATGCCCGCGTCCAGGCCGAGGTGGCCCATGTCGAACACGCCCGTGGTGAGGCGCCCCTCGAGGAAGTAGGGGAAGCCGGCGGAGATATCGGCGGTGAAGTACTTGGGCGGCACCAGGCGGGCGCCGAAGCTGCTCAGCCCGCGGACCTCCACCGGCTCGGGCTCGTCGTCATCGCTGTCATCCGCGCTGGAGTCGGTGGCGTCGGCGCTGCTGGCATCGGCGCTGCTGGCGTCGGCGCTGCTCGCCGCGCTGGAGTCGGTGGCGGCTGCCTTGTCGGCGCTGCCGGCGGCGTCGGCCTTGGCCGGCGTGGTCTCGGCCTTGGCGGCCGCGCCGGCCGCCTTCATGGCGACCTCCAGCCGCAGGATGGTGCCGGCCACGACCTTCACCGACCGGGTGAGGGGCTCGTACCCCGCGGCGGTGATCTTCAGCGTGTGGTCGCCGGGGGACAGCTTGAGGCCCGTGGCGGCCAGGGCCGCGGCAGGGGCGCCGTCCACCGACGCCATGGCGCCGGCCGGGGTCCCCTCGAACATGACGGTGCCCGTGACCGGGGCTGCCGGCGCGGGCGCGGCCTTCTTGACGGGCGAGAGCTTCAGCTTGATGGTGGCCAGCTTGCCCTCGCTGATGGTCACCTGCTGGGAGGCGGTCTCGTACCCGGCGAGCCTGGCCTCCACCAGGTGAGTCCCGGCCAGCAGCTTGTCCATCTTCACCGGCGCGCGGCCGGCGGGCTTGCCGTCCACGTGGATCTCCGCGGTGGCTGGCTCGGCCAGCACCTGCAGGGATCCGGCCGCGGGGGCCTTCTTGCTCGCCACCAGGTTGATGGCGACGCGGGAGGTCTTGCCCTGCTCCACGTTGACCACCTTGACGGTGGCCTGGTGATCCGGGGCGCTCACCTCCACGGTGTGCGGGCCCACGGACAGCCCCTCCACCAGGGCCGGCGAGGCGCCGGCGGGTTTGCCGTCCACCGAGATCTTGGCGCCCGGCGCGGGCGCCGAGACGAGCACCGCGCCCACCTTCGCCGCGGTGGCCTTGAGGGTCACGGTGATCTGGCGGTTTTCGCCCCCGCGCAGGTCCACCCACTGGCGCCAGGTCTCGTGGCCAGCCTTGGTCACCTCCACCATGTGGCGCCCGGCCATCACCTGAATCGAGCGGGGCAGGGCGCCGTGGCCCCTGCCGTTGATGGAGATCTTGGTGCCCGACGTATCGCCGCCTGCCAGTGACAGCGACAGGGTGGCCCGGGGCACAGCCTTGGTCAGGGTGAAGGTGAAGCTTGCGCGGCGCTGCACCTGGATCGTCTTGGTGGCGGTCTGGTAACCGGGCAGCTCGAGGATGATCTTGTGGGCGCCCCGCGTCAGGTAGAGCCGGGCCCGGGTGGTGCCGCGGATCCCGGCGTCGCGGCTGCCGACGTAGATCGAGGCGCCGGCTGGCACCGAATTTATGTAGACGCGGTATTTTCGCGCCGCAGCCGCGCTGTCTGGCAGCGCGACCGCGAGCAACGTGATCAGGAGCAGCTTTCGCATGTGACGTTCTCCAGGCTGACGGTGAATGTGCTCGGGTTCAGGTAGTTTGTGCAATTTTGGGGCCACCGCACATGATTTTTCGATTGTTTGATTTCAGGATGTTACGGGCTGATAAACCGGGGCACGGCTTTCTCAGCGAGACAGCGGCGCGTCTCGGAGACACCTCGTCCGCGCCAGGGCCTGTTCAATTGGGGGAGGCACCCCGGACCCTGGTTGAGATAATGTTGATCATGTAGCGGCTCATATCGTGTGAGAGGCCACGGCTTCGAGGAGCTCTCTTGGGAGAGAAGACCGAGCAGCGAGATCAGCGCGTCGCCACCGCCGCGGCCGGCGCCGCGGCCCTGTCCTGCCTGGCAGGATCCGCGGCGTGGTTCCTCTACGCCTACTCGCGCGTGCTGAGCGGCTTCGAGGCCGCGGACATGCCAGAGGCCCGGACCCTCATCACCTGGCTCTTCCCTGCCCTGAGCGATCTCGGCATGGTAGCCGGGGCGATGTGGATCGCGGCGGCCGCGGGCACACGCCGGCGTGAGGCATGGGCGCCCCCGGTGGCCATGGTGGCGGGGGCGCTGGCGCTCATCAGCGGCATGTTCCCCACCTTCCCCTCGGTGCGGCTCGGGATCTTCCCGCTGGCGCCGCTGGCGGTGGCGCTGCCGAACCTGGCCCTGCTGTGCCTCGTCCTCGGCCGCGGCGCGGGCCTGCCGAGGCGACGCGTGGGCCTGGCCGTGATGATCGCCTTCGCGGCGCTGTTCACCTTCATCATCGGGGTCGCCTCCACCCACCGGATCCTGAGCCACCGCGGGGACCTCTACACCATGGTCCAGCGCCCGCACTTCATGCTCTGCGTCGGCTGGATCGCCGCCGCCGCGGCCCTGGTGGCCGGCGCGGGCTGGGCCAGGTGGGCGGGGCTGATCCTGGCCGCCCTCTCGGTGCTGCTCGGCGCGCCCGTGGCCGTCAACGACTCCGTCGCCCTGGGGCGATTCTCCATGTTCGGCGTGTCGCCGATCTACGCCGCAGTGGTGGGCCTCACCCTGCTGCGCGCCGGCGGCGGGGCCACAGCCCCCAGATCAGGGCCGTGAGGAAGAACACCGCTGCGCCCGCCGTGATCCAGATGAAGGTCCAGGGCCGGTACAGCAGCTTGACCGTGTAGTCCCCCTCCTGCTCGAGGCGGACGGCCAGGCGCCCCTCGAAGGCGGTGACCTCTCCCCGGTCCGAGGTGAAGTGGCGGTCGTAGTTCTGGTTGATCACCAGCAGCGCAGGCTCCCGCACGTCCACCTCCACGTCGATGGAGTTGGCCCGGATCTGCACCTCCATCACCTCGCACTCGTTGCTCTTTTCGAAGTAGGCCTCGCCGAAATATTCTCGGTTCTTGACCCGCTCACCGTCGGGCAGGACGAAGTAGCGCGGCGCGGCCTTCTCGGGGAGCGGCAGGTTCACCGCCCAGTCGATGGTGCCGATCCCCTGGCGGACGTTGAAGGCCGAGTAGAGCGAGGCGTGGCGCGCGTGATCCCGGTACTCGTTACCCTCGTCCTCCTGCCACTCCTGCACCCCCTCGTGGCCCCTCGAGGTGAGCCCCCGGTCTGGCGCGCTCATGACCTGGTAGTACTCCTCCTCGCGCTCCAGCTCCGGCAGCTCGGCGGCCATGGCGTGGCTGTAGACCGGAAAGTTCTGGATGAAGGTGGCGGCCAGCATTCCTCCTGCCACCAGCAGCAGCGCCGCCCGCGCCCCCCTGCCGCGGCCCCACACCAGCGCGCCCGCTCGATCCACGGCGGCGCCGGCGAAGAGCGCCATGCAGAAGGCGATAAAGAAGTTGAAGTACTTGTACGGCTGGGACATGACGTCGAACCCCGGCAGCCCGCGGATGGTCAGGGCGTACAGGTCCAGACCGCCCGGCAGGTGGGGGCCGAAGCAGAGCAGCGAGAGCAAGGCGAAGAGCCAGATCCACGGGGCCAGGCGGCGGCACAGCAGCAGCACGCCCGCCGCGGCGCAGAGGGCCGGGCCGAAGCCGAGGCCGAGGTAGGCGAACTCATAGTATGCGGGGGTCCCGTCAGCGGCGTGGGCTGCCTCCAGCGGGGCGTGCTCCACCACGGCGCGCAGGAAGAGCGCCGCCGAGTCGTAGAACTCGTCCTTCCCCATGTAGGCCTCGAGCGCGTCGGCCTCGTCGGTGTGCTCCAGGCGCTCATACCTGGCGCGCATCACCAGCGAGGCGATGGCGTAGAGGCGCCCGGAGGCCACCGCCAGCGCCACGCCGAGGGCCACGAGCATGCGCACCACCACTGGCCCATAGCGCCGCCGCGCAGGGGCCCAGGCCAGGGGCGTGACCAGCACCAGCAGGGCCAGGCCCGCGGCGTTCAGCCGGGGCAGCCCCGGCACCGAGAAGGGCGCCGCCGCCAGCAGCAGCACAGCCAGCGGCAGCACCGGCAGCCTGGCCAGCAGCGACCTGGCGTCCCGGGTGGCGTGGTGATGGGTCAGCAGCAGCGCCGTGAGCAACAGCACCGGGAAGAAGGAGCGCACGAAGTGGGGCCCCACCATGATCAGGACCCCGAGCAAGAGGCCCGCGAGCACGGCGCGGCGCGTCGAGGCGCCCGGGGCGAGCAGCAGGTACAGCGCCACGGTCGTCAACATGATGAAGATGTTGATCAGCCCGGAGAGGGTCTGAGACGGCAGCCAGCCGCTGAAGCAGATCACCAGCGCGCAGAACAGCGAGGCCCCCTGGCCGAGCCCCACCATGCGGCGAGCGGTGAAGTACGCCACCAGAGACGTGACCCAGGTGCCCACCAGGAGGAACAGCTTGAGGGTCGCCACGCCGCCGCACAGCAGCAGCAGCGGGACAAGCGGGGTGAAGGCCAGATCGATGGGGCTGGAGTAGATCGGGTAGCCGCCGCCGCCGAAGGGGGTGCGCAGGGGCAGCTCGCCGAAGTACCGCACGGAATAGTAGACATGGTCGATGGCGAACAGGGCCCGCAAGGAATCAGCCTGGCGGTCGCCGCTCAGGCCGCCGTAGGCGCCCGGATTCAATACGAGCGGCAAGCAGAACAGGGCCGCCGCGGCCAGCAGCAGCCACGGGATCAGCCGGTCGAGCCGGCCTGCCTCGCCGACCGGCGGTGGCGGGGCGGCGCCGTCAGCGGTGGCCGTGAGCTCGGGCGCGCTCACCCCTCGCTCTCCTCTGGCCGCTGCCTGCGGATGAGGAAGACGATGACCAGCATCAGCAGCTGGCCGAGGTAGATGGTGGAGAGCAGGTAGAAGTGGCCGACGTAGTTGCACAGGGCCAGGTAGCTCAATAACCACAAGAAGCCGATCAGGTTGAGCACGAAGTGGCTCCGACGCACCCGGGCGCGGTCGTGGATCAGCTGGGCCAGGCGGATGGCGAAGACGGCCCAGGTGAACCACTGTGAGCCCAGGGCCACCAGCGTGTGCTTGGAGCCGAAGGAGGCGGTGGTGCCGAGGAACGTGATGCCGAAGGTCCCCACCCGCTGGTGCAGCTCCCACCACTTGCGCGACATGGAGAGGCGCACGCGGTCGATGGAGGTGATGAGCAGCACGATGGTGAGGAAGAAGTTGATGAAGCCGGAGCCTGCGTCTCCGGGGTTGAGGGCGTCGAGCTGCGAGCCGGAGCCGAGCACGTGGGAGAACAGGCCGTGGGCGCAGATGAAGAACCCGACCCCGATCCCCAGCTGCTTGCGGACGCCCATGAAGGTGACCCAGCGGCCGCGCAGGTAGCGGGCAGCGGTGGGCATCAGCAGGATGATGTTGAGCCACCAGATGCAGACATAGCCGGCGTAGTCGCCGATCTCGGACTTGAACTGGCTGCTGTCGAGCCAGATGCGCGGCACGCCGAACTGCAGCACGCCGATGAGGGCGCTGATCCAGTAGGCCAGGTGCTCGCGCCGTCGCTGTGCGGACCGCCTGTCTTCGCCGCCAACCATCCGTCTGACTCTACCCCCGGCGCACGCTATGGGCCAGAGAGTCTCACGGCCGCCTACGCGGGCGGCTCCCCCGACGCCGATGACCCCCGGCGCCGGATGAGCTGGACGCAGCCCAGCAGCGCCAGGACGCCGGCCAGGATCGCCGTGAGCAGGTAGAAGCGATGGGTGATCTCGGAGGCGATGACGAACCCGAAGAAGAGGGCGAATCCCCAGGCGTTGAGCACGAAGCGGCGCCGGCGGATGCGGTCGCGGTCAACGTAGAGTTGCAGCAGCCGCACGCCGAAGACCAGCCCCGTGAACGAGAGCGCCAGCCGGGGCAGGAGCACGTAATCCTCGGAGCCGGCCGCGGCCATGGTCCCGACCCAGAACATGCCGAAGGTCCCCACGCGCTGGTGGAGCTCCCACCAGGTGCGCGACATGGAGAGCCGGACCCGATCGATGGAGGTGATCAGCAGCACGGTCACGAGGAAGAAGTTGATGAAGCCGCAGCCGGTGCCGCTCGGGTTCAGGGCGTCCATGTCTCCGCCGCTGCCGATGGCGTGAGAGAAGAAGCCGTGGGCCACGATGAAGATGCCGGCGCCGATGCCGATCTCCTTGCGCACGGCCATCAGGCGGATCCACCTGCCGCGCAGGAACCGCGCCGCGGTGGGCATCAGCAAAATGAAGCCGAGCCAGGCGGTGCAGACATACCCCAGCCAGACGCCCACCTGGTCCTTGAACTGCGCCGTATCGAGCCACAGCCGCGGCAGGACGAAGGCGATGACGAGCAGCGCCCCGGTGAGCGCGTACACGACCCGGCCGTTGCGCCGATTCAGGGCCGCCTTGCTCGACTCCGCCGTCTTTGCAGCCCCTTCGTCCACTGCACCTCGTTCCTCTGCGAATCCCTCGTGAATTATGCACGATGCGCGGTGGGACGGCGAGGGGTGGGGCAGCTGCGCCGTCGCTGACTGGCCGCAGAATAGCGCCGTCGCCTGGGCTATACTTCTGCACTGTGCGCGTCCTCTTCCTGCAAGACAACGGCCTCAACGAGTCGCTGCTGGTCACCGAGACCGCTGCGGCGCTGCGGGCCGCGGGCCACCAGGCCAGCCTCTTGCTGGAGCGGGAGGAGCGGGACCTGCGGGGCGCCATCCAGCAGGACAGCCCGGACCTGGTGCTGCTGCCGGCCGCCGTGCAAGCGCACCACTGGACCGTGGCCATTTGCGGGCGGCTGCGGCGGTGGTTCCCGGACCTGCCGGTGGCGCTGGCTGGCACCCTGCCCACGTTCTTCCCCGAGGTGGTCCAGCGCCCGGGCGTGCGCATGGTCATCCTGGGCGAGGCGGAGCAGGCGGCGCTGGACATCTGCGACGCGCTGGCCGGCAAGCGTCGGCTCTCCACGGTGCCCAACCTGCACCTCCGCCGGGGCAAGGTGGTGGTCAGGAACGACCTCGGTCCCCTGGTGCCCGACCTGGACGCCCTGCCGCTGCCTCACCGGCGCCTCTACTACGACCGCTACCCCTTCCTCGGCGCCTTCCCGTGGAAGAAGTTCTCCACCGGGCGGGGCTGCTTCCACGGGTGCAGCTACTGCTATCAGCCTCACTACCGGCGCATGTGCGCGGGCAAGGGCGCCTATGTACGGCGCAAGAGCCCCGGGCGGGTGGTCGCCGAGGTGGAGGACATGCGCGCCCACCACGCCCTGGGCAACGTGCACTTCGCCGACGATCTGTTCATCACCCGGACCTCCTGGTTGAGAGAGTTCGCGCAGCTCTACCCCGGGCGGGTGGGGCTGCCGTACAGCATCAACACGTCCGCCGATCTGGTGGACGAACCGGCCGCGCGCCTGCTGGCCGAAAGCGGGTGCCGCGCGGTGGCCATCGGCGTCGAGGCGGGCAGCGAGCAGCGCCGCCGGGAGATCCTGGGCAAGGACCTGCCCGACGGCGTCATCCGCCGCGCGGCGGAGCTGATCCGTGGACATGGCATGCGGCTGATCACCTTCAACATGCTCGGCGCGCCCGGGGAGGGGTGGCAGGACGCCCTGGATACCTTGAAGCTGAACATCGACATCGGCGCCAGCCACGCCAGGGTCACCATCTGCCAGCCGATCCCGGGCACGCCCATGGCCCGGGACGCCGCCGCCGCGGGCGAGAGCCTCGAGGGCGCGGCCGAGGACATCTTTCAGGTGCCCGACGCAGGCCGCGGGCGCGCGCAGGTGTACTTCCGCAGCGCCGCCCCGCAGCAGGGCCAGTTCATCAACCTGTTCCACCTCTTCTCTCTTGCCGCCAGGTACCCGTCGCTGGCGCCGGCCGTGCGGGCGGCGTGCCACCTGCCGCCCAATCCGATCTTCTCCCTCGGCGGCGGCCTGCTCCGCATGTTGCAGGAGCGCGCCGCCTACCGCTTCAGCCTGCTGGCCGGTCTGCGCTACTTCATGCACGTGGGCAACCCTGGCCTGCGGACTGCAAACTTTGTCGGGCTGATATAAGATGGCCGCCCCGGTGACAAGATGAAGGTTCTGCTCGTCTTCACCAACATCAAGACCCTGATCCAGCAGGTGTACCCCACTGAGTACGGCGCGCTGGCGGCGTACCTGCGCCCGCTGGGGCATGACGTGCAGGTGCTCGTGATCAACCGCGAGCGGCACATCTCACGGATCCGCCGCGCGGCCCGGCGGCTGGAGCCGGACGTCATCGGCTTCACCGGCATCTCGGCCCAGTTCCCCTACGTGCAGCGCTGCATCCAGCTCACCCGGCGGTGGTTCCCGCGGGTGACGATCCTGGCGGGGGGCAAGCACGCGACCCTCTGCCCCGAGGACTACCTGGACCAGCCCGAGGTGGACGGGGTGTGCGTCGGCGAGGGAGAGCTGACCTTTCGCGAGGTGCTCGAGGCGCTGGCGAGCAACCGCACCCTCGACGGCATCGCCGGGTTCTGGCGCAGGGACAGGCGCACCGGCGAGGTGCAGGCAGGCCCGCCGCGCAGGTTCATCGAGGACCACGACACGCTGCCGTACATGGATCGGGAGATCGTGGACTACCAGCGTGTCATCGAGGAGAACGGGCAGACCGTGATGACCATCATGGGGCGCGGCTGCCTCTGGAAGTGCACGTTCTGCAGCAACGAGCGGCTCGCGGCCCGGGGAAGCGGCACCTACGTGCGCAACCGCAGCGTGCCCAACCTGCTGGGGGACATCGAGCAGCTGAGCCGGCGCTACAAGTTCGGCTACCTCTACTTCCGCGACGACACCTTCACCTGGGATCGGGAGTGGACCGCGCGGTGGTGCGAGGAGTACCCGCGCCACTTCGACTACCCGTTCGAGATCCTCACCCGCGCCGACTGCCTGGACGACGAGCTGCTCGAGGCCCTGGCCAGGGCCGGCTGCGCCAACATCTGGATCGGGCTCGACTCGGGAAACGATCACATCCGCGAGCGCGTGCTGCGCAAGAAGGTCTCCACCGACCGGCTGATCCAGATGACCGACAAGATGATCGCCCTGGGCATCACCCCCACCATCACCAACATGCTCGGGCTGCCGTACGAGACGGAGCAGACGGTGATGGACACGGTGCGGGTCAACAAGCGGATCCACCGTGACGTCGTGGCGTTGAGCCAGGGCACGGGTACGGGCCCCAAGGTGTTCACCTTCAGCCCCTTCCCCGGCACCGAGCTGTTCGACCTCTCACAGAAGGAGGGCTGGCTGCGGCCCATCTGGTACGGCTTCAGGGTCTACCGCGACTCCCAGAACGAGATGCCCCAGCTCCCGTCCGCGCGGGTCAAGCAGCTGCGCAACCGCTTCCGCTACCTGGTCTACAGGGATCGCTATCCCGGGCGGGCGCTGCTCTTCCTGCTCTTTGATCACCCCCTGGTGCAGGAGCTCCTGGCGGCGGTGCCGCGCGGGCAGTTTTTCTGGTTCATGCGCAAGATCCGCCGCGCCATCACCAGGCAGCGGCGCGACGACTGATGCGGCTCGTCCTGTCGAACCACTGGGGGCGCATGGACGCCACGGGCCGCAGGACCCACCTGCTGCGGGACTACTCCGGCGCCAACATCCCCGGCAACATCCTCTACCCGCCGGTGGAGATGCTCTACGCGGCGTCCTACCTGCGGGCGCGAGGTCACGAGGTGGCGCTGGTGGACGGCAACGCGCGGCACCTGTCCACCCGGGAGGCGGTGGCAGAGATCGCCGCCCTGGCGCCGGACTGCGTGGCCACCGTCTCGTCGTGGTTCTCCCTGGAGCATGACCTGGAGCTGCTGCGGCAGGCCAAGGCGGCCACGCCCGGGTGCGTCACCGTGATGGCGGGCCCCAACGTCACCCTCGACCCGGCCAGCGCGCTGGGCCCCGGGGGGGCGGACGTGGTGGCGCTGGGGGAGTTCATGGTTGGTCTGGACGCCGTGCTCTCCGGTCGCATGGACGCGGGCGTGGCATGGCAGGACGGGGCCTCCCTCACGGTGTACCCCGACCGCCCCGTGGACCCGCTGGATCGGGTCCCTTTCGCGGCCTGGGACCTGGTGGACCCGGCTCGCTACTGGGTCCCATTCGCCCGACGCCGGCCCTTCGCGCTCGCCCGGACAGGGGCGGGCTGCCCCCACGGGCGGTGCCGCTTCTGCCACGCAGTCTCCTACTTCGGCGAGGGGCACCGCTCCCACTCGGCGGAGTATGTGGTGCAGGAGATGGACCGGCTCATCTCCCTCGGCTTCGGCGAGGTGATCTATCGCGACCAGTGCTTCACCGCCCGGCGCGAGGTGGTGGAGGCCCTGTGCCGCCACCTGATCGACCGGGGCGCCCCGGTGACCTGGCGGGCGTCCACCAGGGTCGACCATGTCGACGCCGAGCTGCTGCAGCTCATGGCGCGGGCTGGCTGTTACCAGCTCTCGTTCGGGTTCGAGTCATTCTCCGACGACGCCCTGAGCTGGTGCGACAAGGGCGCCACGGCGGAGCAGGGCAGGCGGGCCGCGCGCTGGGCCCGGGCGGCTGGCCTGGAGCTCTCCGGCGGCTTCGTGGTGGGCATCCCGGGTGAGCGCGGCCTCTCCCCCGCGCAGGTGCGGCGGCAGATCCGCGCCCTCGGGATCGACTTCCCGCAGTTCTTCACCCTGACCCATGTGTTCGACCGTGAGGGGGAGCGGTTCGTGGCCCTTCACCGGCCAGGCGATGCCGCGCCAGCGCGCGACCGGAGGCGCATGCGGCGCATCGCGCTGGGCTTCTACCTGGATCCGCGCTACGCCCTGCGCCAGGCGCGCCGGGTCGCCAGCGCGCGCGGGCTGCGGGAGGTGCCGGGCTTCTTCCTCGATTTCCTGCGCTACTTCGTCTGAGACCAGGGGAGCTCGGTCAGCGCGCCGAGGCCGGGGCTTGCTCGCCCAGCAGGCCCATGCGCTGCAGCTCCTTGATCAACGCATCGGCCAGCAGGGCGTGCCCGCGGGCGTCGGGGTGCTCGTCACCGCGCATGATGGTGAGCTCCTCATCCAGCAGGCGCTCTTTCAAAGGCGGGGCCAGCACCAGCGCGCGCAGGCCATTGTCGGCGATGAGCTTGCGCACGAGGCCGTCGCCGAAGGTGAAGGCCTCCACCAGGATGGGCACCACCACCCGGGTCTTGCCCGATGCGTTCACCTGCGCCAGCCGCTTGAAGACCCCCTCGAGGCGGCGCGCGCTCTCCTTGGGGGAGATCACCTCTTCGTCAGGCTCCATCGGGTTGTCCTCACCGGAGAGGAGCCTGACCACTCCCTCCACCAAAAAGCTGTCGAAGAACGGGTACTGTTGGGACTGCAGCGTGAAGGGGGTCCGGTACCACCCGGGCGAGCGGAACTCCTTCATCGGAAAGCAGAAAAGCACCAGGTCAGGATCATATGCCAGGGCGCGCTGCTCGAGGGTCGCCAAGGCCTGTGATGGATCGAAGCCGCCGACGCCGAAGTTGATGAACTCCACCCTGGATCCGCCGGCGCGCGCGGCGAGCTGCCGCTCCATGACCGCGTGAAACGCTTCTCCCGGGGCCACGCCAAGGCCCTGGACAAACGAGCCGCCCAGCATGGCCACGCGATAGACACCGGGGGGCTTGCGACTGGCATACTCCCCGTCCACCAGGCCAGCAGAGTTGGTCCGGAAGGGCGCCATGAAGGCGGATCCCACCGCGTCGGGCTTGAACTCGTAGACCACCCCCGGGAGCCGGGAACGCTGGAAGTAGAGATCCACGCCCAGGGGCTGCAGGCTATGGATCTTGCTGTAGCTCAGGGAGGCCGCGCCGATGAGGTGGACGCGCGCGCCCTGCTCCAGCAGGAGCAGCAGGCCGAGCAGGATGAGCCCCGCCCGCCGCCAGCGCAGCGCCAGCAGCGTCGGCGCCGTGAGCAGCAGCGGGAGTCGGCTCCAGCCGGTCAGCGCAGAGAACGCGATGAGGAGGATGACCCCGCCCAGGGGCAGCGCCAACGCCAGGCGGCCAGGCTTCATGTCACCTCGACACGCAATGGCCCAGAGAGGTCCATGGTCAGAACCCCTGGTAGAAGAAGTCTGTCGGCTGCAAGCCGAGCATGTAGAACACTGTGATGAGGCCAAACATCGTCGCCAAACCAACCCCTGATACGACCAGATCCCTTGCCACCGGCTCCATACCATCCTCACTCCCACCCGTCAGCCACGCGGGCGGCGCCAATCCCTAACCACGATTTGCCTGTACTCCCTTGGTAGCGTTGTATTTAGCGATGTCAATCTAAAAAAGAATGGGGATTCCCAGGGTTACGCTGAAATGTCCGGCTTCAGGGATCGCTGCTACTGACCGCCCAAAGCGCGAGAGAGCATGATCCCGCCGCCCCTGAGGATCTCTCCTGGCGAGAAGAGCCCGCTACCGAGCACCCGGGCGATATAGGCCGGGCGCGCATAGAACTGCAGCATGCCCCATCGCTGCAGCCGCACCAACTCGCCGGGGGAGACGCCCTCTGGCGACCATACGGGGCGGCTGGCAGCGCCGGCCCAGTCGAACCACGACGTGAACCGCTCGCACTCCTCCGCGGAGGGCATGCTGTCGCGGCCCATCAGCTCCCACAGCGGCGAGCCGGGGTAGGGGATGGTGATGGCAAACTTGGCGATGTCCACCTTGCAGCGCCGGGCGTAGCGGAAGGTGTCGCGGATGGTCGCCCGGGTGTCACCGGGCAAGCCGATCATGAACAGGCCCACAGCCAGGACCCCATGGCGTCGCAGCAAGCGCGCGGCCTGCTCGCCCTGGGCGAGGGTCGTGCCCTTGCCTGTGGAGCGCAGGATCTCCTCGTTGCCGGATTCGTAGCCGAGGATCACAGCGTGCAAGCCAGCGGCGGCCATCTCCCGCACCAGCTCGTCGTCCATGCGATCCACCCTCAGCTCGGTGACCCATCGGACATCACGGTGCCAGCTGTGAGCGCGCAGACGGCGACAGAACTCGAGCCCGCTCTCGCGATCCCAGGGGAAGTAGGCGTCGTTGAATCCGAAGCTGCGGAAGCCGTACCGCTGGACCATGAAGTCGATCTCGTCCACCACGCGCCCGACGTCTCGCCGCCGGACCCCGGCGTTCCACTTGTCCTGGGAACAGAAGGTGCAAGTGTAAGGGCAGCCGCGAGAGGCCATGATCGGCACCGGCGCGCTGGTCAGCCCCACCAGCGGAAAGCGCTGGTAGCGCCACGCGGAGAGATCCATGAGGTCCCAGGCGGGGTAGGGCAAGGCGTCGAGGCGGGTCACCGGGCCGCGCTCCGGGTTGTGCCGCACGCGGTCGCCATCGCGGTAGGACAGGCCGGCCAGATCCGACAGGGCGCCTCCCTGGTCCAGGGTGCGCGCCAGGTCAGCGAGGGTCTCCTCCCCCTCGCCCCGGATGACGAAGTCGGCGTGCCCGTTGGCCAGCACCTCCTCGGCGAAGAACGCCGCGTGGGTGTTGCCCATCACCACCTTCAGCCCGGGGACGCGGCGGCGCGCCTCGCTCACCATGGGGACCACGGTGCTCCAGCTCTCGGTGAGCACGCTCAGGCCCAGCAGGTCAGGGCGCAGCTGCTCCACCTCGTCCAGGATGTCCCCGGTGGCGCGGAGATCCGCGGGCTGATCGCGCATGGAGACCGTGTGGCCCTCCTGGCGCAGCACGGCGCCGAGGTAGCCCAGGGACATGGGCAGCAGGCAGGGCTGGAACTGCGCGTAGAGCCTCGAGCGGAGGATATTGCTGCTGACAGGGACGACGAGATGTACGCGCACCGGGGAGACCTCTCAGCGACGAGGCAGCGGGAGTGAAGGGGGGAGGGGCAGTGTGACCGTCAGCATGCGGGTGGGCGGTCTCTAGCGCTTCCGGCGGCGTCGCAGCAGCCCGATCAGCAACAGGGCGGCCGGCCAGAGGGGCGCCGCGCTGGCGGGACCCGCGCCATCCACCCGGCAGTTGCAGCCGGTGTCGCCGCCCTTGTCGCCCGTTGAGGAGTCCGGGTTGACCCCCCATACATCCTTGGCCTGGCCCTTGTCCCTGGCCCCGGCCTCCTTCTTCACGCCGCCCTTGTCACCCGTGGTGGCGCCCTTGTCGCCCGTGGTGGCGCCCTTGTCGCCCGTGGTGGCGCCCTTGTCGCCCGTGGTGGCGCCCTTGTCCTTGCCCGTGCCGGCGTCCGAGCTGCCGCTGCAGCCGCCGCAGTTGGTCTTGCACTCCTGGACGCAGAACTTGTCCCAGGTGTTTGTGCAGCAGGCCGGGTCGTTCTTGCACACGCACTTTTCGCAGGCGCAACCGGGGCATCCGGGCGCGCTCTTGACCTGGCAGCCTGTACACTTGCCACAGTCCTGCGGGCAGCTGCCGCAATCTTCCTTGGGGGCGTCGCACTTGTTGTCCCCGCAGGTCTTGCCGGAAAGATCAGGCAATGTCTGGTCCGCCGGAGGGGCGCCCTTGTCCTGCTTGGGCGGCGCGCCCTTGTCCAGCTTGGGCGGCGCGCCCTTGTCCGGCTTGGGCGGCGAGCCCTTGTCCAGCTTGGGCGTGGTGCCCTTGTCCAGCTTGGGGGGGGCGCCCTTGTCCAGCTTGGGAGGGGCGCCCTTGTCCAGCTTGGGAGGGGCGCCCTTGTCCAGCTTGGGCGGCGCGCCCTTGTCCAGCTTGGGCGTGGCGCCCTGATCGGGGATGGGCGGGAGGTCCGCAATGGCGCCAGCATCGCTCTTGTTGCACCCGCCACAGTTGGTCTTGCACTCCAGGACGCAGAACTGGTCCCACGAGTTGGAGCAACAGGCGGGGTCGTTGGAGCAGACGCATGTTTCGCAGGCGCAGCCAGGGCACTTGGGTGAGTTGCGAATCTCGCAGCCGGTGCACTTGCCGCAATCTTTCGGGCA
Source organism: uncultured Rickettsiales bacterium (assembly GCA_964558555.1). Taxonomy (GTDB): domain Bacteria; phylum Myxococcota_A; class UBA796; order UBA9615; family CAYRNR01; genus CAYRNR01. The sequence continues at coordinate 7,896 of CAZLEO010000037.1, read as the reverse complement.
GCTCACGCAGTCCTCGGCGGGCGACGCGCACTTGTTGTCGCCGCAAGCCACCGCGCCCACATCTCCGGTGTACTGATCCGCGGCTGATCCCCCCTGATCCGCCGGCAGCACCGACATGTCAGGGGGCGGTGCCGCCTGGTCCACGGGCGAGAACCCCTGGTCCGGGATGGGCGGGAGATCCGAGAGCACGCCCGCGTCCGTGAGGCCACAGCCGCTGCAGTTGTTCTTGCATTCCTGCACACAGAACTGGTCCCACGTGTTGGTGCAGCACGCGGGATCATTGGCGCAGACGCATTTTTCGCACTTGCAGCCGGGGCAGCCCGGCGCGGCCTTGACCTCGCAGCCGGTGCACTTGCCGCAATCCTGGGGGCACGACCCACAGTCTTCGGCCGGCGAGCTGCACTTGTTGTCGCCGCAGCTCACCGTCCCCAGGTCGCCCATGTACTGATCAACGGCCGGGGATCCCACGTCCGCTGGCGTCGGGCCGCTGTCGCTCGCCGGACACCCGCCGCACTGCGACTTGCAGGTTTGTACGCAGTACTTGTCCCACTGCTGGGTGCAACATGCGGGGTCCAGCTGGCAGACGCACGAGGTGCAGGCGCAGCCAGGGCAGCCAGCGGAGCTGGAGATCTGGCAGCCGGTGCACTTGCCGCAATCCTGTGGGCACGAGCCGCAGTCCTCGAGGGGGTGGCTGCACTTGTTGTCTCCGCAGGTCACGGTCCCGAAGTCGCCGGTGTAGACATCAGGCGGCGCGCCCTGGTCCCCGGGCGGTCGCCCGCCGGTGCAGCTCTTGGGGTTGGTGCCGCTGGGATCCGCCGCGCCGCCGGTGCCGCAGCTGTAGCGCTTGAGGGTTGAGTTCCAGCCGCACTTGGGGGTGCTGGCGCACGAAGCGACCACCAGCTTGTTGGTGGCCTTGTTGCAGTAGGCTGCCTGGCCCTGGAAGCAGCACCCCTGGGCCGTCACCGGACCGCAGCTCGTGCCCCAGGGGGGGAGCGACAGGTCGCTCGGCGGTGGCTGCGGCCACCCGCCGCCGCCCAGGGCTCTGCGCCGCTCGTTGGCGGTCCCGCCCTCATCCTCCAGCGCGACGCAGCCGCCGGCCAGCGTCACGAAGATCACCAGAAACAGTGGCAGTAGATAGGAACTGCTGGTCAGCTCTCTGGCTCCGAGACATCTGTACCCTGGCATGCTTTGAGCTCCTGTCGCGGGTGCATCGGCGCGGCCAAAAAGGCAGCAAACCGGCCTGTTCTGCGAGGTTACCATGGCTGCGGATCATGCTCACGCGGCGAACAGGCGCGTCAGGTGCGGCGGCCAGCCTGGCGAGGGGGCGCTACTTGCCCTTCCACTTCGGCTCGGACTTGCTCATGAAGGCCATGGCGCCGACCATCATGTCCTCGGTCTTGATCAGGTTGGCCTGGGCCAGGGCCTCGGCGGTCAGCCCGCGGTCCACGTCGTACAGCCCGTCGATGACCCGCTTGCCCATGCTCACCGCCAGGGGGGCGCAGGCCGCCAGCTGCCCGGCGAGCTCCTCCCCCGCGGCCAGCAGGTCGGCCTCGGGGACCACGCGGTTGACCAGGCCCCACGCGGCGGCCTCGTCCGGCGCGACGCGCCGGGCGGTGAGGATCACCTCCTTGGCCCGGGCGGGGCCCACCAGCCGCGTCAGCCGGGTGGTGCCGCCCACGTCGGGGATCAGCCCCAGCCGCGCCTCGGGCATGGCCAGCCGGGTCCCCTCGGCGCACAGCCGCATGTCGCACGCCAGGGCAAGCTCGAACCCGAGGCCGAGGCAGTGCCCGTGCAGCAGCGCGATGGTGGGCAGGATGTGGCGCTCGGCCTTGAGCACGATGGCCTGGTACGCCTCGGTGAGCGGCAGGAGGTTGTCGCGCCACCCCTCGCCGAACTGCTGCGCGGCGGACATCAGCCCGGCCAGGTCGATGCCCGCCGAGAAGCAGGGCCCCTCGCCCCGGATCAGGATGGCGCGGGCGCCCTCCAGCCGCGTCGCCTCGTCGAGGCAGCGGTCGAGGTCTTCCATCATCTCCCAGCTGATGGCGTTGCGCTTGTCGGGCCGGTTCAGCGTCAACTCCACCACGGCGCCGCGGTGTTCAAGTCGTACCAGTTCGGACATCGGTATACCCTCCAGAGGACAGCGGAGAGCGCATCCTAGCATGCGACAGCCGGCGGCCATGGCTGTCTCCCCGGCGTGATATCATGCCCACCATCTCAGGGAGGAAGAGACCATGCGACCTGGCCTTATCTTGTTCATCAGTTTGACCCTCACTCTTGCTGGCTGCTCTGACGACGGCGACCCGACCGCTGACGCCGGGGTGGATCAGGCGATCTCCGGAGCCGACGCAAAGGCCGAGGCGTCCGTGGGCGACAGCGGCGCCGCGGAGGCTTCTGCCGGAGACAGCAGCGCCGCCGGCGACATGACGGCGCTCCCCTCCAACGTGACCCTGTACGCCAACATCGGCGACTCGGTGGCCGTTGGCTACCCGTCCACCGCGACCATGGCCTACAAGGGCCTGCTGGTGCAGAACGACGACACCACCTACCCGTCGTGGAAGAGCAAGGACCTGAAGAACAAGTACCCGAACATCAAGCTGGTTGACCAGGCGAAGTTCGGCGCGCTCTCCAAGGAGCTGGCGGGCCAGGCCACGGCGGTGGGCGGCAACCCGAGCGGCGACACCCTCGTGATCATCTCCATCGGCGGCAACGACTTCGCCGGGGCCATCATCCAGCTCTCCCTCGACGCCAAGGCCGGCACCACCCTGGCCAAGCAGGTCACCGCCAACATCGACACGGCGCTGAAGACCTTCGCGGACAAGACCAAGTACCCGGGCAAGGTGGCCGTGGTGCTCATGACCTTCCACGACCCCACCGACGGCGCGGGCAAGCTGCCCAACGTCAAGGGGCTCACCGGTTTCTGCCAGGCGATCCTGCTGGCCGGGCCCATCGTGGGGCCCAACGTGATCAAGGGCATGGGCCTGTTCAACGCCGAGCTCAAGGCGTGGGCCGCCCGCAAGAACGTGATGATCGCGGACTACCACGCCAGGGCCCTGGGCCACGGCTGGAACTACCAGGACAAGACCAACAAGTACTACGACGCCAAGGACCCGAGCCTCTGGTTCTACACCGACTGCCTGCACGCCAACGATCGCGGCAACCACGAGATGCGCTCGGTGATCTGGGAGCGCATGTTCGGCAAGTAGGGGGGGCCATGGACGCGCTGGAGAGGGCGGCGGAGGCCGTCGCCGGGGCAGCGGCGCTGGTGTTCAGCGCCGGCGCCGGCATGGGGGTGGACAGCGGCCTGCCCGACTTCCGCGGCGACGAGGGGTTCTGGAAGGCGTACCCGCCCATCGCGGAGCTCGGCTACAGCTTCATGGACATGGCCAACCCGGCGTGGTTCTCCCGCGACCCGGAGCTGGCCTGGGGGTTCTACGGGCACCGGCTCAACCTGTACCGGGAAACCACGCCCCACGGCGGCTTCGACCTGATGCTGCGCTGGGGGGCCGCGGCGCCCGGCGGGGCGTTCGTGTACACCTCCAACGTGGACGGGCAGTTCCAGCGCGCCGGCTTTCACGGCGAGCAGGTCGAGGAGTGCCACGGATCGATCCACCACCTGCAGTGCACCGGGCCGTGCTGCGATGACATCTGGCCGGCAGGCGAGCAGCAGGTTGACGTGGACATCCACACCTTGCGCGCCTCGCCCCCGCTGCCCGCTTGCCCCCGCTGCGGCGCCATGGCGCGGCCCAACATCCTCATGTTCGGCGACTTCGGCTGGATCTCGGACCGCTCGGCGGCCCAGGGTGCGGCCTTCGACGAGTGGCTGGCGGTCAACCACGGTGAGCGGCTGACGGTGGTGGAGTGCGGCGCCGGCGGGGCGGTGCCCACGGTGCGCTTCACCGGCGAGCGCCTGGTGCGCAACCACGGCGCCACCCTGATCCGGATCAACCCGCGCGAGCCGCAGGTGCCCGAGGGGCAGATCGGCATCGCGGCGGGTGCGTACGAGACGCTGGCGGCCATCAACGATCTCCTGCCCTGATTACCCCTGAAACCAGCGCCGCCCCATGAGCAGCATGCCGAGGGCGAAGATGACCACCGCGGCCAGGGCCACCGGGTTGCCAGGCGCGCGGCGGGCGCGCAGCAAGACCACCGGCTGGCGATCGAGGGCCAGGAGGGTCACCGCGCCGCCCGGGTGGGCCGCCGGCTGGCCGCGCTTGACCAGCAGGCGCTGGTGGCGGCCCTGCCCGACGGTCATCAGGGCGGCGGCGGGCACGCCATCGCCATGCCCGCCGGGCAGCAGCCCGAGCACGTGGAAGGCCCTGTCCCCGAGGCGGCAGGTCTCCCGCGCCGGCGCCATGCAGCGGCTGTCCCCGTCGGTGAGGGTGGCCACCAGCTGCTGATCGAAGCGGGACAGCAGCCAGAGCCGGGCGCCGAAGCCGGCGCTGGCCGGGCGGTTGAAGCCCACCACCTGCCGGCTGGCGCGGCCCGCGGGATCCGTCAGCGCCAGCCGCGCGTGGACCTGCCGGGGCATGCCCCCTGGCAAGCGCTCCACCTGCAGCGACTCCAGGCGCCCTGTCCAGCCCCCGCCGAGGTCCACCACCGTCGAGCCCACCACCACCGGTCGATCCTCGCCGCCCAGGAGGCCCCCCACGGCGTGGGCGGCCAGCGCCACGAGGAAGCCGAGGTGCATCACCGTCGGTCCATACGCCGACGGCGAGCGCACCCCGGAGCGCAGGAGCCGCGTCAGGCTGCGCCAGGTGCAGAGCACCGTGTTCAGGGCGTACAGCAGCAGCACCGGGATCAGCAGGTAGAGCCACAGGTGCCACGGGGACGGGCGCTGGAAGAAGGCGCGCAGGTCGTCCAGGTGTACGCCCGCGGACGCGCCGTCCCGGGTGGCCGCCAGGCAGACCGAGCCCACCGCCAGCAGCAGCACCGTCAACGCGGCGCAGATCAGGCCGAGCCCCTGGGAGCGGAGCGCTGGCGCCAGCCGGCCCGACCGTGGCGGCTCAGAAGGCATGGCTCGAACCGCCGAAGAAGAAGGAGGTCCCGACATACGCCACCAGGACCCAGACGAGGCCGACCAGGGCCAGGGCAGGGCGCAGCCAGGTCACCGAGCGCACCGACGGCGTGAGCCGAACATGCACGAACATGGCGTAGTGGATCCACAGGATCACCGACCAGATCACCTTGGGGTCCCACAAGAAGTAAGCGCCCCAGGCGAGCACGCCCCACACCCCGCCGCACACCATGGCGCCGGACCACAGCCCGAGGCCGAGCAGGGCGTTGCGATCCACTGCCTGCAGCCAGCGCCGGTCACGGTCCAGCAGCCACGAGGCCCCCGAGGCCGCGGCCGCAGCCCACAGGGCGTATGCCAGGAATGACAGCGGGATGTGCAGCGGGTACCAGATGGTGCGCATCAGGGGCGGTGGCGGGGTGATCTCCGACGGGAAGGTGACCGACGCGGCCAGGGCAGCGATGCTCAGGGCCAGCAGGGTCCCTGCGTACAGCCGCCGGTGGTGCCAGGTGGCCAGCAGGACCAGGGCCAGCGCAAGGGAGGCGGCGGAGAAGGACTCGTACTTGTTGGTCAGCGGAAAGAACGCCACCGCCCACCCCCGGCCCACCATGCCCGCGAGGTGCGCCGCCGCGCCAGCCGCCGTCAACAGCCGTCCGCCCCGGGGCCAGAACAACACCGCCACCAGCGCCAGCAGGTAGAGCGCTCCCGCGGCGTGAAAGGCGATGGTGATCCAGCTGGGCTGAGCCATGGGCATGATTCAAGGAAGGATGGTCCCCCGCAAGGGCCGACACCACCACAATCCCGTTCTGGCATTCTGGCATTCTGGCATCCTGGCACCCTGGCATTCGCGCCCACAGGGCGCGATACTTGGGCCCATGACGCGTACCTACATGACGCATGAAAACATGACGCATAAAAAGAAAATGATCCGCGCCCGCCTCGCCCTGGGCGCCCTCGCCCTCACCGTCGTCGCCGCGTGCACCTCCAGCGGCGGCAGCTGCGCCGGGTGCAACACCCAGACCATCCCCGGCGGATTCCCCGCGGCCAAGACCTACGAGAACGCCATGATGACCCAGGTCACCGAGTCGGGGCTCACCTTCCTGGAGCAGAACATCGGCACCCTGGTGGCCGGCTTCATGCCCAACGGGCTCTCCTTCGCCATCCCGCCCGCCGGGTGCAATGATCCCAAGGCGACCATGAAGATGTGCTGCACCACCGGCGCCACCTGCAACGCCACGGCGGAGATCACCGGCGCCAAGCTGACCCCCAAGGCGCCCAACAAGCTCGCGGCCCAGATCGACGCCGCCGCCTGGACCGGGTCGGGCACCCTGACCAAGAAGAAGATCGCCAAGCTGCCGGTGAGCGTCACCTTTCTCGGCCTCACCGTGAAGTGCGACATGGCCCTGGACGCCACCAAGGGCAAGAAGAAGACCCTGGCCATCACCACCACCGTGACCTTGAGCGCCGCCGCCGCGGCCCCCAAGAAGCTGTCCATGGCGGTGAGCGGCACCGACTTCAAGGACCTGGAGGGCGCGGATATCACCATCAGCGGCTCCAACGCCATCTGCGGCGCGTTCAACACCTTCCTGCAGACCCCGGGGGTGTTCAACCAGTTCATGCCGCTGTTCAAGAGCAGCCTGATCAAGCCCATCGAGGACGAGCTGAAGAAGCAGCTGGCGGCCCAGCAGCTGGGCCAGGAGGCGCGGGTCGACCTGGGCGCCGGCATGGCCGCCTTCTCCCCCTCCACCACCGGCCTGCTCGACTACTTCATCTGGGCCGGCGGCTACGCCGAGGCCACCGAGAAGCCGAAGCCGGTGGGGCTCAGCATCGGCGTCCTGGGCGGCTTCAAGGAGGGGGCCCTGTCGTCATGTGTCCCCGACTGCGAGGCCGCGGGCGCGGCCTGCTCGCCCCCGGCCAAGGAGACCATCTCGCGCTCCACCGCGCTGGAGTCGGGCAAGGACCCGTCGGGCAAGGCGTACCACCTCGGCGTGGGCGTGCACCGCTATACCCTGGCCAAGGCCGGCTACGCGGCGTACCGGTCCGGCGCGCTGTGCCTCGACGTGGGCACCGCCACCTCGTCCATGATCACCAGCAGCGTGTTCGAGATCTTCCTGCCCTCCATGAAGAACCTCACCGGCGGCAAGAACTCGCCGGTGTCCCTCGGGCTGCGGCCCCAGAAGCCGCCCACTTTCACCCTCGGGCTCGGCACCTACACCACCGACAGCAAGGGCAAGCCCACCATCAAGGAGCCGCTGCTCACCCTGACCCTGCCGGACCTGGCCATCGACTTCTACGTGCTGGTGGACCTGCGCTACATCCGCGTGTTCCGCGTCACCGGCGACCTGGCGGTGCCGCTGCTGCTGTTCCCCGACGGCAAGGGCAACCTGACCCCGGTCATCGGCGACCTGAGCAACGCCATGACCAACCTCAAGTCCACCTCCAACGAGCTGGTGGCGGCGGACGCGGACAAGATCAAGACCGTCATCCCGACGCTCATCGGGCTGGCCACTTCGTTCATGGGCGACGCCATCAAGCCCATCGCCATCCCGGATCTGCAGGGCCTCAAGCTGGAGCTCGGGCCCGGCGCCATAACCTCCATCGACAAGGACTCGGCGGGCAAGTACACGCTGCTGGCCCTGTTCGCAAAGCTGGCCAAGGCGAGCACCACCAAGCCGAGCCCGGCGTCGCCGGATCCAGACCCGGGGCTGGGGCAGGTGGAGACCCGCGCGGAGCTGCTGGAGGTGGTCCTGCCCCGTCGCGGAGACCGGGCGCGCGGGCGCGGCGCGGTGGCGACGGTTCAGCTCGACGCGCGCCTGCCTCGAGGCATGCAGATGACGTAAAATTTCTTTCGCACTTTCAGGGGCTGAAAATAGGTCGGTGGTCCG
>CAZLEO010000036.1:0-44899 GCA_964558555.1 uncultured Rickettsiales bacterium | reverse complement strand
CATCATTTCCTGGCGCTCCGCGCCGGGAAATGATGCAAGACCAGACTTGACCCCTAGCGGAGCTGGCGGTCGAGCATCTCCACGCCGGTGGCGGCGGAGAGGAGGTACCACCAGGTGATGACCAGCAGGAGGATCTGCGAGATGCTTGCGTCGAGGTAGCGCAGCAGCAGGAACATGGGTGTGGAGAACACCGCGGTGAGCAGGGCCACGGCGATGGGGGCGAGGAGGAGCAGGACGCCCAGCCAGGCGAAGGAGCGGCCGAGGGGCTGGCCGTCGAGGACGTGGCCGGCGAAGAGGCCGATGGCGGCGCCCCACGGACCCAGCAGCAGGAACAGCAACGTCCACGCGCTGAGGCCGTGGGCGGGCAGGCCGACCATCACGGCGACGGCGCACACGCACAGCGGCGGAAGCACTGGCAGCCAGAGCAGCAGATTGCGGGCGCGGAAGAGGGCGCTGAGCGATGCCAGAGGTCTACCGGATCGGGGGGTCGATGACGCGGGCGCCGAGGATGTCGATGGTGGCGCGCGGCACCTCGATGATGTCCACCTCGAACTCGAGCTCGTGGTACAGCGACCCGTGGGCGGGGACGACCTCCTCGAGGGTCAGCTGCTCGGTGTTGACCTTGATCTCCGGATCCCAGAAGTGGACGTCGAGGACGATGTCCTTCATGTCGTAGGTGCAGGTGTTGGTGATGGTCATCGCCAGCAGGGTCAGGTGCTCGGTGTCCTGCGGCTTCCACTCGTCCATCACCACCTGCCAGTCACTGATGTTGACGTCGAGGTAGTGCTCCGGGTTGTAGATCGGGTCCCACTTCTTGTGCTCGTCCTTGGCCAGGTAGTAGCCGGGGATGATGTCGTTCAGGGCCAGGAAGCCGACCTGCCCGGCAGCGGACTTCACCTCGTACCACTGGTCGTACTTGGCCTGCAGCGTGACGCGGGAGTCCTTCTCCAGGTTGCCCACGGCGGTGGAGCTGGCCGACGGGCTCGAGCGCAGCGCCGTGTCCCGGGTGACCAGGGCGTCGCGGGCGTCGAGGGCGAAGGTCCCCTCCTTGAGGTCCTTGTCCTTGGGGTCGGGGGGGTTCATGGCGACCATGATCATGACGCCGAACGCGACGATCACCCCGAGGCCGGCCATCACCAGGACGATCTGGCGCAGCGTCTTCTCGGACTTTTGCTTCTGAAAGTCCTCCTCGGTGAGGCCGTCGCCCAGGTTCCGCCGCAGCAGTCCCTGGAGCTCGGGCGTCTCCGTGGCGTAGTTCCAGTCCGTGCTGCCCGGCTGCTGGATCAGGTCGTCGGCCTTTATCTTGCCGCTGGCCGCCCAGATCTTCAGCTCTGCCAGGTCCTTGGCGACGAACTGCTCGTCGCCCCTATTGATGCGCCATTGACTCATCGGTTCACCCTTGGAAGGTAGACAAACGTCACCTGGGACCGAATACCAGACCGCGTGCCGGAGGGTCAATCCGCGAGGCGGTGATTCCCGTTGATTTGACGTGGGTTTTACGGTATCTCGAAACCCTTTCCAGGGGCCATCTAGATGAAGAAAATCGTGTCCATTTCGCTGGGCAGTCCGGACTACGACTACGAGTTCGAGCCCGAGCTGCTCGGCCAGCGGTACCACGTGCGACGGATCGGCACCGCCGGCGACGTCCGGCTCGCCAAGAAGCTGGTGCGCGAGCACGACGGCCAGGTGGACGCCATCGGCCTGGCCGGCATGTCCATCGTCTTCCAGGTCGCGGACAGGACCTACTACCACCGCGACTCCCTCAAGATCGCCCATGCCGCCCGCTACACCCCGGTGGTGGGCGGGCGCGGCCTCAAGCGCATCCTCGACCGCTGGGCCGTGCGGGACCTGGCCAACCGCGAGCGCGGGATCTTCAACCGCAAGAACGTGCTGTTCCTCAGCGGCGTGGCCAACTGGGACATCTACCTGGTGATGCGGGAGTTCACCGACAACATCAGCTTCTGCGATCCGATCCTGCACTTCGGCGTGCCCACGGTCATCGACAGCGAGAAGGGCTTCCGCCGCTACGCGCGCACGTCCATGCCCCTGCTCACCCGCCGGCCCTACGTGTCGTTCTTCCCCCAGGGCCGCACGGGCGAGGAGTTCCAGCACCTGCTGCTGAGCAAGCCGTTCGAGAAGGCCGACGTCATCGTCGGCGACCTGTCCCTGGTGCTCCACCTGGCGCCCCAGGACCTGCGCGGCAAGACCGTGGTCACCGACACCATCGACGAGCAGCGCCTCGGTGCGCTGCGCGATCGCGGCGTGTCCGTGATCTGCACCACCACCCCCGAGGTGTTCCCGGGCCACCGCGCCGACCTGAACGTGCTGCAGGCCATCTTCATCGCCCACATCGGCAAGAAGCCCGACGAGATCGGCGACGACGACTACCTGGACATGATCCGCCGCCTGGAGGCCCGGCCGCGGGTCATCTACGCCCAGGGCCGCCAGGTGCGCCGCCGCAAGTTCGCCTACCTGTACTGCCCCGACACCCAGCGGGATCTGCTGCGCCACCCGCGCCTGCGCTGGATGCGCGGCCTGCCGCCCCGGGCCAAGGGGGCCGTGGAGCGCGCCGCCGCCCTGGCGCCGCCGGTCTACTACGGCTCCGTGCACGGCATCCAGAGCCCCGAGGGCCAGGAGGCCGAGGGGGTGATCCTGCTGCTGCCGACCACCGCGGCCGAGCTGAACGAGCTGCCCGTCGACGTGGTGGAGAAGCGCGTCAGGCAGGCCGCCGAGCTGGCCAAGGAGCTGGGCGCCGAGATCCTCGGCCTCGGGACCTTCACCGGCAACATCGGCGAGGCCGGCCGTCGCATCGCCTCCAAGGAGACGATCCCCATCACCAGCGGTCACTCCCTGACCGTGTCGGCGACCCTGTGGGCCGCCCGGCAGGCCTGCATCTCCATGGGCATGCCGTTCTACGGATCGGGGCTCATCGACGCCAAGTGCCTGGTCTTCGGCGCCGAGTCCCCGGCCGGCGCGGTGGTGGCCGAGCTCGGCTCCCTGGCGTTCCACAACATGACGCTCATCGGCGAGCAGCCCGACAAGCTGCTCGAGTTCACCCGCGAGCTCGAGACCCGCTACCCCAAGGTGCAGTACGACGTGGGCATCTCGGCCCGCGATCACCTCGCCGACGCGGACATCGTCATCACCGGGGTCAACCCGGAGTGGCGCCGCCCGTTCGACATCTCGGTGCTCAAGCCCGGCGCGGTGGTCTGCGACTGCGCCCGCCCGGCCACCTTCACCCGCGCCGACGTCTCGGCCCGGCCCGACGTGCTGTTCATCGGCAGCGGCGAGCTGGAGCTGCCCGGCCCGGTGGATCTCGGCGTGGACCTCGGCCTGCCCCCCAAGGTGGCCTACGCGTGCATGGTCGAGCCGGCCCTGCTGGCCCTGGAGGAGCGCTTCGAGTGCTTCACCCTGGGCTTCGACGTGGACTTCGACCGCGTGCGGGAGATCTACAAGCTGGCCCTGCAGCACGGGGTGAAGCTGGCCGCCATCCGCGGCCCGTCCGGCGTGGTCACCGACACGGAGATCGCGCTGGTGCGCGAGCGCGCCGAGCGGGCCCGCAAGGCCGTGGAGTCGCCGCCCATCGAGCTCAGCTCCACCGTCGAGGCGGTGATGCCCGCGGCCCTCGGGGACTCCATCAAATGAAGCTGATCGTCCAGATCCCCTGCTTCAACGAGGAACAGACCCTACCCCAGACGCTGGCCGACCTGCCCCGCGAGATCCAGGGCATCGACGCCGTCGAGGTGCTCATCATCGACGACGGCAGCACCGACGCCACGGTCCGGACCGCCCGCGACCTCGGCGTGGATCACGTCGTCCGCTTCCCCGCCAACCGCGGCCTGGCCTCGGCCTTCAAGGCCGGCCTCGACGCCAGCCTGCGCCTGGGCGCGGACATCATCGTCAACACCGACGGGGACAACCAGTACTGCGGCGCGGACATCCCCGCGCTGGTCCAGCCCATCCTCGACGGCGAGGCGGATCTGGTGGTGGGCGACCGCCGCACCGACACCATCCCCGACTTCGGCCTGGTCAAGAAGAAGCTGCAGAAGCTCGGCTCGGCCGTGGTCCGTGGCTTCTCCCGCACCACCGTGGCGGATACCACCAGCGGCTTCCGCGCGTTCTCCCGCGAGGCAGCCCTGCGGCTGAACCTGGTCAGTGAGTTCACCTACACGCTCGAGACCATCATCCAGGCGGGGCACAACCGCATGGCGGTGCAGTCGGTGCCCATCCGCACCAACCCCAAGACGCGGCCGTCGCGCCTCTTCCGCGGCATCGGTCAGTACGTGCGCCGGTCCGTCGGCACGATCCTGCGCATCTTCATGATGTACCGGCCGCTGGCCGTGTTCCTGTGGCTGGGCGGCCTGGTGTTCGCCGGCGGCTTCGCCCTCGGCGTGCGGTTCCTGTACTACTACTTCGCCGTCAGCGGCGCCGGGCACGTGCAGTCCCTGGTCCTGGCCGCGGCGTTGATGATGATCGGCGTGCAGGTGGTGGTCATGGGCCTGCTGGCCGACCTCATCGGCGCCAACCGCAAGCTCGTCGAAGATGTGCTGGTCCGCGTCAAGCGGCTGGAGGTCGCCCGCTCCCGCGATGGATGAGACCCCCCGCCGCCTCTCCCCCACGCCCGTCGCCCTGTTCCTCATCGCCCTGCTGGTGCTGGCGGGGCTGGTGTTCGTCAAGAAGCAGCGCTGGCACAGCCCCGAGGGCGAGCGCGCCGAGACCTGCGAGGGGCTCCCGCGGCTGGTGGGGCCGGCGGACGAGGACCCCCGCGCCGCCCTGCACCGCCAGGCCCCGACGATCCGCGTGCTGCTGGAGAGCTCGCGCCAGCCGCTGGAGGCCAACGGCGAGGGCTACCCCGGCGTGGTGAAGGTGGTGGAGGCCAGGGGGCGCCACCACCGCGTCTGCCTCGTGGATCTCGACACCTACGTGGCCCACGTGGTCACTGGCGAGCTGCCCGACGGCTGGGATTTCGAGACCAAGAGCGCCCAGGCCGTGGCCGCGAGGTCCTACGCCCTGACCGAGTTCTCACCGCAGCGGCACTACGACATCAAGGCCTCGGCCCTGGCCCAGAGCTTCCGCGCCGAGGAGACGGACCTGGGCGCCCTGGAGGCCGCCGCGGCCACCCGCGGGGTGGTCCTGAAGCAAGGCGAGCGCGTGGTGCGCGCCTTCTACCACGCCATCTGCGGCGGCACGACGGTGTCGCCGCAGGAGTTCTGGGAGATGGTCTACCCGACGATCCCCGCCGTTCGCTGCGACCACTGCCGCGAGTCCCCCCTGTACACCTGGAGCCACGAGACGGACCTGGCCGAGCTCAGCCGCCGGTTCGGGGGCACCGTGCAGGACCTGTGGGTCGAGACCACCGACTCCACCGGCCGCGCCACGCGCGTGATCGTGGAGACCGAGGATGGGCTGCACGTGATGAGCGGCGAGGAGTTCCGCACCGCGGTGGGATTCACCCGCGTGCGCTCCACGTGGTTCGTGGTCGAGGTGGGGCTGGGCGAGGGACAGGCCCGCCCGGTGCGTTTCATGGGCCGCGGATCGGGCCACGGCGTGGGCATGTGCCAGTGGGGCGCGCGCAGGCTCAGCGAGGACGGCTTCGGCTGGCGCGATATCTTGCAGTACTACTATCCAGGGTCCAGTATCGAAGCGATGTACTGACGCTGTGGAGAGGAGAGACGCTGTGAACGTGCTGGTGACCGGGGGTGCGGGCTTCATCGGATCCCACCTGTGCGAACGGCTGCTGGAGCAGGGCCGGGGCGTGATCTGCCTGGACAGCTTCGACGACTACTACGACCCCGCCATCAAGCGCCGCCGCGTCGAGGCGGTGCAGGGCCGCGACGGATACCGCCTCGTGGAGGGGGACATCCGCGACGAGGACCTGCTCGACGAGCTGTTCGCCGACACGGACGTGGTCGTGCACCTGGCGGCCCGGGCCGGCCCGCGCCCGTCGCTGGAGCGCCCGCGGCTGTACTACGACGTCAACGTGCTGGGCACCCTGGCGCTGATGCGCGCCGCCACGCGCCACGACCTGTCCAACTTCGTGGCCGCGTCCTCGTCGTCGGTGTACGGGCTGAACACGGACCTGCCCTTCAGCGAGACCGACCGCATCCCCACGCCCGCGTCGCCCTACGCCGCGAGCAAGGGCGCCACGGAGCTGATGGGCCACACCTTCTCCCACGCCCACGGCCTGCCCGTGACCATGGTGCGCCTGTTCACCGTGTACGGCCCGCGGCAGCGCCCCGACATGGCCATCATGAAGTTCGCGCTGCGGATCATGGCCGGCGAGACCATCGAGATCTACGGCGACGGCACCTCGGTGCGCGACTACACCTACGTGGACGACGTGGTGGACGGGCTCGCGGCCATGGTGGACCGGCCCTTCCCCTACGAGGTGTTCAACATCGGCGGCAGCCACCAGGTGGTGCTCACCGATGTGGTCGAGGCGCTCCAGCGGCACCTCGACCGTGAGGCCGACGTGCGCCACATCGGTGTGCAGCTGGGCGACGTGCCGGCCACCCACGCGGACGTGTCCCATGCCCGCGAGAAGATCGGCTACAGCCCCCAGGTCCGCTTCGACGACGGCATCCGGCGCTTCTGCGAGTGGTTCCTCGCCCGGGAGGCCCGATGACCCGGACCTATCTCTCGCCGCCGCACATGTGCGGGCGCGAGCGCGAGCTCGTCACCGAGGCCTTCGACACGAACTGGATCGCGCCGCTGGGGCCCCACGTGGACGGCTTCGAGCGGGAGATCTGCGACCAGACAGGGGTGGGGCACGCGGCAGCCCTGTCCAGCGGCACCGCCGCGCTCCACCTGGGCCTGATGCTGTTGGGGGTGGAGGCCGGCGACGAGGTGCTGTGCTCCAGCTTCACCTTTGCCGCCAGCGCCAACGCCATCACCTACCTGGGCGCCACGCCGGTGTTCATCGACTCGGCAACGGACACCTGGTGCATGGACCCGGACCTGCTCGCCGACGAGCTCGCGGCCTGCGAGGCGCGGGGCGCGCTGCCGGCCGCGGTCGTATCCGTGGATCTGTACGGGCAGTGTCCCGACTACGCGGTGATCGAGGGCATCTGCGCGCAGTACGGCGTGCCCCTGGTCGAGGACGCGGCCGAGTCCCTGGGCGCCACGTGCAACGGGCGCCCCGCGGGCTCCTTCGGCGACGCGGCCATCCTCTCGTTCAACGGCAACAAGATCATCACCTGCGGTGGCGGCGGGATGTTGCTGTCCGATCGCCGCGAACTGGTGGAGCGGGCGCGCTTCCTGGCCACCCAGGCCCGCGACCCCGCGCCCCACTACCAGCACACCACCGTCGGCTACAACTACCGCCTGTCCAACGTGCTCGCCGGCATCGGTCGCGGCCAGCTGTCGGTGCTTCACGAACGCGTGGACGTCCGCCGCGAGATCAACCGCATCTACCGCGAGGAGCTCGCGGGCATCGACGGGCTCGAGTTCATGCCCGAGGCGGCCCACGGCCGCAGCTCCTGCTGGCTGACCTGCCTCACCCTGGATCCGACCCGCCTGGCCGCGGACCGCGAGGCGGTCCGGCAGCACCTCGAGACCCTGGACATCGAGTCCCGCCCCACCTGGAAGCCCATGCACATGCAGCCCGTGTTCGCCCACTGCCGCGCCCGCGGCGGCGACGTGAGCGCGCGGCTGTTCGAGCTCGGCCTGTGCCTGCCCAGCGGTACCGCCCTGCAACCGGACGACGTGCGGCGTATTGCCGCCGAGGTCCGGCAATGTGTATCGAAATGATCCATTCCACCTGAAAAAAACGTTTTCCCTTCGGGGTGTTAGACGGTTTCAGGGGTGGAGATTTGGCTCCACAGCCCCTGTGTTTGTGGTATGTTGCGCCCGCCTGAGGGGGCATTTATCGAAGAACCCCGGCTGCCGGACGCGCCGGGGGCTCGCTGTAGACCGAGGTGGATCGACGTGCAGGTTGTCAAACCGACCCCGCCGAACGAGGAACCTGTCCCGCCCTTCGCCAATCGCCCGGCGGATTCCGAGGGCGGTGACGGGTCGCCGTGGCCCGAGTTCCTCAATTATTTCTTCGTGTTGCGCCAGCACATCGTGCTGTTCCTCGTGGTGGTCTGCATCACCGGCCTGGTGGTCCTGTTCCTGGGCATGCGTCAGCAAAAGGTCTACCGCGCCAAGGCCACCGTGCTGGTGGCCTACAGCCCGCCCAAGGTGATGGGCGAGGGCGATGACGTCTACCAGATGTCCCATCGGTTGTGGGAGTACCAGCGCTACTTCGAGACCCAGCCCGAGGTGATCACCAGCCGTGAGGTGCTGCAGGAGGCGGTGGACGAGCTGGACCTGGCCCACGACGAGGAGTTCCTCGGCGTATCCGAGATGGAGCCGGGCGAGGAGAAGGCCGCGGCACTGGCCAAGGCCGATCCCGTGAGGATCTTGCGCGCGCGCATCGAGGTCGAGCCCCTGCGGGACTCCCTCGCGCTGAGCATCTACGTCCGCGACATCGAACCCCAGCGCGCCGCGGACATCGCCAACGAGGTGGCCGAGGCCTACTCGCACTACTACGAGAACCAGCGCCTCGCAGCCACGGGCGTGGCCGGCGACTGGCTCAAGGAGCGCGTGGAGCAACTCCAGGGGGAGGTGAAAGAGGCCGAGGATTCCGTGTCCCGGTTCCGCCGCGACCAGGACTTCCTCGAATCCGGAGGCAAGGCCCTGTTCGACGTGGGTAGCGAGAAGATCGTCGCGCTGAACGAGGCAGCCGCCGTGACCGAGGTCGAGATCGTGGCGCTGGACGCGCGCTGGACGCGGGCCACCCGCATGGTGGAGGAAGGCAACGCCGAGGCCATCCCCGAGGTCCTCCACGACGGGACCATCCAGGCACTGAAGCAGTCCATGTTCGAGGTCGCCGGCGAGGAGGCCGAGCTGCTGGCTCGCTACGGCGACAAGATGCCGCGGCTCAAGCGCATCCAGGCCGAGCGCGCCGGGCTGCAGCTGGCCATCGAGGAGGAGACCCAGCGTATCCTCGACAGCATGGAGGCGGAGCTGGGCTCGCTGCGCGACGCCCGCCGCCAGATCGAGCGGGAGCTGGAGGACGAGCGGTCCGAGGTCCAGGAGCTCAAGGAGAAGGAGATGGCCTTCCACCGTCTCCAGCGCGACCTCGAGCAGACCGAGGAGCTGTATCGTCAGCTCAACAACCGCTCCCTGGAGACCGATCTGGCCGGCATGCTGGAGTACTCCAACATCAGCGTCCTGGACAAGGCCATCCTGCCCGAGCGCCCCTTCGAGCCGCGCCTGCAGGTGGTGCTCATGCTCGCGCTGATGATGGCCCTGGCCATGGGCGTGGCCGTGATCTTCCTGGTGGACCGCCTCGACAGCACGGTGCGCAGCGCCGACCAGCTCGAGGCGGAGTTCCGCCTACCCGTGCTGGGCATCCAGCCCATGTTCATGCCCGGCCAGGAAGAGAAGGAGCCCGAGCCCGGCCTGCGCATCGCCCGCGAGCCGCGGGGCTCCCTGGCGGAGAGCTGCCGGTCCATCCGCACCAACCTCATGTTCATGTCCCCAGGGCACAACATGAACACCCTGCTGGTGACCAGCGCCGGCCCCAGCGAGGGCAAGACCAGCCTCTCGGCCAACCTGGCTTACACCATGGCGTCGGCGGGCAAGCGCACCATCCTGGTGGACACGGATATGCGCCGCCCGCGGGTGCACCGCGTGTTCGGCCTGGAGCGGCGCGGCGCCCTGGCCCAGGCGCTGATCGGCGAGGTGGAGTTCGAGGCGGCCGTGCGCCCCTCGGGCTACGCCAACCTCGACCTGATGCCCCTGGGCAGCGTGCCCCCCAACCCGGCGGAGTTGCTGGACTCGTCGGTGTTCCTGCGCCTGCTCGAGTGGCTGCACACCAACTACGATCGCGTCATCTTCGACTCGCCGCCGGCCATGGCCGTGACCGACGCGTCCATCCTGGCCCAGTACGTGGACGGGGTGATCGTCGTGGCGCGCGAGGACAAGTCCAACCGCCACGTCATGCGCCAGGCCATCAAGGCGCTGCAGACGGTCAACGCCCGCATCCTGGGTTTCGTGCTCAACGACGTGGACCTGGAGCGCGCCCGCAAGGGGTACTACTCCTACCGATACAAGTATCGCTATCCGTACTACTACTACACGTACCGCTACACGAGCCGGTACGCCGAGGACACCGGTGAGGGAGAGGACGATCAGACCGTCGGCTGATTCTCTTGACCGAGGACGCCGCTCCTCCACCGCGAGTCCGGGCACACCGGACCTTCCAATCGAGACCTCAACCCCACAGGCGCGACGAGCGAGGGCCGTCGATGGTGACGTGCGTGCGAGATGGAACCAGGGACCGCTACAGCAGCGAGGACGGGACGAAGACGATGTCCGACGGCATCAGCTCCACGTCCGGAGCGTCGCCGTTGGTGATGCGGGTGACGTCGACGGTGAACTTGACCTCCTGGCCGTCGATCCGGCGCGCGACCTTGGTGCGCCGGAGCACACCGCCGCCCTCCTCGCCGCCGGCCAGGGCAATGGCCTCCACCACGGTCATGCCGTCGCTGTACGGGAACGCACCGGGTTTCTCGACCTGGCCCAGCACGAAGATGCGACGGCTATTGACCTCCTTGACGAACACCGACACCACGGGCTGGACGAGATATCCCTCGGAGAGCCCGTCGGTGAGCGTGCCTGCGGTTTCGTTGGGGGTCAGGCCGGCCACGGCCACCGCTCCAAGGAAGGGGAAGGTCAGCGTACCGTCGGCGTCGATGCGGTACTCGCCGGACAGCTCGGGTTCGTCGAACACCCGGATGTCGATCACGTCCATCGGACCGAGGGCGCCCTGGTTGTTCAGGACGTCCAGGGAGACCGGGATCTCCGCTCGGACGACGCCGTCGCGGCAGCCGGAGGTTGCGAGAAGAAGCGCCACGGCCACGAGACCGCACGTCGGAACGATGCCAGGTCTGAGAAGAGTCTTCATCATGAATACAGAACCATCCTCCGGCGGGATGGGAAAAAAGGCCCCGACGTCTCGCTCTGGATAGCACGGAGCGGTCGTCTGGGCAAGCGTCCGCCGGTTTCGGGGCATGGAGTGAAGCGATGATGAGAAGCAACCCACGACGACGAGTGTTCCAGGCGAGGTGGATCGTCGCGGCCGTGGCCATGGCCCTACCGTGGCCTGCCGTGGCCGACGACTGGTCCCACTTCAAGCACGACATGGGCGGCACGGCTCGGTCCGACGGCACGGCCGCGATCAGCGCCCTGGCCGGCCAGCTGCCCACCCTTGTGCAGGCGATCCAGGTGCCCGAGCTCGATCTGGGCGATCGCTGGCTGTACGACGTCGACGGCGACGGCGTGGCCGACCTGGTGGTGCCCCTGCAGGGCAAGGTGGAGGCCTTCTCGGGCGTGGACGGCGACCTGCTGTGGGCGACGCCGGTGATCGGCGCCACCGAGCTGGCGGCCCTGGCCGATCTGGACGGCGACGGCCTGTCCGAGGACCTCGTCGTGGCCGCGCCCGGCATGGCCGGCGCCATCTTCGTCGTGGACGTCACCACCGGCGGCCTGCAGTGGAGCTACGGGCCGCTGACCGACCGCTCGGGCGTGGAGGCGGCTGAAGTTGGTCACGCGGATCTCGACGGCGACGGCGCCGAGGAGCTGATCTTCGGCGAGTGGTCCTACGGCACGCCCTACGTCCACGTGGCCGACTTCCCGTCGGGCTTCTCCGCCGACGAGGTGCTCCAGGTGACGTTGCCGGGGAGCTACGTCAACCTCAACCCCCTCGTGGCCGGCCCCCTGCTCGCCTCCTCTGCAGGCTTCCTGGTCCATCAGGGCTCCGACCTGGCCCTGTTCTCGGTGTGCTCGTCTGGCGACGCCGGGGCGTCGTGCACGCCCAGCGACTCCCTGTGTGTGTGTGAAGGTGATCTGTTCGAGCAGGTCCATTCCCAGTATTCGGCCGGGCCCTTCCTGGCCGCGGACCTCGACGGTGACGCCACGCTGGAGGTGATCGACGTCCTCACCGACTCCCGCTTCGGCTACGAGATCGGCGTGTACGACCCGGACCTGGGCATGGCCTCGGGCGACCCGGTCACCGACGACCTGATCTCGTGGAGTCGAAACTACGGCCTGCCCGATCCCGAGACCCACGTGCTGTTCGCCGAGGGTGACCTGACCGACCTCGACGGTGACGGCGACATCGACCTGGTGGTGAGCTTCTACAACAACGTCACCACGGAGACCGATCACTGGGGACAGTCCGCGGACGACGGCATCGATCACGGCGACGCCTTCTCGGTGGGGGTGTTCGACGCGTTGACCGGCGACCTGCTCACCTGGGAGCCCGACGTCATCGCCTGGGGAACGGCGGACCTGGACGACGACGGCATCCCCGAGATCGTGCTGTCGCCCACGGACGCGTGGACCTTCGAGGACGGCCTGCGGGGCGTGGAGATCGAGTGTGATCCCCACTGCTCCACGGACACCCAGTGGGTCAGCGGCGATCACTCGCTGGTGCGTAACCTCGAGCAGTACGACGACTCCGGATTCCCCACGCTCTCCCTGTACACCGTGGATCGCGACGGCACCGGCGAGCGCCAGCTGCTCGCCCACGACGGTGCCCACCTGGACCTGCTCGATCTGGACGCCGGCGACCTGGACGTGGTGGCCACGATCCTGCTGGACGACGACGAAGAGATCCTGGTCGTCGACGACCTGGGCAGCGCCGTGGTGCTGGCCACCGGGACCGAGGCGCGGCTCGTGGACGCGGAGCTGATCCCGGTGATCTCGCCCTTGAACCTGGTCGGCCAGTCCACCCCGTCGGTGTTCGCGGTCCAGCTGGATCCCGACCAGGACAGGGCGGCGTTGATCGTCGACGGGGCCGTGTTCTGGTCCGCCGAAGCGCCCACGGACCTGGCCGACGCCGATCTGCAGCTGCTGCGAAACTTCGCCTTCGGCACGGATCTGACGGGGGACGGCTACCCCGAGCTCGTCTCGTGGGCCCAGCCAGACGACAGCGACGAGGGGCGGCTCGAGGTGGAGGTCGTGTCCTTCGACCCCTCGGATCCGGACGGCGACGGCACGCCCTTCGGCCTGCTGTGGCAGTTCTCCGCGGCGGACGAACCCGACCTCGCCGGGTACCAGGTGATCGGCACCGAGGGCTGGTCCGTGCGGCCGGCCGACCTGGACGGCGGCGGCGTCTCCGAGGTGATCCTCGCGTGCGTGGCGCCCGCGACCTACGAATTCATGCTGGTGGCGCTGGACGGGGTCACCGGCGCGGTGGAGCTGCTGCTTCCCGTGGATTTCATGCTGTCGTCGGGTCTGCCCAAGCAGATGCCCATCTGGGTGGACGACATCGACGATCCCCAGGGCAGCGGCAATCCCGACGGCCTCGACGACCTGGTCTTCGCCGACTTCTTCGGTCTGCACCTGCTCCCGGGAGCCGCGCAGACCCCGGTCTCCTCGGTCCAGAGCGGTCTCTACCATCGGGGCGGTATGTACGGGGACCTCACCGGCGACGGGGCCACGGAGCTACTGATCGTGCGCAACTCCATCATCGATCCTCCCATGATGGCCCGGGAGGTGGCTGCCGGGTTCGCCGACGTCTGGGGAGGGGAGATGACCATCGAGGGGCTGCCCACCTACGCCGTGGAGAACTTCGCGCTGGTCGACGCAGATTCACGGCCCGGTCTGGACCTGGTGTTCGTCAGCGGATCGGGCACCGTGGAGCTGTACTCGGGCGCCGACGGTACGATTCTGGAGGGTTCCCCGCTGCTGCTGTCGGGCGGCGAGATCGTCGTCGAGGACGATCGGGCCGCGTTGCTGGCCGCGGTGGTCGTGGTGGACGTGGACGGCGATGGCTTCGAGGAAGCCCTGGTCGGCGCCCGGGACGGCTACCTGTACGCCCTGAACGTCGAGCAGGACGAGGTCGCGACCCCGACCCTGGAGTGGAGCGTCTTCACGGGCGTGCCGGTGGAGGGGCTTTCCGTGGCCGATACCGATGGCGACGGCCTCGACGAGGTGGTGGTGGTGGGGCCCGAGAGCGCCGTGCGCATCATCGACGGCATGGGCGCCTTCCTGTCCATCGACGACCCCGGGAACGAAGCGTGCCTGGACACCATGCCGTTCTCCATATCCGGTTCCGCGGAGCTGGTGACCACGGTGGACGTGTGGATCGGCGGCGTCCTCGCCGCCGCGGGCATCGCCGTGGAGTCCGGCGCGTGGTCCGCGGACGGATTCGCGGTCAACGGTCTGGGGACCTGGCAGGTGCTCGCCGTGGGCCGCGACGCCGACGGTGACGTGCTCGCCCAGGCCCAGGTGATCGTGGTGTACGACGGCGACGAGGATGGCGACGGCGTGACCCTGTGCGGCGGCGACTGTGACGACGAGGCACCCGAGATCTACCCGGGCGCAGAGGAGATCTGTGACGGCCTCGACAACGACTGCGACGACGTGTTGCTCGATGGCGAGGTCGACGCCGACGGTGACGGGTGGTGGGTGTGCGACGGCGACTGCGACGACGGCGCCCCGGACGTGAACCCCGGTGCCCTGGAGATACCGGGGGACGAGATCGACCAGGACTGCGACGGCGTCGCCGACGAGTGGACTCCATCCGACGACGACGACGACGATGTCCCGGACGGAGGAGGCTGCGATTGCCGCCTGGCCGGGCCGCACGGCGGGGGCCACGTCGGGACATGGGCGTTGCTCGCGCTGCTGTGGGCGACCATCCGGCGCCGGACGGGGTAGGAGCACGTCCGACCCGGCTCCCCTGGGCGGATACATGGGGTGCGCCCACGCTCCTCGAGATGGACCTGCGTGCCACGGAGCCGCCGTGATTTTTCGTTGCACTTTCCTCTTCGGCTTTGGTTTATAGGTGTGGATCGACCAGGGATTCGCCGCCCGGGAATCCTCCGACAAGCCAGTGACGGCGGGTCGACCTTGTCCCCGAGCAGTGGAATCGAGAGATGGCCGTGGACCTGAACCGACTGCTCACGCGAGCCGCTCGAGCCCTTCCGCGGGGGACCATCCTGCTGATCGCCCTGTCCCTGCTCAACCTGGTCACGGCCCTCCTCCGCGAGACCACGCTGGCGTACTTCTTCGGGACCAGCGCTACCCTGGACACGCTCCTGGTCGCCCTGACGATTCCGCGGCAGGGTTCCCTCCTCGCCAAGCACCTCACGGTGACCATCCTGGTCCCCCTGTACATCGCCCACCGGGAGCAGGGGAACCCGCTGGCCGCGAGCGAGCTGGTCCGGCGGTGGTTCTGGAAGCTCGCCACCGCGTCCGCGGCGGTCTGCGTCGTGATCGCCGTGTTCGCAGAGCCCCTCGTCGGTCTCCTCGCCCCGGGGCTGGCCGAGGAGACCACGCGCCAGGCCGGCTACTGGCTCCGGTGGTTGCTGCCGTTCTTGTGGATTCTCGCCGTCGCGCCCTGCTTCAAGGTGGTGCTCGACTCCCATCGCCGGTTCGCGGGCCCGGCCGCCGCGGGGTCCATCGTCAGCGTCTGTGTCATCGCCGCGTGCGCCATCGGCGCGGGCCGCTTCGGCATTGGCGCCGTGATCCCTGGCTTCATCGTGGGTGCCGCGCTGGTCTTCCTGGTGCAGTGGCTCGCGGCCCGCCCCGTCGAACCCGGGCTCCTGCGCCTGGGCCGCCTCACCGACGACGTCAAGCTGCCCATCGCAGGTGCCGGGATCATGACCCTGACGTTCGTCGCGACGCAGTTCCACATGCTGGTGGACCGGGCATTCGCCTCGACGTTGGTCGAGGGCAGCATCTCGGCGCTGAACTTCGCCAAGTCCATCAACGCCATTCCCACGACCGTGGTGGCCGCGGCCGTGACGACGGCCCTGTTCCCGGTGCTCGCGACGTACACCGCTCGCTCCCAGTGGGGCCGCGCGATGCAGACCGCCCGGCGGTGGATGGTGGTCATGTGCGTCGCCGGCCTGGTCCCCGTGGGGCTGCTGATCGTGTTCCGCGTCCAGGTGGTCACGCTGCTGTTCCAGCGGGGTGAATTCGACGCCGCGGCCGTGGACATGACCGCCGGCGTCCTCACCGTCCTGCCCTTCGGGATCGTGATCACGAGTGTCTCCATGCTCGTGGACCGGGTTCTCCTGGCCCAGCGGCGGATCGGAGCCCTGGCCGGCCTCTCCGTGTTCTCCATCGCGCTCAAGGTCGCGTTCAACTATCTGTTCGTCGTAGTGTTGCCCTGGGATCTGATGGGCCTGGCCACGGCCACGGTCCTCGCAACAGGGGTGGGGACCGTCGCGCGGTACATGGTTGCGCGGAGGCCGCCGGCCGAGCAGACTTCCGGGACCGGGTCCCACGAGCGGCAGGGCAGGTGAGCGGCATGAGCAGGAACTCTCGGAACGTGCGACGGGTGAGGTTTTTCGTGCGGGGTGTCTGGGGGCGCGTCCGGCAGACCGCTCGCTGCGTGGAGTGCGGGGGGACCGAGTTCGACGTGGTCGATCACAAGGGCCCGTACCGATTCCAGGACTGTCGGTCCTGCCGGTTGCTCTATCGATACCCCAACGAGTCCGCCGAGCAGCTGGTCGCCTACTACCAGGACGACTACGTGGAGGAGGGATTGACCACGGATCTGCCGACTCGAGCCGAGCTGGAGAAGCTCCTCGACTGCGGCTTCCGCGGGACGAGCAAGGACTTCGGGCATCTCGTCGCGTTGCTCCAGTGGCTCGGTGTCGAGTCGGGCGCGCGCGTGCTGGACTACGGCGCCAACTGGGGGTACGGCGTGTGGCAGCTGCAGCGGGCCGGGTACGATGCCCGCGGGTACGAGATCTCTCGTCCCCGGGCGAGCTACGGGAGGCGTCTCGGGGTCGAGATCCACACGGCGCTCGAGGACGTCGCCGGTCCCCTCGACGTGGTCTACTCCGGCCACGTACTGGAACACACCCCCGATCCGGCGGCGACCCTGCGGCGCCAGCTCGCGTTGGTCGAGCCGGGCGGGTACGTCATCGCCCACACGCCCAACGGCGCTCGCGCTCGGCAAGAGAACGACTTCCGGGGGTTCCACCTGCACTGGGGCGAGGTGCATCCGGTGCTCATCTCGGACGGCTTCCTCCGCGCGAACTTCGGCGACGAGCTGCGCCTCATGGGCTCGGACGATCCCACGAAGTCAGGGGGCTCGTGGCAGGGGCATTCCACGGAAGGGCGACCGCTGGATGGCAAGGAGCTGCTCTTCGTCCTGCAGCGGAGCGACGGAGCGGCGGAGTAGGACCATGAACGGACCCAACCCGATGACCGAGGGGAGCGAGCCGTGAAGGTCGCCGTGTTCCACCCGGGGACGCAGCACTCGTACCAGACCGCGCTGGCATTCCAGCGGGCGGCGGTCCTTTCCTGGTACGCCACGCAGATCTACTTCGAGCCGACCCGTCCGGCCTACCGGGCCCTGGAGCTGCTCCCTGCCTTCGCGTACAAGCGTGTCGCGCGGGAGTTCGAGCGCCGTTTCGATCCCGATCTCGATCCGCGGTTGGTCCGGACCGAGGGCTCGTGGGAGTGGCTCAACGCGGCTCGTTCCAAGCTCGGACTGCGCGGAATCGGCCCCTGGGTGCTCCATCGACGGAATACCGGATTCGCACGTTTCGTCCAGAAGCTGACCGAGAGGGAGCCCGTCCAGCTGCTGTGGGGGTACGACAACAAGAGCTTCAGGGCCTTCGAGGGTGTCGAAAGGACCGGGACGCTACGGATACTCGAGCAGACCGTGGGGCATGCCGCGACCTGGAATCGCATCCTCGACGAGGAGCTGGATCGGGTCGGTCGCGACATCGACACCAGCGTCCAGCGCGTCCCCGAGCACATCGTCGACGAGCTGCGTTCGGAGCACGAGCACGCCGAACACGTCGCGTGCGGATCGGCGTTCGTGCGCGACACCTTGATCGACAACGGCGTCGCCCCGGACAAGCTGTCCGTCATCCCCTATGGCGTCGATGTGGATCGATTCCGGCCGCGGCGCCGGCCCCCCGCCGGCCCTCCCTTCAGGCTGCTCTTCGTCGGGACCTTCGGCCTGAGGAAGGGAGCCCACGTGCTGCTCGACGCCATGAGGTCACTGGGCCCGGAGTTCCGGCTGACCGTGGTGGGCCACCGGCTCCTGCACGACCGATGCCTCGAGGGTGCCGGCGACCTCGTCGAGTTCGTCCCCCACGTGCCGCGGAGCCGTGTCCACGAGCTCTACTCCCGCGGGGACGTCTTCGTCCTGCCGTCGCTCTTCGAGGGTTCGTCGCTGGTGATCTACGAAGCCCTCGCAGCGGGTCTGCCCGTGGTGACGACTCCCAACGCGGGCTCCGTCATCACGGACGGCGAGGAGGGCTTCGTCGTGCCGATTCGTGATCCCGAAGCCGTCGCGGAGCGGGTACGGCAGCTGGCGAGCCAGCCGGATCTGCTGGCGGCCATGGGCGAGAAGGCGCGGGCGACGGCCGAGCGCTTCACGTGGACCACCTACGGAGGGAACGTCGTCGACCTGGCCCGGCGGCTGGTGGTAGGTCCATGAACCCGGGATCCACCCGTCCAGCCCGTCAGGGCCTGCTGATCACCATCGCCTACAACCCGATGGCGAGGTACTCGCTGTCCGGCCTGGTGTTCATCGTCCACCTGGTGGGCAAGCACTCCGACTACACCTACGTCCACAGCGCTCTGGCCGGGACGCTGGCCGTGATCACGTTGAACGTGCTCCTGACCACCTTGCGGTCCAAGGGTGAGACGCTGCCGATTCTCGCCTGGGTGTTCCTCCAGTACTACATCTTCTGGGTGTTCCCCATCTTCGTGCAGGGGGAGTCCACCGAGGTCGTCACCTTCTCCGTCCTGCGCGCGACGGACTCGATCACCTGGGCCCTGCTGGCCATCTTCGCCTTCGTGTCCTCCGTGGTGGCCGGACACAAGGCCGCCCAACGGTGGTTGCCCCGCAGGAACCCCGACAAGCCCCCGTCCACGTCGAGGCAGGCTCCGGAGGGCGTGCTGTTGTTCGCCGCGGTGGTCTCGCTGCTGGTCAGCTACCAGCTGATCTGGCAGAACTCCGCGCCGAACCGCTACTACTACATCCTGTTCGTCCTGTTCTCACCCTCGCTCGTCCAGCTGTTCTTCATCTACGAATTGAGGAACTTCAAACCAAGCCGGATGCTCAGGTTGGGGTACTCCGCTTTTGTGGGCGCGGCGATCCTCATCGGTCTCCTCTCGGGCAGGCTCGAGTTCGCCATCATGCCCTTCGTCGTGATCATCCTCACCCAGCTGGCGGCCCTGAAACGGGCGAGAACCGGGTACGTGCTGCTGCTGTTCGCCGTGCTGATCCTGATCCAGCCGGCCAAGTTCTTCTACCGTGAGAGCACGGGCTTCCGGACGCGATACGCATCGAGGCTGTCTCTGGTCGAGGGAGTCGGTACGCTGGGGCGGAGCATCGACCAGAGCTGGTCCGGGGGGCGCGACGACTACACGGACAACCTGCAGGGCCTCGCCGATCGCCTCAACGAGCTGACCAAGATCGGCGCGGTCCTGTACAGCGTCCCCAAGATCGTCCAGTTCGACCGCGGGACGACCTTCGAGCCGGTGATCTACGGATTCGTACCGAGGGTCTTCTGGAAGGCGAAACCCGACACGACGGAGATGACCAACAACTACTTCAACGTCAAGCTCGGTTTCCAGAGCCCACGAGACTGCACGACGACCACGGCATCCATGCCCATCGTGGCCGAGGCCTACTTCAACTTCGGTTGGCTGGCCATCGCCCTGGTGGGCGTGTTCTGCGGCCTGGTCTTCGGTTTGCTGGCCAACCTGATGGAGCCGCGCAGCCGTTTGTTGTACGTGGGCACGTACTTCATCATGGTCGACATGCGATCCACGGAGGGGTTCGTCAACTTCTTCAACGGCGTCTGGAAGACCTTCATCTTTGCCCTGTGCTGGTGCGTCATCTTCGCACTGGCCAGCCGACTGAGCCGACGGCGCCCCACCTTGCCGTCACGACCCGCGACAACGACCGTCCCGGCCCTGCCGCCCGGACGAGGGAACGAGAGCAGATAATGTCCAGACTCATTCTTGGCATCAACACCGACCACGCCGACTCGTCCGCCGCACTGGTGGGCGAGGATGGGATCATCGCCGCCATCGCCGAGGAGCGGATCAATCGCAAGAAGCACTGCGCGGACTTCCCGGCCCTGGCCATCGCAGAGGTCTTGCGGATTGCCGGTGCCAGCGTCGGCGACCTCACCGACATCGCCGTGGCCCGCGACCCCCAGGCCAGCCTCACCAAGAAAGCCGCATTCGTGGCCCGGTATCCCACCAAGGCCGGCAAGCAGGCCTTCCGTCGCCTCGCGATCCACCGCCGCGCTGCGTCCGTCCAGGAGCGTATGTCAGAGGAGATGGGCATCGCCCAGGGCAGCCTCCGCGCGACCACCCACAACGTGGAACACCACCTCGCGCACGTGGCCAGCGCCTACTACTGGTCTCCCTTCGATCGCTGCGTGGCCTTCACCAACGACGGAGTGGGTGACTTCGCGTCCACCATGTGGGCCCGCTGCGAGGGCAACGACATCTCGGTGATCGAACGTACGCACTGGCCCCACTCGTTGGGGGTGTTCTACACGGCCGTGTGCCAGTTCATCGGCTTCGACGGATACGGCGAAGAGTACAAGGTCATGGGCCTGTCGGCGTACGGGCGCAACCGCCACAGCCGGCTGATGCGCGACATGGTGCGGTACGACGCGGACCACGGGCTTCGCTTGAACCTCGATTATTACCGTCACCACCTCAAGGAGGGCGCCTTCGAGACCATCAAGGACGGCCTGGTCAAGCTGGAGATGCTGTACTCGGACAAGCTGGCCCGGGAGCTGGGCCCGCCGCGCGAGCGCTCCGAGCCCATCGGCGAGCGCGAGCAGGACCTCGCCGCGTCCATGCAGACCCGCTACGAGGAGGTGTTCCTCGACATGGTCTTCGAGCTGGCCAGGCGTACGGGGATGCGCCGGCTGGTCAGCGCCGGTGGCTGCGCGCTGAACTCCGTGGCCAACGGGCGCATGCTCACCGAGGGGTACATCGACGAGGCCTACTTCCAGCCCGCCGCCTCGGACGACGGCACCGCCCTGGGCGCGGCCCTGCACGTGGCCCACGGCAAGCACAACATGCGCCGCACCGGCGAGGTGCGTCACTCCCTGTGGGGCACCGAGTGGGCGGATGCGGACATCGAAGCCGCGTTGAAGGCCAACGGCCGCAAGTACAAGCGCCTCGAAACACGTCCGCTGATGGACCAGGCGGTCGAGGCCCTGAGCAAGGGCCACATCATCGGCTGGTTCCAGGGTCGTGAGGAGTGGGGACCGCGGGCCCTGGGCAACCGCTCCATCCTGTGCAACCCGGCCGAGCCGGAGATGAAGGCGATCCTCAACTCGCGCATCAAGAACCGCGAGCCGTTCCGCCCCTTCGCGCCGGTGTGTCGCCTCGAGGACCTGGACCGTTGCTTCGAGGGGGACCACCCCGTGCCCTTCATGATCGTGGTGTACAAGGTACGACCCGAGTGGCGCGAGCGCCTCGACGCCACCACCCACGATGACGGCACCGGCCGCGTGCAGACCGTACGCGAGGACGAGAACCCCATGCTCCATGAGCTGCTGGGCGTCTTTTGCGACAAGACCGGCATCCCGGCGCTGCTGAACACGTCGTTCAACGAGAACGAGCCCATCGTCCACACGCCCGCGCAGGCCATCGACTGCTTCGAGCGGACCCGGATGGACGGGCTGGCCATCGGACCGTTCTGGATGGAGAAGAAGGGAACGAGAGGGTAGGGGGAGCGCAGCTGATGGAGAGCCCCGCGCGCGAGCGAGGGGCTGGAGCGAGGGAGCCGCGAATGCACGCGCTGTGGGGCCAACTTCGCAACCGAGTGAGCCTCGGGCTGGGTTATCGGCTGATCCGCAACCAGCCTACGGACCAGTTCATCGCGGCCTCGCCGCGGTCCGGCAGCACGTGGCTGCGCACCATGGTCGCGGCCGTGATGCACCCGGACGAGGACATCCACCCCGACGTGTTCAACGCCTGGATCCCGGCGGTGAGCGTCCGCCAGTCGCGCATCATCAATCGACTCGATGCGCCACGGCTGATCATGACCCACTCCCGCTGGTACCCGACCATGCCGCGCGCGGTGTACCTGGTGCGTGACGGGCGCGACTCGCTGGTGTCCCGCTATCACTACATGACCACGCGCCGGGGGCGAACGCTGCCGTTCGACGTGTTCTTCGCCCGGTATCTCCGCGGCGCGTACGGGCAGACCTGGCACACCAACGTGGAATCCTGGCTGGGAGAGGGCAAGCCCGTCCTGGGGGATCGGCTGCTGGTGGTCCACTTCGAGGAGATGAAGGCCGAGACCCACGAAGTGCTCGGGCGTGTGTGCGCGTTCCTGGGGCTCGAACACACCCCCGATCTGCTCCAGCGAGCCATCGAGGGCTCGCGCCTGGATCGCATGCGACGCATCGAACGCGAGGCGCAGGGACAGGCTGTCCGTGCGAACGCGTCGTTCTACCGCGGTGGGAAGGTGGGGACCTGGCGTGAGGTCTTCACCCCCGCGATACGGCGGCAGTACGAGGAGCTCGCGGATCGCGCCATGGCGCTGGCTGAGTACGAATTCTGATGCTTCGTGCCGTCGCGTGTGCACCGAAGGTGCGCCGCGTGGTTTGATCGGCCGTACCAGGATAGGAACATGGGCACCGACTCGGACCGAGCACAAACCCTGACCACGGCGGGCGAGCTGCTGCTGTTCGTCGCCCTGGGGTTGGCCCCTCTACTGGCCGGCACGGTGCACACGGGCACCACGGTGCTGGTGTTCCTTTGCTGCGCGATCGCCCTGATGGTGAGGACCGCCGGCGTGGCCAGGGACCAGCGCTGGCGCCTGCCGCCCCTCGTCCTGGTGCTCGTCGCGGTCTTCGGCTGGGTCGTGATCTCGATCCTGCCGTTGCCGCTGGCGCTGCTCCAGGCCATCTCCCCGGTCCTCGGCGATCTGATGGACAACCGGACGGTGGAGGGCATCGCCTCGCCGCGGCTGACCTTCACCCCGGGGGCCACAGCCTGGGAGATCGTCAAGCTCGCCGGCGCTCTGGCAGCCCTGTGGCTGTCCAGCCAGATCGCGGCCTCCGAGGATGGCGGCCGCCGGGTGGGAGGGGCCGTGGCGGTCGTGGCCGTCATCGTGCTGCTGACCAGCGTCGCCCAGACGCTCACGCGCACCGATCAGGTGCTGTGGATGTACCGTCCCGTGTCCGTGGCGACGCTCGGCGCGACCTCGCCACTGGGCTTTCGCACGCCGTTCATCAACCCCAATCACGCCGCTCAGTTCTTCGAGCTCGCAGGGCTGTGCTGCCTGGCGTTCGCCTCGCTGGAGCGGGAACGCTGGCGGGGCCTCTGGTTCGTCGTGGGGCTGCTGTGCGTGGCCGGTGTGTTCGCTTCGGGATCGAGTGCGGGGCTGGCCTGCACGGGATTCGGGTTGCTGTTCGTGCTGACGCTGTGGATCGCCGCCCGCACACCGACGCTGCGGCTGATCCGGTTCGCGGTGCCCGTTGTGCTGGTGCTGGCCGGGATCGGCGGGATCGGTCTGACCGTCCACGCCGCGTTCAGCGGCGGCTCGGTTCCCCTGTCCTTCATGGACGACGAACGAGCCGCCAGCAAGACCGAGATCTGGCCGGGTGCGGTGCGCCTGGTCCACGAACACGCGTGGACCGGTGTGGGACGTGGCGCGCTGCGCGACGCCGTGCCTCGGGTGCAGGAGCCGGGGAGTACCTGGTCGCGCAGCTTCGTCGAGAACGAGTACCTGCAGCTGCCGGCCGAGCTCGGTCTCCCCGTGGCGGCGCTGCTGCTGATGGGGTTCGCGTTGACGTGGCTGGTCGCCCTGATTCGATTCCGCGGCGAACCGCGCGTGGCCGCGGCGCTGTGCGGAACCCTCGTCGTCGGCGCCCACGCCTTTGCCGGCTTCGGGCTGGAGTTCGCGGGCGTGGGATTGCCGTTCATGGTGCTGATGGGCGTGTGTGCGGCCCACGCCGGGCTGTTGCCCGTCGGCCGCTGGCTCGGCGGCGCCCTGGTCCTGGTCCTCGTCGTCGGCCTGCCGTTCGCACCGCTGGCGATCCTTCACGGCAACCACTTCCGGGCCACGTCCGAGATCGGCCGCGCCGAGATGGACGCGGATCCAACCGACGTGGTCGAGTCCCACGTGCGCTGGCGTCCTGTCTCGCCCGATGTGTCGCTGGCCCTGGCCGGCTACTTCGACCGCCGCGGCGATCCCCAGAACACCCTGCTGTGGTTGAGCCGGAGCATGGTCCTCGCGCCCAGCGAGGCCCAGCCGCACGTGATGGCAGCGCGCACCCTGGTCGCCCTGGGGGCGCGGGAGCAAGCCCTGATCGAGGTGGAGGCCGCGGTGGGTCTGGTCGGGCCGACGTCCGTCGATCGCCGGGCGGTCTACGCCCTCCTGACGGACCTGGCCTGGACGCCGACCGAGGCGCGGTCCGCGTTGCGCAACGATCCCGATCTGGCCGTGGACTTCGCCGAGTACTTGCTGGCGCGGGACGGCCGGGATCCCCTCGGCCGGGATCTCGTGGCGGATCTGGAGGCCGACGGGATCGAGCGTGCCGCGCTGTCGCGGTCCCAGGCCCAGATCGCGCTGGCCAACGGCGACCTGGAGCATGCGGTGGCCCGCCTCCGCCACGCCCTGATCCTGGAGCCGGGCGAGGTCCGCAGCGTCCGCATGCTCGCCCGGTGCCTGGCGCACCTGGGCGAGCTGGACGAGGCCCGCGAGCATATCGCCGAGGGTATCGCCGCTCACCCGGACGATCCGTGGTTCCTCATGGCCGCCGCACGTGTCGAGATGACGGCCGGGGAGCTCGGCGTGGCCCGCCGATATCTGCGTGAGGCCGTGGCTGCAACCCCCCGTGACCGCCGACGGATCCTCGCCCATGCCTACGGCCTGGAGGGCGAGCTACACCGCGCGGCCGGCCGCCCCCTCGACGCACGCGACTCGTTCCAGCGAGCCCTCCGCATGGACCCCAGCCGGCACACCATCCGTATCCAGCTGGCCGAGGCCCTTGCCGAGATGGGGCAGCTCGAGGGAGCGCTGCGCGAGTATCGCCGCGTGCAGGAGCGCAGCGGCGCGTACGCCCGCCTGGACGTGCGTATCGAAGCCCTCGAAGGGCAGCTCGGGCGAGAGGAGCCGGCGGCACTGGCGCCGACATCGCTCGAGCAACACGGAACCGACGAACCCCTTGACGAACGTCCGTCAGAGGAGGAGAACAAGCGGGGCTCGGAGGTGGCGGAACCCTGAATCGCCGCCTCGCGAGGAGACCGAGATGGGGAGTTTTTGGATGGCCGGCACTGCCGACCGAAAAGAGGAGATCGTCCGCATCGGCCAGCGGGGCCGTATGTTCGAGCGTGGTCACGTGGCCGTCTTCGGTCACGCCGTCTCGCGCAACGCCGCCCTGGTGTTCTCCGTGGACGTGACCCTGCTGCTGTTGTCCATCGTCGGCGGATTCATGATCCGCACCGGCTTCATGCACGGGTTCTCCGTGGCGGTGTTGTACGACGTGCTCGACCGCTACACAGGGGCCACCGTGTTCCTGCTGGTCAGCTCGGTCCTCTCGCTGTACCTGCTCGGCGTGTACTCCCCCGACGCCTTCCGGCGGCGCACTCGGCTGATGCTGCGCGTGCTCGTCGCCCAGGCCCTCGCGCTCGTGGTCACCACGGGTCTGCTCTACCTGTGGTCCCGAGGCGTCGGCCGCATCCACCTCGCGATCTCGTTTTCCATGGCGACCTTCCTGTTGATCGCGTACCGGCTGATCCTCTCGCGCTTCTTCACCGCCCAGACCCGCGCACGACGCACCCTCGTCGCCGGGGCCGGTTGGGCGGGCGCCGAGATGATCCGCGAGATCCAGCGTCTGGGCGAGGACGACTACCAGGTCATCGGCCTCGTGGACGACAACCCCGAGCTCGTGGACACGGAGGTGGAAGGGTTCCCGGTCCTCTCCACGACGGACGACGCCTGCCAGCTGCTCGTGGAGAACGATGCCGACCAGGTGGTCGTGGCGGTCTCGCACGGTCGCACCAACCAGTTCCTGCGCAACTTGTTGCGTTGCAAGACGTCTGGCGCTTCCGTCGTGGAGATGGCCGACCTCTACAAGGCCATCGCCCACAAGGTCCCCATCAAGCACGTCACCGACCAGTGGTTCATCCTGGGGCACGGCTTCGACCTGGAGTCTCGCTGGCTGCTGGCCAACGCCATCCGCATCCTGGACCTGAGCCTGGCGACGATCGGCCTGATCCTGTCCGCGCCCTTCATCCTCGCCGCCGCCTTCGCCATCAAGCTCACGTCCCGCGGTCCCGTCTTCTTCACTCAGGATCGCGTGGGTCAGTTCGGCCGCGAGTTCACCCTGATCAAGCTGCGCACGATGCGCCAGGACGCCGAGGCCAAGTCCGGGCCCGTCTGGTCCCAGAAATCCGATCCCCGCGTCACCGCAGTCGGCCGCTTCCTCCGCCGCACCCGCATCGACGAGCTGCCCCAGATGATCAACGTCCTGCGCGGTGAGATGAGCTTCGTCGGACCCCGCCCCGAGCGGCGCTACTTCGTCGAGCAGCTCACCGAGAAGATCCCGTACTACGAGCTGCGGCACACCGTCAAACCCGGCATCTCGGGCTGGGCTCAGGTGCGGTATCGCTACACCAACGACGAAGAGGGCGCCCTGGAGAAGCTCCAGTACGACCTGTACTACATCCAGGAGATGTCGCTGTTCCTGTACGGGCTGGTGATCCTCAAGACCATCCAGACGGTGGTGTCCAAGCCCGGTTCCTGACTCAGCTGAAGTATCCGTACCTGCTGGCGAACGGACGCGTCAGGCAGTACGCGATCGTCTTGTTCATCGCGGACAGGTTCCTCTTCCACGCGGCGTCGAGGGTGACTCCCTTTCGCTCGTGTCGGGCCTTGTTGCCGGTCAGGCCGTGCCGCTCGATCTGCCTGAACCGAGCCACCCTTCCCTCTTCGTAGGGGATGCCGAGCCACTCGCCGATGTCCCTCAGCGTGGCCTCCGGCTCCATGGCGAGGTCCTCGTATCGTAGAGCGAACTGGTCCGACGCCGGAACCCGGCTCGCGACCCTCTCGACCAGGTAGTTCTCCACCACGTACCGGACGCTCGCTCGCGCAGCCTTCTTCGTCGCGAGGCGGGCGCTGTCGGTGTTCTTGGTCATCGAGTACACGAAGGCGCGTGGGTCTTTCTTGAGGTGGATGAGCTTGACGTGAATGTCCTCACAGCTGGTCAGCCAGAACAGTCGGTAGGGGTCCTTGGACGCGTCGACGATGAAGTTGATGTCACAGCGCCTGACGCGTTGTGCTTCCTCTCTGGCGATCTCGAAGAAGCGTCGGTTGTTCCGACAGTACTGCTCCATCTCGCCGGGGGGGAAGGGACGGTGGAGGAACAGCCGGCGAATCTCCTGCGAGCGAAGCACCTTGCCGCCCGACAGCGTCTCCCGGAATCTGCTGATGCTGCCCGGCGGGTCCAGGATATCCCCCGCCCGCTCGCGCACCTGGGACCAGTACGGACATTCGGACGAATCTTGCCCACACTCGCATCCCTCGCGCCGCTCCTTCAGCTCCCAGGGTGCCGCGTGGAGCTCCCCCAGGCTCCAGACCTCGTCGAAGCTCCCCAGTAGCATGTCGAGCAGCGTGGAGCCCGACCGGCCATTTCCGGCGATGTACAAGATGGTCAGTGGTCGGTCCGTCACTTGGAACTCCTCGTCATCCAGGGATTCCAGTCCTCTCTCACGATTCCCAACTCCGCGCCGCGATCGTCGGTGCGGGCGGGCGAGGAGATGTGGAGATCAGCCCTGTGCCCGCTTCTCCTTCACCTGCACGTCGATCCAGGCGTAGGTCTTGCCGATGCCCTCGACCAGCGGCGCGGTGGGGTCGTAGCCGATCTTGTCCCGCAGCAGGGCGTTGTCGGAGTTGCGGCCGCGGACGCCCTCCGGGCCGGGGATGTGCTTGATCTCGAGGTTCTTGCCGGCGACCTCCATGCACATCCGGGCGAGCTGGTTGATGGAGACCATCTCCTCGGAGCCGATGTTGACCGGGCCGACGAAGTCGGACTTCATGAGCCGGCGGACCGCCTCGAGGCACTGGTCGATGTAGAGGAACGAGCGGGTCTGGACGCCGTCGCCCCACATCTCGATGGTGCCGCCGTCGGGGGTCTCGGCGACCTTGCGGCAGAACGCGGCGGGCGCCTTCTCGCGGCCGCCCTCCCAGGTGCCGTAGGGGCCGAAGATGTTGTGGAAGCGGGCCACGCGCACGTCGAGACCGTAGTTGCGGTGGAACGCCATGTAGACGTGCTCGCTGAACAGCTTCTCCCAGCCGTAGTCCGAGTCGGGGTGGGCGGGGTAGGCGGTGTGCTCGGCGAGCATGGGGTTGTCGGGATCGGTCTGGTTGTGCTGGGGATAGATGCACGCGGACGAGGAGTAGAAGATCTTCCCGACGCCGGCCTCCTGGGAGACCTTGGCCATGTTCAGGTTGATCAGGCCGGAGTTGTGCATGATGTCGGCGTCGTTGTCGCCGGTGAACACGTAGCCGGCGCCGCCCATGTCGGCGGCGAGCTGATACACCTCGTCGATGCCGTCGGCGACCAGGTCCTCGCACAGCATGGGGTCGCGCAGGTCACCGATGACGAAGTCGTCGGCCTGCAGGCCCATGAACTCGTGGTGCTTCAGGTCCACGCCGCGGACCCAGTAGCCCTCCCGCTGCAGTCGCTTGACCAGGTGTCCGCCGATGAATCCTCCCGCGCCACAGACCAGTGCTTTGGGCATCGTGTGCTCCTTCCTCCATGTCAGTGGGACCCCATCTCGGCCAGCAGCTCGACGTAGCGGTCGGCCACCGCGCGGAGTCCGTATGTCTCTTGAACCGCGGAGCGCCCGTTTCGGGAGAACTTCGCGGCCAGTTTCTCGTCTTCCTTCAGCTCGACGATGGCGTCCACCAACCCGTCCACGTCGCCGGGGCGCAGGCAGCGTCCGCACTCGCGTTCGGTGAGGATACGCGCAATCTCCGACCGCGGCGACATCACGCCCAGAACCGGGGTCCCGGCGGCGAGCAGCCCGAAGGTCTTGGACGGGACGCTGAGGCCCTCCTGGCCCTCCAGCAGGCTCACGAGGCCCACGTCGAAGGTGTGCAGCAGGTGACCCAGCTCCTCGCGGGGGACATAGGTCTCGAACCTCACGTTGGGCAGGCCGTGCTCCTGCGCGTACTCCTGACAGTACTCCTTCTTGAACCCCTCGCCGACGAGCAGGAACTGGATGTCCTCGCGGTCGCGCAGCCGGCGGGCCGCCGCCATGAGGGTCTCCATGTCGTGGAAGCGGCCCATGTTGCCGGAGTAGCCCACCACGAACTTGCCGCGCAGGTCCCAGCGGTCGAGGAAGGGGCCCTCGCCGGTGGTGGCGGAGATGGCCGGGTCGTCGGCCCACACGGGGATGATCACGGACCGATCACGCGCCTTGCGGGGCAGCCGCGGGCGGACGATGTCCTCCATGCAGCGGCCGATGAAGATCGTCCTGGAGGCAAAGCGGTAGGAGACCTTGTTGGTGAGCTCCCACAGCCGCGCGACGGCCGATCCCTCCTCGAGCACGTCGAGGTTGACGGCGGTGTCGGGGTAGACGTCGAACACCAGGTAGGCGTAGGGCGCGCCGCCGAGGACGCGGTTCACCGCCAGGATCGGGGCCAGGAAGGGCGGATTGGTCAACACCAGCAGCGGCTTGCGGGGCCGTTGCAGGGCCACGCGCGCCATCACCGAGCCGGCAAAGGTGAGCTGGTTGACCACGCGGCCGGCGGTGTTGAGCTTGGGGAAGCGGGTGCCGCGCAGCCGACGGATGCGGATGCCGGCGTGCTCCATCCGCCGCGCCAGCTTGCCCAGCTCGCGGTGGATGGTCGGCTGGCCCGCCCAGACCTCCACGTCGACGCCCTTCTCGGCGAGGGCCTCGGCCAGCTCGGTCATGGTCTGGCCGGTGGAGACGAGCTCCGGATAGAAGAGCTGGCAGATGATGAGCAGCTCGTTTCGGGCCACGGATGCGCCTCCCAGGGGGTCGTCAGCATAATCCGCGCCGGGGGCGCGGGCAACCCGGGTGCGCGCCCGTGCGCGAGGACCTGCGGGCAAATGTCACCCCGCTGGGCTACAATCGATTCCCTTTCTGGGAGAACACCATGTCCCGCAAGAAGGCAGCGCTGGTCTCGGGGTACTGGAGCACGAACATCGGCAACGCGTTCTTCAACATCGGGGGCAAGTACATCCTCGAGCAGGTCTTCGGACAGGGGAACGTGCAGTACGTGCAGGACCAGCCCGGGTACTGGACGTTCAACCGCCAGACCCGGGGCAACCCGGACAACGCGTTCGACCTGCTGGCCAACCTGGACGTGGACTACCTGGTGTTGCAGGGGCCCATGTTCACGCGCGGGTTCCGGGGGCTGTGGACGGACACGTTCGCTCAGCTGCGGCGGCGCGGGGTGCGGGTGATCCTGCTCAGCTGCGCCATGCACCACCACGACGAGCGCGAGATCGAGGCGAACCGGCAGTTCCTGGCCGAGTTCCCGCCGTTCATCCTCAGCAGCCGCGACCAGTCGTCCTACGACACGTTCCGCAGCTTCGCCCGCCACGCGTACTCGGGCATCGACAGCGCGTTCTTCGTCAACGACGCGTTCTCTCCCCACCGCATGCGTGACCGCAACATGGTGGCCATCGGCTTCGACCGGCTGCCGGAGCCCGAGTTCAAGCTGGACGACGGCAGCGCCGCGGACGGCCGCTTCGAGTTCGACGGCGACCGCTGGCAGTACAGCTTCCCGCCGCGGCTCAAGTGGATGACCTCCCGCGGCAAGGTCTCGGCCTACATGGCCCACTACCTGGACCGGCGCCGGCTGGCGGACCGCTTCGGCTCGCGGCCGGTGGTGCGCCCCGAGCACCGCTACAACCCCTACGTGGGCTGGAAGATCTACAAGCGGCGCAACTCGGTGGTCAGCGACGAGCCGTACACCTACCTGTCCCTGTACGCCAACGTGGCGCTGACCATCAGCGACCGCGTCCACGCCTGCGTGGCGACGCTCGCCTACGGCAACCCGGCGATGATGCTGTCGCCGAGCCCCCGCTCCGAGCTCTTCGACCGCATGGGCCTCACCGCGTGCCGGCAGGGACCGATGTTCGTGGACATGGATCGCCTCGCCGAGGAGAAGGCCGCGCTGATCGACTTCCTCAAGCGGGCCGTAGAAGCAGGTTGACCTCTGGATCGGGGCCGTCGAAGTCGAAGGGCTCGAGCACGGCCTCGGGGCGGTTGAACAGCCCCATGGCCGCGCGGTTCTTGCGGATGCGCCAGGCCTCGTAGTCCGGGGGGAGCAGCTCGAACAGCTCGTCACGGCCGCGCAGGGTCATGCGCGTGTACCGGGTGAACTCGAACAACATCAGCGGCCGGTGCTCGCGCAGGGTCTCGTGCAGGCCGACCAGCACCGCACGTTCGAATCCCTCCACGTCGACCTTGATCAGGTCCAGGCGCGGCAGATCCAGGGACGCGAGGTAGGCGTCCCCGTGAACCACCGGGAGCGGAGAGGGTGGCCCCAGGACCGGGCGCGTGAACGGCCGGGTGAAGGAGCCCTCGCAGACGTTGGACTCCAGCGGCTCATAGAAGTCCAGCTCGCCGTCCCGGTCGGCGACGCCCACGGCGTGGACGGTGACGTTGTCCAGACCGTTGAGGCGGACGTGTTCCTCCAGTCGCCGGCGCAGCGGTTCGTAGGGTTCGAACGCGTGCACGTGGTCGCACAGCGTCGCCAGGAACAGGGTGTGCTGTCCGGCGGACGCCCCCACGTCCACGGCCACGGCGCCCGGCCGCCGAGCCAGCTCCTTGCCCAGCAGAGCCAGCTCAGGCCCCTCGTAGGCGCCGCGGAAGAAGATGGACCAGTCGATATGGTCGTTGAGGTCGCCGCGGTATCGCAGGCCGTACACCTCGGACTCCACCTCGCAGGGGCCGCCACCGGGGCGAGCGAACCAGCCGATCACCCGGTTGCGCAGGCCCACGCGCAGCCAGTCCTGGCGGCCGAAGCGGCGGAGCAGCGGGAAGAGGCGGGCAGGGATGCGGGAGGTCACGTCGGCGCGGCGATCAGGGAGGTGAGGCCTGACCATGGTCGTCCGAGCCCCAGCAGACGAAGTCGCTGCCCGTGTTCATGGCGCAGGTGTGGTTCTTGCCTGCGTCCACATGCTCGTACGCGCCGGCGACGGGCGTGGATTGGCCGTAGGCGTCGTGTCCCCAGCAGGCGGCCGAACCGTCGGTCTTCACGCCGCAGGAGTGATAGGTGCCTGCGGTCACGGAGATGAAGTCGCCCACCGGCGCCGACGCCTGACCGTAGGCGTCCGAGCCCCAGCATGCCACCGAGTTTCCGGCGTTGACCGCGCAGGCGTGGTCCTGGCCCGTGGCCACGTGGATGTAGGCGCCCGATGGCGGCGAGGTCTTGCCGTTGTCGGCGTTGCCCCAGCACGCCAGGGTGCCGTCGTCGGCGAGGGCACAGCTGAAGAGGTAGCCCGAGTCCACCAGCAGGAAGTCCCCCGACGGCGGCGTGGACTGCCCCGATCCGTCCGATCCCCAGCACGCCAGCGAGCCGTCTGTGCGCACGCCGCAGGAGTGATTCTCTCCGCTCGACACCTGCATGAAGGAACCGGCCGGTGGGCTCGCCTGGCTCGAGCCGTCTTGACCCCAGCACTGGGCGTTGTCGGCCGCGTCCACGGCGCAGGTGTGGTACGAGCCCGCGTCCACCTGGACGAAGGAACCGCCCGGGGCCGAGGTCTGGCCGTTGTCGTTCTCACCCCAGCACACCACCGCACCACCGGCCTGCACGCCGCAGCTGTGGAAGCGACCCGCGGTGATCGTCTGGTGATCGGGCGTCGCCGACGTGTCGTCGTCGTCGTCGGCCACGTCGTCGTCGTCGTCGGCCACGTCGTCGTCGTCGTCGGCCACGTCGTCGTCGGCCACGTCGTCGTCGGACTGGTCGTCGTCGTCGGGGAAGAAGTCATCGTCTGCAGAATCGTCATCGTAGTCGATGGGGGTCTGGGGAAGATGCTTCTGACAGGAGCCCACGCAGAACAGGACCGCCACGATCAGCGCGATCCGCACCTGAAACAGCGCCGGTCGGAATCGGGAGAGTCTGCTCAGCATGGTGTCGCGGTCACTCATCATCACCCCGCCATGCACGTCCCCGGCGAGACGCGCTCGCGTTCAATACGGTCGCAGGCCGTGTCATTCTACTCCAACCCCGGAATCATGGCACGCAGCGAGGCCGGGCCGACCGACTCAACGCAGCGGCAGCGGGATCGCCCGCCCCTCCTGGGCGGAGCGGTACATGCCCATGATGAGCTCGAGGCTCTTGCGACCGTCGCGGCCGTCGGTCTTGGGCTCCCCCTTGCCGTGGAGCACCTCGGCGACGCCCTCGTAGTAGCCCAGGTGGCCGGGGCCGTACACGCTGGCGGTGTTGTAGCTGGCCTCCTCCATCTCGCGGTC
Source organism: uncultured Rickettsiales bacterium (assembly GCA_964558555.1). Classification (GTDB taxonomy): domain Bacteria; phylum Myxococcota_A; class UBA796; order UBA9615; family CAYRNR01; genus CAYRNR01. The sequence goes on along the minus strand of CAZLEO010000036.1, from coordinate 11,422 downwards.
GTCGTCGTCGTACTCCTCGAACTTCCAGGTCTCGACGTTGTTGACCGCCACGCCGCCGATCTTCACCGAGCCCTTCTCGCCCAGCACCGTGATCGATCCCTCGAGGTTGCGCGGGTAGGTCAGGACGGTGACCTGGACCACGCCAAGCGCGCCGCTGCGGAACCGCACGACCGCGGCGCCGGTGTCCTCGGTCTCGATCTTGCGCTCCAGGGTGGCGGTGTTGCAGACGATGGACTCCGCCGGCCCCATCAGCCACTGCATCAGGTCGATGTAGTGGCTGGCCTGGTTCATGAAGCAGCCGCCGTCGAACTCCCAGGTGCCGCGCCACTTGGCCGAGTCGTAGTAGGCCTGGGGGCGGGTCCAGAACACGGTGGTGTTGCACATGTACAGGCGGCCGAAGCGGCCCTTGTCGATGGCGCGCTTGAGCAGCTTGATGGGCGGGTTGAGGCGGTTCTGCTTGACCACGAACAGCCGGATGCGGGCGTCGTCGCAGGCGCGGATGAGGTCGTCGGCGTCCTCCATGCGCGTGGCCATGGGCTTCTCGAGGATCACGTGCTTGCCGGCCTCGGCGGCGACGATGCCCTGCTGGCAGTGCATGCCGCTGGGCGTGGCGATGACCACCGCGTCCATCTCCGTGGCCGCGAGCATGTCCTCCATGCGGTTGTAGCTGGGCAGGCCGGCGGGCTCGGCCAGCTCCCTGGCGCGCTCCTCGACGATGTCGCACGCGGCGACGAGCTCGAGCCCCTCGGTGTTGGCGATGGCGTCCACGTGACGCGGCGCGATGCGACCACAGCCGACGATTCCGAGTCTGATCATGGAGGTTCTCCTCGGCCCGCCCGGCGCTCAGCCGGCGGCCCCGTAGAAAGCAGCGATGGAGTCGACCACGTGGCCTTGCAGCTCGGCGGTCAGCTCCGGGTACATGGGTAGGGCCAGGACCTCGAGGGAGGCCCGCTCGCTGTGGGGGAAGTCCCCCTCGCCGTACCCGAGATCGGCGAAGCAGGGCTGGAGGTGGAGCGGTCTGGGGTAGTACACCGCCGTGCCCACGCCCGAGTCGCCCAGGTGTTGCTGGAGTGCGTCGCGCTCACGCGCGCGGATCACGTACTGGTGGAACACGTGCTTGCCGCCGTCGTCGCCCGGGGGCAGCGCCAGCACGGGGCCGTCCGTGGAGAGCAGGCCTGCGGCGGCGAAGAGGTCCGCGTAACGGCGTGCCGCGCGGCGACGCCCCTCGGTCCACGCGTCCAGGTGGCGCAGCTTGACCCGCAGGACCGCGGCGTTGATGGCGTCGAGGCGGAAGTTCCCGCCCACCACGTGGTGGAAGTACTTGGGTTTGGAGCCGTGGGCGCGCAGGCGACGCACCTCGTCGGCCAGGCCGTCGTCGCTGGTGGTCACGAGCCCGCCGTCGCCGATGCCGCCGAGGTTCTTGGACGGGAAGAAGCTGAAGCACCCCAGCTCCCCCAGCGTGCCGGTCATGGCGCCGCGGTGGTCCGCGCCGATGGACTGGCAGGCGTCCTCGATCACGGCCAGGCCGTGGCGGCGGGCCACGTCCTGCAGGGCGTCCATGTCCGCGGTCTTGCCGAAGATGTGCACCGGGACGATGGCGCGGGTGCGCTCGGTCACTGCGTCGGCGACCCGTTCCGGATCCAGGTTGAGGGTGGCGGGGTCCACGTCCACGAAGACGGGCCGCCCCCCGAGCCGGTGGACGGCGCCGGCGGTGGCGAAGAAGGTGAACCCCGTGGTGATCACCTCGTCCCCCGGGCCGATCCCCAGGGCCATCAGCGCGGCGAGCAGGGCGTCGGTGCCGCTGGACACGCCGATGGCGTGGGCGCAGCCGAGGTAGTCGGCGATCTCGGATTCGAGGGCCGCCACCTCGGGGCCGAGGATGAAACGCTGGGACTCCAGCACCCCGTTCACCGCGGCGTTCACTTCGTCGCGGATGGTGGCGTACTGGGCCAGCAGGTCGAGGCTGGGGACTCGGGGACTCACAGCCGGCCATGGTAGCCCAGATGGGTCGGGAGGGTAACGCCTTGACAATGGGCCTCCTCTATTTAATGAAGGACGAGCGGTGACGGCACCGCGCACAGGGGATCACCATGGCCAGCTACCTCGTGACCGGCGGCGCCGGATTCATCGGCTCCAACCTCGTGGATCGCCTCGTGGCGGACGGGCACCAGGTGCGGGTGCTCGACGACCTGTCCAGCGGCAAGCTCGACAACCTGGCCCACCACGGCGACCGCGTGGACGTGCGCATCGGCTCCATCACCGATCGCGACGCGGTGGCCGGCGCGGTGGAGGGGGTGGACTACGTGCTGCACCAGGCCGCCGTGGTCTCGGTGGTGTTCTCCACCGAGCACCCCCGCCAGACCCATGCCATCAACGTGGACGGCACGGCGCAGGTGCTCGAGGAGGCGGGGCGCGCGGGCGTGCGCCGGGTGGTGCTGGCCTCCTCGTGCGCGATCTACGGCGATCCCGACGAGATCCCGGTGCACGAGGACATCGAGCCCGCCCCGCGGTCCCCCTACGCGGAGACCAAGCTGGCCACCGAGGAGCTGGCGGCCCGCTGCACCGCTGGGGGTGGCCCGGAGGCCGTCGCGCTGCGCTACTTCAACATCTACGGACCGCGCCAGGACCCCGCGTCGCAGTACGCCGCGGTGGTCCCGCTGTTCATCCAGGCCCACGCCGGGCGGACGCCGGTCACCCTGTACGGGGACGGCCACCAGACGCGCGACTTCTGCTTCGTCGGCGACGTGGTGCGCGCCAACCTCGCCGCGTGTACGGCGCCGGGAGCGGCCGGTGGCGCGTACAACGTGGGTACGGGCGTGGAGACCAGCCTGTGGGACCTGCTCGACGCCATCGGCGCGGCCTTCGGCCACGGCGTGGACGTGCGCCACGAGCCCGACCGGGCCGGGGACCTGCGCCGCTCGGTGGCGCGCGTCTCGCACACCGCGGACGCGCTGGGGTTCCGAGCCGGCGTTGACCTCACCGACGGCCTGGCGCGGACCGTCGAGTGGACCCTGGCTTCGGGCCTGGATCGTGGGTGATGGATCGCCCGACGGGTTCCCCAGTGGGTCGCCCTTCGGTTGGATCGGGGGAGCATGAACGCCTCGCTGCGATATCGGCTGGCCAAGCGAGCCCTGGACGTGGCCTCCGCCTCGGCCGGCCTGGTCGCCCTGTCGCCGGTGATGGCCGCCACGGCGGCGGCCGTCTGGCTGGAGACCGGCCGCCCGGTGCTGTTCCGGCAGGTGCGCGTGGGCAAGGACGGCGAGCCGTTCACCATCCACAAGTTCCGCTCCATGCGACCCGCGAGGCCCGCCTCGACCACACCGCGCGGCGGCGGCGATCCCACCGGCGGTGACGAGTCCCACCGTGTGACCCGCGTCGGGGGTTTCATCCGCCGCTGGGCCATCGACGAGCTGCCCCAGCTCGTCAACGTGATCCAGGGGCAGATGAGCCTGGTGGGCCCCCGCCCGCTGATCCCGGAGCACGACGGACTGCTCAACGGCAGCCAGGCCGCCCGCCGCTCGGTGACCCCCGGGATGAGCGGCTGGGCCGCGGTCACCGGCGGGGTGAAGTGCAGCTGGGACGACCGCGTCAGCAAGGACCTGTACTACATCGAGCACGCCTCCATATGGCTCGATCTCGCCGTGCTGCTGCTCAGCGTCCCGGCCATCGCCTCGTGGGGGGAGCCCCACTCCAACGGCTGTCGCCGTCCGCAGGAGCAACCGTGACGCCCCGCCTGTCGGTGATCGTGCCGGTGTACAACGAACGAGACACGGTCGCGGAGATCGTGCGGCGCGTGCTCGCCGCCGACGTGGGCCTGGACCTCGAGGTCGTGCTGGTGGACGACGGATCCGACGACGGGACGCGCGTTCTATATCCCGAGATCGTCGCGGAGCACCCCACCGCGGACATCCAGGTGCACGAGCTGCCGGCGAACCGCGGCAAGGGGGCGGCGGTGCGCGCCGGCCTGGCCCGGTCCCGGGGTGACATCCTCCTCGTCCAGGACGCCGATCTGGAGTACGACCCCCGCGACTACCCGCGGCTGCTGGCCCCCATCCTCGACGGCCGCGCCGACGTGGTCTTCGGCTCCCGCTTCGTCGGCAGCGAGGAACACCGCGTGTTGTTCTTCTGGCACAGGGTGGGCAACCGGCTGCTCACCACCCTGTCCAACGTGTTGACCGACCTCAACCTCACCGACATGGAGACCTGCTACAAGGTCTTCCGCCGCGAGGTCATCGACTCGATGCACCTCACCGCCGACCGCTTCGACATCGAGCCCGAGATCACCGCCAAGGTCGCCCGCGGCCGCTGGCGCATCTACGAGGTCGGCATCAGCTACTCCGGCCGCGACTACGCCGACGGCAAGAAGATCCGCGCTCGCGACGGCGTCCACGCCGTGTGGGCGATCCTGCGCCACAACCTGTTCTCCTAGGGGTCAAGTCTGGTTTTAGAGCATTTGGCGGCGATTTTCGCCGCCAAATGCTCTAAAACCAGACTTGACCCCTAAGGGAGGAGGGACCGGTACATCTCCTCGTACCGGTCCATGACGCGGTCGGAGCCGAGCTCGGTGAAGACCCACTGGCGGCCGGCGCGGCCCATGCGGCGGAGGCGGTCGGGATCGGCGAGCAGGTCGGCCATGGCGTCGGCGAGGGAGGCGGGGTCGGGATCGGCGATGACGCCGCCGCCGCTGGCCTCGATCTCGGGCCAGGTGTCGGTGCCGCGGGTGGTGACCAAGGGGGTCGCTGCGGCCAGGGCCTCGAAGAGGACGAAGCCGAAGTTCTCCTGCTGGGTGGGCAGGACGAAGAGGTCGGCCGCCTCGAACAGGGAGACCTTCACGTCGTCGACGACCATGCCGAGGAAGGCGACCCGGTCCTCGAGGTCGAGTTCGGTGGTGAGGTCGCGCAGCGACGCCTCGTAGTCGGCCTCGCCGGAACCCGCGACGAGGAGGTTGCACGGCCGGCCGCGGTCGCGCAAGAGGGCGCAGGCGCGCAGCAGGGCCTCGATGTTCTTCTTGTAGTGGAGGCGCGAGAGGAACAGGACGCCGGGGCCGTCCGCGCCGAGGAGGGGGAAGGCCTCTCGGGCGGCGTCCTCGCCGACGGGGTCGGCGTAGGGCGTCAGATCCATGGGCAGGGGGGCGACCCAGCCGTGGCCGTCGGGGAACCAGCGGGAGGCCTGCGCGAGCTCGCCTTCGGCGGTGCAGTGGACCGCGCCGGCGTCCTCGAGCATGGCCTGCCCGCCCGCCCGGAGGAAGGGGCGCTTCTTCCAGGCGCGCTGCTGCATGGACCAGTCGTCGAGCATGCCGTGGACGCTGATCACGTAGGGCAGGTCGATCCGCCCGGCGCCATGGGCCAGCTGGAGATTGGACGGCACCCACATGGAGTGCAGGTGCAGGACGTCGAAGGCGCGTAGCTGCTCCTGGAGCTTGCGGAGCTGGCGAGGCCCGAAGAGGCGACCGGCCACCGCGGGCTCGGGCAGCTCGAGGATCGAGGGGTGGTCGTCACCGATCCAGTCGGCCGGCGCGTCGGTGGCGTCGGTGGTGGCGACGGTCACCTCGTGGCCGCGGCGCGCGAGCCCGACGGCCAGGTCCAGCACGGCGCGGACCACGCCCCCCTCCGCGAGTCGGATGACCGGCGTGTAGTGGACGATCCGCATGCCGCTGGGCCCTTCCCGGTTCAGAGTTCGGCGCAGTGGCGCAGGATGTCCGCGGTGGTCTTCTTGAACTGCTGCAGGCCGAACGTGTCGATGCACGCCTGGCGGATGCGCTTGCGCTGGAGGCGCTTGCCCAGGTGGTCGAGGATCACCCGCACGAGGCCGTCGGCGTCGGCGGAGTGCACGGCCGATCCGCCGATGTGGGAGACCACCTCGCCGCCGGCGTCGTCGGTGCACGCCACCGAGGGCACACCGCAGCACGCCGCCTCCAGGTAGACGATGCCGAAGCCCTCGCCCGTGCTGGGCATGACGAACAGGTCGCCGACGCGGTAGTGGTCCACCAGCTCCTCGGCGGGCGCCAGCCCCGCGAAGATCACGCGGTCCTCGACCCCCTCCTCGCGGGCGATGCCCTCCAGCCGCGGGCGGTCGTCCCCGTCCCCGACGACGAGGTACACCACGTCGTCGCGCTGCTTCAGGAGCGCCGGCAAGGCGCGGATGACCCGATCGTGGCCCTTGTACAGATCCACCGAGGCCAGGCGGCCGACGGTCAGCAGCACTTTCTTGCCGCGCAGGCCGTAGCGCTTGACCAGGTAGGCCGGCTTGCGGGCGGGGGTGAACTGCTCCTCGTTGCACGTGGCGTACAGCAGGTCGATGCGTTCACGAGGCAGGCTCGACCACTCCAGGATGCGTTCGCGCGTGTAGGCGCACAGGGCGGTGGCCAGATCGCTGTCGTCGAAGGCGCGCGTCTTCAGCGGCGTGAGGCGGTCCCACACGTCCACACCGTAGGTGACGGTGATCATGCGGCGCTGGCGGCCCATGTGCTTGAGCCCGGCGCCCAGGGGGGCGAGGTTGATGTGGCCGCACACCACCACGTCGAACGGGTGGGTGATGGCGTGCTTGATCGAGCCCAGGGAGTAGCCGACCTTGCTGGTCCGCGGCAGCGTCTGCCAGTGCACGCCGTCGGGCACGGCACGTTCGGACGTCCGGGCCCCGGTGCCCTCGGTGGCCCGCATGCTCAGCACGTCGAGGCGATCGGTCAGCTCGCACTCGCGCATGGCCTCCACCAGCTGCACGTTGTACTCGGCGATCCCACCGCCGGCGTCGTAGGCATCGGTGAGGATGGTCAGGATGTTCATCTCGACTCCGCGTCGCTTGTAAGAACCACGCCAGCCGCGGCGGGTGAAACGGGGAGGGCTATCGGGCCGCCGCCTGCACGCGCATGAGCAGGCGGGTCAGGGTCTCGCGCTCCTGGGGATCGAGCACGTCCAGGTACTTCTTGAGGTAGGACACGTGGCCGGTGAAGACCTCCTCGTAGAGGGACTCCCCCTCCTCGGTGAGGGTGGCCACGGTGGACCGCCGGTCCGAGTCGCTGGAGGAGCGCCGCACCAGCCCCCGCTCCTCGAGGCGGTTGATCACGCCGGTGAGGGTGCCCTTGGTCACGGGGAGGCGGCGGGACAGCTCCTTGAGGGTCAGCCCGGCGGTGTTGCCCAGGGCGGAGATGACCTCGAACTGGGGGCGGCTGAGGTCGTAGGACTCGATGAACCCGTCGCTCCGCTCCCTCAGGGACCGGTAGGTGGCCTGGATGGTACGGAAGAGCTCCATCGTGGGCTCGTTCCGCGCGATGACCGATCGGCGAATCTGCAAGGGCGCTCTCCCTCCGGTGACGTACTCGCATGCAAGGATACCGCGGAACGTTCATCGCGCGCACGCCACGTGTGGCCGCGACGCTCCCACATCACTCCTGGGCGGCGTCCAGTGCCAGGGACGAGGGGCCCGGCTGCTCGTCGTTCATGGGCAGGCGCACCACGAAGCGCGTGCCCTGGCCCGGGCTGGACTCCACCTCCAGCTCGCCGCCGTGCTCGCGCACGATACGTTCGCAGATGGGCAGGCCGAGGCCGTTGCCCTGGTCCTTGGTGGTGAAGAACGGGATGAAGAGGCGCGACAGGGCCTCGGGGCCGATCCCCTCGCCCGTGTCGGACACGGTGATCTCCAGGGCCCCCTCCAGCGCGTTGATCAGCGTCCCCACCCGTCGCTGGTGGCGGCTCGAGCCGATGGGTCTCACGCGGCGCAGGGCGCGGTGGTAGCGGGCCTGCACGATGAGGACGCCACCCCGGGGCATGGCCTCGACCCCGTTGCGCAGCAGGTTGAGCAGGACCTGGCGGATCTTCTCGATGTCCACCGGAATGGGCGGCGTGTCCTCGGCCAGATCCAGCTCCAGGCGCACGCCGTCGGGCAGCCCCTCCGCCTCCAGCGCCTGCCCCACCGACCGCAGCATGGGCCCCAGCGACGTGTTCTGACGGTCCAGGGCCATGGGCCGGGCGTAGTCGAGGAACTGGCTGACCACCGCGTTGAGGCGGTCCACCTCCTCGACGATGATGTCGAGGAACTCCTCCTGGTCGTCCTCCACCCCGGTCTCCTGGATCACCTGCGCCGCCCCCTTTATGGCCCCCAGCGGGTTGCGGATCTCGTGCGCCAGCCCGGCGGACATCTCGCCCAGCGCCGCCAGCCGGTCGCGGTCCTTCATGCGCTCGAACTGACGGCTGGCGTCGATCCCGGCGGCCACCCGCTCCACGGCCTGGGCCAGCAGGGCGATCTCGTCGCGGGACAGCCCCACGTTGCCGCGCTCGGTGCGCAGGTTGACCCAGCCCAGCACGCTGCGCCCCGCCAGGAACGGCAGCGTGATGTCGGCCCCCATGCCCTCCATGGTGTGCAGGGCGGCCGAGGACCACTCCCGCTGGCGCTCCTCGGCCTCGCGCGCGGGCCCGTCGGCGAGCTGGGCGTGCTGGGCCTTGCGCCGGAACTCCTCCACCAGCAGCGGCGACCGCTTGCGCAGCAACCCCTCGGCGAACGGCCGCGACGGGACGCGCTGCAGGCCGGGCAGGGAGTTGGACCCCAGGTGGGCCATGACCCGGTACGCCCGGTCCGAGTCGTTCCACAGGTACACCGACGCCGCCTCCACCCGGCTGGTGGACGTCAGCGCCCCCAGCAGCTCGTCCACCAGCGCCTCCACCTCGAAGATGCCCGGCAGCCGCCTGAACAGCGCCGCGACCGCCCCGTCGAGCTGGAAGCGCTCCTGGAAGACCAGCCGCGCGATCCAGCGGTCGATGTTCTCCTTGAGGGGGTCGTGGAGGATCAGCATGGCCGCGGTGGCCATGAGCGTGTTGATGACCAGCGCCCCCAGGGAGGTGTCGCGGCCCGGCCCCAGCACGATCAACGCGTACACCGCCGCCAGCAGCACGGACATGGCCCCGAAGTTGGCCATCTTGGCGATCATCTCGTGCAGGTCCAGCAGCCTGTACAGCAGGATCATCTGCCCCAGGAAGTAGATGTAGGCCACCGCCGCGAGGGTGCCCACGGGCGGCAGCGGGATGCTCAGGTGGTACAGCCCGCCCGCGTCGAGGTTCCAGGACGTGGCCACCATCTCCACCGCCATCAGGATCACCGACACCGCGCCGAACACGGCGAGGTAGGTCAGGCGCGTGCGATCCACGTGGAACTCCGCGCCCCGGCGGGCCCAGAACAGGATCGCCACGTTGGCGGCGAGGCCGAAGAAGATCACCAGCCCGTCGACGGCGAAGATGTACAGGAAGCTGCGCGCGAACAGCACCACCACCAGCGACTGGACCAGCGCGGCGGCGTACAGCACGTTGACCAGCGGGCCCGTGGGCGGGTTGAACCGCCTCAACAGCAGGTGATAGACCTGAACCGACGTCGGGGCCACGAACAGGCCGCCGATCAGCAGCCCGTGCCGCCAGAACTCGTGCCGAGTCTGCACGTAGAAGAACATGCAGAGGAAGACCAGCGCGACGGTGGTGGCGGTGACGGCGTAACGGCGGTGGATGCGATCGCGAGGGTCGCGGATGAGCATCGAGATCGCCAGCGAGAAGCTGATCAGCGCGGCGATCAGGGGCGCGACCGTCTGCACGCCGGGAGTCTAGCATGAGCGACACGCCGCAAGATCGCCTTCGTACCCTGCCGCAGGTGGGCGAGATGCTGTCCCACCCCACCTTGTCCGTCGACGCCGACCTGCCCGCGTGGGCCGTCAAGGAGGGTGTGCGCGACGCCATCGACGGCCTGCGTCGGCGCCTGATCGCCGGCGAAGAGGTGGTCGTGGATCGGGACGCCGTGGCCGAGGCGGCGCGCGATCGCGCGACCCTGTTGAGCCGCGATCACCTGCGCCGCGTGATCAACGCCACGGGCGTGGTGGTCCACACGAACCTGGGCCGATCGCCGTTGCCTGCGCGTGCGCAACGGCACCTGCGGCAGGTGGCGGGTTGTTACACCAACGTGGAATTCGACATCGAACGCGGCAAGCGCGGCGGCCGCGGCGCAGGGGTGGAGAGGCTGCTGCTGCGCCTCACCGGCGCCGAGGCGGCCCTGGTGGTCAACAACAACGCCGCGGCCGTGTTCCTGGCCCTGCGCGCCCTGGCCGAGGGGCGCGAGGTGGCGGTCTCCCGCGGCGAGCTCGTGGAGATCGGCGGCTCCTTCCGCATCCCCGACGTCATGCGCAGCAGCGGGGCGATCCTGCGCGAGATCGGCACCACCAACCGCACGCACCTGCGCGACTACGAGGACGCGGTGGGCGACGACACCGCCATGCTGCTGAAGGTCCACCGCAGCAACTTCCGCGTCATCGGCTTCGTCGCCGAGGTGGATCGCGGTCCCCTGGTGGAGCTCGGCCGCCGCACCGACGTGCCCGTGGTGGAGGATCTCGGCAGCGGCCAGCTGGTGCCGGGCTCCTCGGCGGGCGAGCCGGTGGTGCGGGACGCCGTGGCCGCGGGCGTGGATCTCGTCACCTTCTCCGGCGACAAGCTGCTCGGCGGCCCCCAGGCCGGCATCGTGGTCGGGCGCAAGGACCTCGTCCAGCGCCTCGCTCGCGACCCCATGATGCGCGTGCTGCGAGTGGACAAGCTGACCTATGCCGCCCTGGAGGGGACCCTGCGACACTACCTCGACGGCGAGGCGGATCAGGTGCCGACCCACGGCCGCGTCCACCGCGATCCTGCGGACTCGCGCCGCGCCGCCGAGGAACTGCTCCACAAGATCCAGGCCGGCGTCCCCGACCTCGGGGATCACTTCGAGGCGACCACCGAGGAGGTCACCGGCCGCGCGGGCGGCGGGGCCATGGCCCAGGTGGACCTCCTCGGACACGCGGTGAGCCTCCTGCCCACTCACCGCGACGCCAGCCACTGGGCCGAGCTCCTGCGCCTCGGGGAGACCCCCGTCATCGTCCGCGTCGCCGACGATCGCGTCTGGCTCGATCCCCGCACCCTGCTCCCCGGCGACGACGACGACCTCGTGGCCGCCCTCGCAGCGGTCCTGCCGTGAGCGCGGCGCAGTGTGCTCTGTGTAATGTTGCCCTGCCCACCGGCGCGCTCCGATATGTGACCGAGGTCACCGTCACCGCCGACCACGACCCCTTCCTCGCCGTTCCCGACGATATCGACGGTGAGATCGAGCGCACATTGAAGGCCATGGAGGAGGCGGCGAGAAAAGGGAGGGCCGACGAACTCGAGGCACAGGTCGTGACGAGGCGGGCGTTCTTGCTGTGTCCTGGGTGTCGGGAGGCGTTTCTGGGGGGGCTGCCGGGGAGGCTGCAGTAGGGGGGAGCCTGCGACGGGGTATTGGTTCGAGGCGGCTGTCGCCGGATTGTGTCGGTGATCTGGGGGCGATACGGGGACACGCGCAACTTGCTCAGTGGCCTTGGGGGGTGGATCGAAACTCCGGGGTGACCAAGTTGCGCATGTCCCCGTTTGGGGGGCTGCTCGGGGCGGGG
>CAZLEO010000035.1:16115-45241 GCA_964558555.1 uncultured Rickettsiales bacterium | reverse complement strand
AACGACTGCGACGGCGCCGTGCCCGGCGACGAGGTCGACGACGACGGCGACGGCCTCGCCGAGTGCGACGGGGACTGCGACGACGCCGACGCAGCGGTGTACCCGGGCGCCGAGGAGGTCTGGTACGACGGCGTGGACAGCGACTGCGACGGGGCCGAGGATCCGGACCCCTGCGACGACCCGCCCCCGGCGGCCGCGGGCGCCGACGACCCCGCCTGCGAGTATCTCCCGCCCGTGGGCGACTTCGATCCCATCCCCGAGTGGGGCGTGACCACCTTCGCCACCTACCCGACCCACGACGAGATCATCAGCACGCCCATGGTGGGCCAGATGACCGACGACAACGGCGACGGCGTGGTCGACGACCTCGACGTTCCCGACATCGCCGCGATCTACCGCTCCCGCAGCGACAGTTACCGCGGCGTCGTGCGGCTGCTGTCCGGCGACGGAACGGGCGAGCACTGGACCGCGTACGAGGTCGAGAGCGGCTATCACCCGTACTACCTGGGCAGCCTGGCCCTGGCCGATCTCGAGGGGGACGGCTGGCCCGAGGTCTTGCTGACGGTGTACGAGGGCTCCGACAGCTTCCTGGCGTGCCTGAACAACGATGGCACCACTCGCTGGGTGGATACGGTCAACGACTATCCCCGCCGCGGCCACTACCCGGCCACCGCGGACATGGACGGCGACGGCACCGTGGAGATCATCTACGGGGCGTCCATCTACAACGCTGACGGCACGCTCCGCGGCCAGGGGGCGTACGGGTCGGGCTACAACAGCAGCTACTCCAACAGCTCCTACACCTCCTTCGCCATCGACCTCGACAACGACGGCCTGATGGAGGTGGTGGCGGGCAACGCCCTGTACGACATCGACGGCAACACGATCTGCTCCACGGGTTACTCCGACGGCTACCCCGGCGCAGCCGACCTCGATCTCGACGGTGAGGGCGAGTTCGTCACCGTGGACGATGGCACGGTGTACCTGTTCGAGACCGACTGCTCGTTCATCGACAGCTGGTCGGTGTACGGCGGCGGCGACGGCGGTCCGCCTACCATCGCCGACTACGACGGCGACGGCGCCCCCGAGATCGGCCTGCCCGGCGACGACTACTACACGGTCTGGGAGGTGGACGGCACCGTCCTGTGGTACCAGCCCATCGACGACTCCAGCTCCGAATCGACGGGCTCGTCCGTGTTCGACTTCGACGGCGACGGCCAGGCCGAGGTGGTGTACGCCGACGAGACGCGGCTGTGGGTCTACGACGGCACCACGGGCGCGGTCTTGCTGGAGTACGAGGACCACCGCAGCGGCACGGTCAACGAGTACCCGGTGATAGCCGACGCGGACGGCGACGGCCGCGCCGAGATCGTGCTGGGCAACGGCGACAGCGGCGGCGGCGACGAGCACCACGGCCTGCGCGTCATCGGCGACGCGGACGACAACTGGGTCACCACGCGCCAGGTGTGGAACCAGCACGCGTACTACATCACCAACGTCGAGGACGACCTGTCCATCCCGCCCGCAGCGGCGCCCAACTGGCCCGAGTTCAATTCCTTCCGCCAGGCCGGCATCGGCACCGTGGCCGCCACGGCCGCGCCCAACCTCGTGCCCGGCCTGGTCGAGGTCTGCCAGGAGGCCTGCGGCGAGGACGTCACCTTCGTGGTGCAGGTCGCCAACGAGGGCGCGCTCATGGCCGCGGCCGGCATCCAGGTGGTCCTGTACGCCGACGACGGCCTCGGCACCCTGACCGCGCTGGACTTCGCCCTGCTGCCCGACGACCTCGACCCGGGCATGCTCTCGGACCCGGTCTTCCTGGTGGCCACCTCCGCCAACATCCTCGGCGCGGCCTCGGTGATCGTTGCCGTGGACGACGACGGCGCGGGCGTGGGCGCGTACAGCGAGTGCGAGGAGGGGGACAACGAGGCGTTGGCGGACGTGGGGGCGGTCTGTCCCTGACGCCGGCGCTCGACGCCTGACTCAGCGCTGCGCCCTGAGCCGGTTGGCCAGGGTGTTGCGGTGCACGCCCAGCAGGGCGGCTGCGCGGTTGCGGTTGCCGCCGCAAAGGCTCAGCGCCTCCCGGATATGCCGCCGGTTCATCTCCTCGAGGGTGGGGAACGTGTCCGGGTCGACCGGCGCGTCGAAGAGGGTCGGCGGCAGGTCTCGCTTGAGGATGGGGCGGTGGCGTTTTGCGCGTATGGCGGCATATCTCAGCACGTTGTCGAGCTCGCGCAGGTTGCCGGGCCACGGGTACTCATCGAACACGTGCATGACGGCGTCGCTGATGGCGACGATACCCTTCCGCTGGGCGTGGGGGTTGTGGGCGAGCAGCAGCTGGGCGATGTCGGGGATGTCTGCGGCTCGCTGGCTCAGGGCGGGGAGCTGGAGCGGGAACACGGCCAGCCGAAAATACAGATCCTGGCGAAAGCGGCCTTCGCGGACCTCCTGGCGCAGATCGCGGTTGGTGGCGGTGAGGATGCGGATGTCCACGGCTCTCGTCGCCGACGACCCCACCGGACGGACCTGGCGGTCCTCGATGAACCGCAGGAGCGTGACCTGTCCCTGGCGGGAGAGCTCGCCCACCTCGTCGAGGAAGACCACGCCCCCCTGGGCGGCCTCGAAGATCCCGACCCGCGCCTTGTCCGCGCCGGTGAAGGCGCCACGTTCGTGCCCGAAGAACTCGTCCTCCAGCAGGGTGTCGGGGATGGCCCCGCAGTTCAACGCGAGGAAGGCCGCGTCCGCGCGCTCGCTGCGGGCGTGGATGAGGCGGGCGAGGACCTCCTTGCCGGCGCCGGTGCTGCCCTGGATGAGGACGGTCTCGTCGGTCTCGGCGACCGCCTGGGCGTCCTCCATCAGCGTCCGCACGCTCTGAGTCCGGCTGCGTTCGAGGGTCTGTTCGTACCAGGGGCGGACCTCGGCCCGCTCCCTCGACGCCGCGGGGATCGGTTCGCCCAGCACGTCCATCACCGCTCGTTCGCTGATGCTGCCCAGCAGGTCGATCACGGTGCGTGCCATCCAGGGGCGCCCCGCCTGGATCGCCTCGCGGTGAGCCCAGCCCAGATGGTGCTTGGCCGCCTCCTCCTCGCCCCGCCGCAGGAGAGACTGGGCAAACGACAGCAGGGAATCGAACAGGCGGTCGGGGCGCCGGTGGATCAGGAACTTGCGCGCCGCGTCCTCCATCTCCTGCCTGGCGAGTTCGAGCTTGCCCTCCTCGACGAAGAGCCGCGCTCGTACCCCCTGGACCTGGGCGATCATCACGGGGCGGTCGAGGCGACGGAAGAACGTCGCGACCCTCTCGAGGCTGTCCTCGACCTCACGCGCTCCCTGCGCTCCCTTCGCCGTGAGCAGGGCCGCGGCCTCCTCGAGTCGCGTCAGCTCCGCGTTGATCGCGTCGGCCTGCTCCGTGAACGCCTCCCGTGAGCCTCGCAGAAGGTCGAGTCCGCGGGTGGGATCTCCCGTGCGAGCGGCCACCTTGCCCAGGTTGCGCATGGCATAGGCGCGTCCGTGGGAGGTGGCCGACGCCTCGCTGATCTCGAGGTCCCGTTCGAAGTGGCCCGCCGCGCGGACGAGGTCACCGCGCACCAGGCACAACAGGCCCAGGCGGGACGCGAGGAGCGCCTCGATGGATGGATCGTCGAACTCCTCGACCGACGCCTCGGCCTGGCCGAAGAAGAACTCGGCGTGATCCAGTTCGCCGATCTCGAGGTATGTCTGCCCCAGGGAGAGGTACTCCTTGGTCAGCATGAAGCGGTCTCCCAGCTCGCCCAGGCTGTCGAGCGCCAGCCTGTGGTGGAGCAGGGATCGCGGGACGTCCCCGAGCAGGGAGAGGTAGATGGCCCAGGCCCTGTGGAATGCCCCAGCGAGGGGTGGAGGAGCGTCGGGCAGGGCGTCGGCTGCCTGGTGCAGTGTCCGCGCCGCGTCCTCCACGCGTCCCCTTCTGAAGTGCAACCGGGCCTCGACCATGGTTCGCAAGAGGGGAGGCTCCTCCCCGATGTTGCCGCGTGAGTCGATCAGCCTTCGCCGGGCCTCGTCCAGCTGCCCCATCCGCTCCAGCACCTCCGACTCCCTCAGCGCCGCCCAGGCGCCGACCGCACCGCCCCCCCGTGAGAGCTCCGCGAGCATGTCGCGCGCGGCCGCCAGATCCTGGCGCCGTATCCGATCCTCGGCGCGCAGCGCACCGGCGAGCTTGCGGTGGCTCGCGTCGCTCGCCTCCAGCAGGCGAATCTCCCCGTCGAACTCCTCCTTGCGGAACAGGTACAGATAGGCCTGCGCGAGGACGGGGCGGGCCTCCCTTCGACCGAGATCCGACCGATGCCGCTGGACGATCCCCTCGGCGGGGCCGTCGAGCGAGACGAACCAGTCACGAACGACTCCAGCTGACGGGGACATACAACCTCCCTCCCAGATAATGCACAAAATATGTGCAAATGTGCACTGCAGCGTGAGGAGCCGACGGCACGATCGTTGTGCGTCTCCATGATCCAACCGCGGCACGATTCGTGCTTCATCCAGGGGTATCCAAGGAGGGAGCCATGGCGTCAGAACGAGGACTCAAGCAAGCGGTGATCCGCAGGGACGCTGCCAGGAAGAAGGACAGCTCCGCTGTCGAGCAATCCAAGGTGGAGAGCCCGGACATCGAGATCGCCACGAACTCGCCGGACGACGCGGTCGGTCGGTCCCGGATGTGGGGATACGTGTCCGCACAGCCCAGCGAGTACCTGATCGCGTACCGGGACGGTCGCCTGCGGGACAAGGTCAGCGGCCAGGGAGGGCGCTGCTTCAAGCTCCCGTGGGACACGGTTGCGCTGGTGCCCACCACCCTCAAGGAGGTGGTGTTCCAGGCCAACCAGATCACCAACGACAACGTGGACGTGCGCCTGCGGGGCATGGTCATCTACCGCATCTGCGATCCGCTGCAGGTCTACAAGCTGATCAACTTCACGTCGCGCGAGAAGGGCGAGGCCAAGCTGGCGCGAATGATCGCGGACATGTGCCGATCCACTTCCAAGTGGCTGGTGGCCAACATGAGCGTCGAGGAGTGCATCCGCCGCCGCAAGGAGGAGATCGCGGTCTCGCTGATGGGCGAGGTGGCCCAGGTGGTCTCCAGCGAGGGCCCCGAGGGCTGGGGTGTGGAGATCGTCACCATCGACATCCAGGACATCTACGTGCAGGACAAGGACCTGTTCCACGCGCTGCAGGCGAAGTTCAAGGCGGAGAAGGAGCAGGACGCCAAGCTGGCCCTGATGGCCAGCGAACGGACCGTCACGGAGCGCAAGATCGAGACCGAGACGGCCCTATCGAGGCAGCGCCACGAGCTGGCCATGAAGAAGGCCCAGATGGAAGCCCAGCGCGAGCTCGAGGGCATCGCGCTGAAGAAGACCCACGACGAGGAGCTGTTCAAGCTGGACCGCTTCCGCGTCGAGCAGAACGAGGGCATCGCCCTGTACAAGGTGGATCAGGCCCAGCAGCGTGCCCAGGTGGAGGCCGAAGCGGACCGGCAACGCGCCGAGATCAAGGCCGCCGCCCAGCGGGCGCTCCACGAGGAAGAGGCCAGGGCGCTGCGCGAGATGCTGGACTCCGAGAACGAGGCCGGGCCGGCGGCGATGGAGCGGCTCTTCGTCACCGAGGCCTTGCCCGCGGCGGCGTCCGCCATGGCGAAGTCCATGGGGAACGCGCGCTTCAACCTCTACCAGACCGGGGGCGACGGCAACGGCAACGGCGGGGGCATGCCCACCCCCTTCCACTTCATGCTCAGCCAGGCCATGGAGCTGGTCCAGGAGCACGTGGAGCGGCAGGCTCCGAGGCGACGACGATCCGATCCCTGACCGGCTGTGTTCACAGCAGGTAACCGTACCGAGCCAGGTCCAGCCCGGTGAGCCGCTGCAGCGCGCGGTTCTGGCGGCGGAAAAGGGCCTCCAGATCCAGCAAGGCCGGCTCCTCACCCCAGGCGATGCGGCGCTGGGCGGCCAGCCGGGGGGCGACGGCGTCGCGCGTGTGCTGGTAGAGGAAGCGTCCGGCGCGGTTGACCTCGCGCAGCAGCCGCGGATGGCGCTGGGGCAGGGCTCGGTTGAGGCCGGCCTTGAGCCGCACGTAGGTGTCGTCGGGGCCGCGGTTGGCGGCAAAGGGGCGCAGCTCGGGTGGAGGCTGTAGTCCCATCGGGGCGTACAGGCGCTCGAAGTAGGCGTCGAAGTCGGCGCGCAAGAGCTCCATGGGCAGCACGTGGACGCCGTGGCCGCCGAAGGCGTGGATCAGCTCCTCGACCAGGGAGCCGTACTCAGCCATGGCCACGTACCCGCGGCCCCGCTCCGAGTCGAGGAAGGCCCCGAGGTCGGGCCACGCGTTCGCGGTGTGGATGATCTGATGGCGGTACCCGGACACCAGGAAGGACCGCTGCTCGCGGATCGTCAGGTAGACCTGGGCGTCGGGGTGGGCCTTGCGGATGCGGCGCATCGCGGTGAAGAAGCCGCTGAATGGAGGCAGGCCCGAGACGATGTTCTCGTCGCTCTCCACCACGATGCGGTCGCCGGCGTGGTCCCCCTCGCCCGGGCGATGTGGTATCCGATACCAGAGGTCGGTGTTGAACGTCCGGCTGAACTTGATCAGCTCGATCCGGGGATCGTCGCGCCACACCTGCTGCACGGTGGTGGTGCCGGTCTTGGGGCAGCCCACGTGGAAGAAGCGGCTGGCCTGGGGTGACTTGGTCGCCATGGTTGCCGGGCATTATAGAAGGGCGGACCGATGAGCGAGGACGGCAAGGGTATCCCCTTCGCGCGGCCGCGCACCTTGCGCACGCGGCGCGGCGACTACGAGGTGGATCACCTGATGCGCTGGGCCGAGCGCGCCGAGCAGCCCTACGGCGAGCCCGTCCCCCTGGTCGGGGAGGACTCCCGCATCGCGGCCATCGGCTCGTGCTTTGCCGAGCGGGTCACCGAGGTGCTCGCGGCCATGGGCCTGCGCGCGACCTTCCACACGGCGGGCCTGCAGTACAACACCTTCTCCCTCGTCCAGGAGATGCAGCACCTGTTCGGGGACTCGTCGTACAGTGAAGACGATGTGGTCGAGGGTGTGCGCGGCACCTGGATGCACCCGTTCCGTAAGGCGTTCAAGGCGTCGTCGCGCGACGAGGTGCTGGCGATGCAGCGCCGCGCCGACGACGAGGCGCGCCGGGCCTACGAGCAAGCGGACCTGATCATCGTCACGCTGGGCCTGACCGAGATCTGGCAGCGCCGCAGCGACGGCCTCGTGGCGGTGGAGCTGCCGCCGCGGCCCGTGGTGGACGACTACACGTTCCGCAACTCGACCACCGCGGACAACCTGGCCAATCTCGCGCGGATGCGCGGGCTGATCCGAGGCGTCACCGACGCGCCGATCCTGCTCACGGTCAGCCCGGTGCCGCTGCACGCCACGTTCCGCCGGCGTGACGTGGTCGTGGCCAACTGCGAGTCCAAGTCCATCTTGCGCGCCGCCGCAGCCGACTTCCTCGCCGTGCACTCGGACGTGCACTACTTCTACAGCTTCGAGCTGGTGCCCCAGTGGCGCGGCGACGGGCCGTTCTTCCTCGACGACGGCCGCCACGTCAGCCCCCAGGGCGTGGCGTTCATCCTCAACGAGTTCCTGCGCACCTACGGCAAGGACGACCTGCGCCCCGAGTACGTACCCTTCGGCGAGGTGGACATGCCCGACCAGACCGTGCGCCGGCGGTTCAAGAATCTGCGGTCGAAGGTGGCGAAGAAGGCGCGGAAGATCCGGGGGTACGAGGGCTGATCGCCGCCAGGTAGTTCGCTGTCGTGGTTTCGCTGGAGAGGGCCGGGCTCACCGCCCGACGACCAGGAGCTTGTTCCCCTGATCGATGGCCCGCAGGGAACCGTCGCCGCGGGCCGCGCGTTCGTCGATCCACGCCTGCGGATCGGCCACCGGGATGAACCCCGCCTCCACCAGCCGCTCGGGCGCCAGCTGGCTGTGGACGTGGATCTTCAGCCGGTCACCCTTGAAGTTGCGCAGTACGCGGTAGGTCTTCCACATGTACAGCTCGAAGTTCTCGTCGATCTCGTCGAAGCACGCCTCGAGCGGTTCGTCGCGTAGCGCGATGAGGTTGTCCCAGAACAGCCGCCGCGATCGGGAACTGGTGGCCACGCCGGAGACGTCGGGGGGCAGGTCGGGGCGGCCCTCGCAGGGGGCCAGGACGAGCACCTCGCCGCCGGGCTGTACCGCTCCACGCACGGCCATGTCGAAGCAGTTCTGCACGCCGTACATCGCCTGACTGGCGGGGGGACCCCCGGGGGAGACCACCGCATAGCGCGTGCGATCCACGGTGAACTGGGCCTGTTCGTCGGCCTTGCGCAGGGCCTCTCGCGAGACCTCGTCGGGATCCCCTGCGCCGACCCAGTAGATCGACGCAGGATCGGAGATCATGTCCAGCGCGAACGTGTCCGGACGCCCCTCGACCAGCCGGCCGTCGTCGTCGATCCACAGCCGCTCGGCCATGGCCCGGATGTCGCGGCTGTCCTCGCTGAACGGGTTGGCCCTGCGGGCGGGGTCGTCGTGCCACGGGTTGCGGCCCGGACCGGAGTCGTCGTCCAGCGACCGCTTGTGGTTGTATTCCACCGAGCGCCGGTCGGCGATCCCCGGGATCACCTGCTTGTCGACCACCGAGTAGCCGTGCATGTAGTGGTGCTTGGCCTCGTGGCCGTACACGCGCACGTCGGCGCGCAGGAACGCGGGCTCCAGGGCGACGGGAGTCCCCAGCGGGCTCGTGCCGATCGCCGCGAGCCGGGGATCGTCGCAGTCGTGGGCCACGAACTCCACAGGTAATCCGGCGGCATGCTTCATCACCATGGCCTCGATCCGCGGCGCATAGACCTTCGGATCATGGGTCCCGGTGGCGCACAGGAAGGTCACCTTCGAAGGGCGGCCGGCGCGCAGTTCCTCGCACAGTCGATCGATGATGAGCGAGTGAAGTCCTGCTCGAAATTCGTCGGAGACGACCACCGCGACCCGTCGGTCGGTCACCCGTTCGCGCAGGCGGGGACGTCCCAGGGGCGCTGCCAGGGCCTCGTCGATGCACACGACCATGGCCTCGTCCGTCATCGGTGGCCGCGAGGCCGGTTGGATCACCGGTCCCGCGAGGAAGTCGGAAGGGATGGACAGGTCGATCTTCGAGGAACCGTAGGTCAGGGAAAGGAACTCGGGCACGGTCACCACTCCTCGTGGGTGGATTCGATACACGGCCTGAGGGCGAACCGCAACCTCTCAACCGTCCCCTGGGTGGGCGTGTTTGGCGTGGACATCCTCGGGAGACCTCTGGGCAGACCAGATCAATCGCTGGTGGGGGCCCCGGTCCTGTAGCTCGAACACCGGCCCGGCCGCCTCCCACCCCAGGCGCAGGTAGAACGGCACGACCTCGAGGCGTGAGTTGCACCACATGGGCGCGTCCACGGCTGCGTACACGACCTGCAGCATGCGTGTGCCGATGCCCTGGCGCTGGAGCTGCGGAGCCACGGCCATCCCGCGCAAGGCGTGGCCGCGCAGCCGCATCACGCTGACGCATCCCACGACAGCTCCGTCCAGCAGGGCGGCCCAGTGACGGGTGGTGGACGCCAGATCCTTCGAAAAGCTCCTCCGACCCGTGCCGGGTTCCAGCAGCACCCGCGCGCGGATCTCGAGAATACGATCCCGCTCGACCCGCTCCACGCGCACGTCAAGGGGCATGGGCTGCGCCACTGTGGATGTGCCTCGCGAGGGCGTGGGCGTGGGCGAGCCGACGGCCCGCCCTGCCGGTCACCCCGAGGGTCGAGGGCGTGAGACCCAGGGTGCCCACGAGGGTTTCGAGATCGGGGATGCGGCGCCTGGTGAGGTTGGCCCAGAGTCCCTTGATCGCGAAGTGCCGAAGGGAGCCCATGCTCTCCTCGAACCAGCGGAAGGTCTTGTGGTTCCACGCGAGAAGCACCACGGGCGACCCACTGCGCGACTCCCCGCAGAAATCGCGGAAATCGGTCAGGACCTCGGGACACGGAGCTCCGGCATGGATGGTGGCGAGATCGGCCTCCATCTGCCCGGCCAGATAGGCGTCCGGCGGCGGTGTCGCCTGAATCCAGCGATCGAACACGTGTGCGCCGTCGAGGGTGGCCGCGGAGATCCGCACGGGCGGCCTGGGGCCGGCCCCCTCGGCCCGTGGGGGCGCAGTCTCGGTGCACATGACGACGATCCGTGCCCCCGATGCCAGCAACACATCCGGAATCGGGCGGGCCGGTCTCCGGCGGACCTGGAAGCGCCGGTCTTCGGGCGACCGCCGCTTCGACGCCTCGATCTGGTCGTCGATCATGGTCCGGAACGCCGAGAGGATCGTCTCGGTGCCGTCCAGTTCAGGCTCGAGAATGCGCAGGGCCGCGACCACCGACTCCACGGTCGATAGACACTCGAGGCGCGGTTCCGGGCGGATGCGGTAGTCGCTGCCTTCCCCGGCGGGCAGGCAATAGCGTGGCAACGCGGATATCCATGGGTTGTCCCGGAACAGGCGATGGGCCTGCGACCACGTGCCGTCGATCACGACCAGGCTCGTGGGCCTCTCGCTCGCGGACAGCGTGGAGAGGTCGATGGCGTCCTCGGACGGGTACAGCAGGCCTGCGCCGGCGGGCAAGTCCTCAGGCGCACTCGCTGCGCACCTGCTCGCCTGGGTCAGGACTCGCACACGGATGTCGACCAGCCCCAGCCGCAGTATCCGCAGCGTTCCCAGGTGATGCCGTCGCTCCCCGGGGTGCTGTAACACGTGGATCGGGACCGTATTGTGGAGCCGGGACAAGCGGTCGCACAGACACATGCTCGTGGGCTTGTCGCAACGGTAGCAATAGGGCCGCGCCTCTGGCTCGTCGGCATGGTTCGATGCGTCGCGGTCGGTCAAGGTGACCCGGCCCTTCCGGAGATGACGACGCGCCGGGCTCCCCGCTCGTCGAGCCAGCTGGCGACACGATCGACCAGGTCGCCGAGCACGATGAGATGGCCTCCTTCGATCACCGCGCCGCAGCCCAGTGCTGATTTGAGCTGTCTTGCCAGGTCGTCGATGTGCTCCGCGGGGAGACCGGTGATCCGCGTCACCGTCTTGCCGGCGCGCCCCTTCCGCTCTCGCTGGATCACCAGCTTGCCCGCGGCCTCGAGGTCCAACCCGGGCGGTGGTTCTGCGGACGGCCGGGTTGGCGGCTCGTCTTCGGGCCCCGCTGGTTCTCCCCACGACTTGCCCGACAACGCGGCAAAAGGGCTGCCGAAGGGAGTGGACGTCGATGACGATTCCGACGGCTCGTGGCGAACCGATCGCTTGCGTTGGCGCTTGCCCATGACCGGATTGTACTGAGTGCCGCGACGTTGGGCGATGTGTCGGACCACCCCATCCGTCTGAAACCGTTCACCAGCGCCTCACCGGCCTGAGGCCCACTCGTCCGCGTGAGCAGACATCCCAGGGAATGCGGCGTCCTCAATACCGGACAGTCATCCGCCCTGTTTTTTTTCTAAGTATTTGTAAACACACATGTATTCAGGGTTGGCCCGGCCAGTGCAAGGGTCGACGGGGCAGAGGTGCCCGACGATTTTGGGCAAGGCCCCTGGAGAAGTGGCTGGCACCTCACCGGGGCACCTCACCGGAGAAGTGGCCTGGAGAAGTGGCCTGGAGAAGTGGCTGGAGAAGTGGCTGGAGAAGTGGCTGGCACCTCACCGGCACCTCGGCACCTCACCAGGAGAAGTGGCTGGCACCTCACCGGGGCACCTCACCGGGCACCTCACCGGCACCTCACCGGGCTCTTCTTCTTGCCCTCCGCCTTCATCAGAGGTTCATGGTCGATACCGCGCCACCAGGGCGCGGACGGCCCGCGCCATCTCATCGGGTTCCATGCGGCCAAGGCGGACGCTGAAGAAGTCGAGGTTCTCCTCGACCCGCTGGCGCGGCCAGTCCCACCACCTCAGCTCCAGGAGCATCCGGGCGACTTCGTCGGGGAACCGCTTCTTGATCTCGCGGGCGGGATTGCCCCCGACCACGCTGAAGGGAGCCACGTCCCGGGTGACCACGGCTCCCGCGCCGACGACGGCGCCGGGTCCGATGGTGACCCCCGGCGTGACGATGGCGTGGTCCCCCATCCACACGCCATGCCCCACGGTCACGTCCATGCGGTCCCCCACGTGGACCGGCGCACCCATGGACCGCTGCAGGCCGTACTGCATGTTCACCGAGTGGATGTCGTGGTTCGATGTGGCCAGATCGATGTCGTAGCCGAACGCGCAGTACTTGCCGATGGTGGCCTTGCCCATCCCCTTGACCACCAGGGGGCCGTTGATCCGCGCGCCGTCGTCGATGACCGTGTCGCTGAGGAAGCGGGATCGCCGGGCGATCACCGTGCCGTCGCGCAGCCGCAGCGTCCGCAACCGTAGATAGGCGTTGGTCAGCCGCTTGCGGGTTCGAGTGTCGAGGCTCAGCATGGTCCTGCCGCTCAGGTGGAACGTCCAGACGTGCCGATTGTACAGCCGATTGTCGTGAACGCCCACCCGCCACCGCTCGCAGGTGCAGCGGGGCGTCAAGGTCTGCCGAGCAGCAGGTAGGCCGCCCCGGCGTAGTCGCCTGCCCGATCGTTTCCCTTGGCTCCGACGAGGAGATCGGCGTACCCATCCCCGTTGACATCTCCTGCCGAGGAGACCGAGCAGCCAGCGCGGTCCTCGTTGGCCTCCCCCACGAACTTGGCGTAGATGTCGCTCAGTGGCGACAGGGGCAGGGTCCCCGACACCGGACCGTGCAGCAGGTAGGCCGCTCCTGCCTCGGCGTGATGGCCCGCCTGGTAGATGGCCCCCACGAGGATGTCGTCGTAGCCGTCGCCGTTCACGTCACCTGCCGAGGAGACCGAGTACCCCGTCTGGTCTTCGCTCGCCGCGCCGACGATCTTGGCGTCTGCGGTTCCCAGGTCCACGGTGCCCGACACCGGGCCGTGCACCAGGTACACCGCTCCCGCGTCGTTGCCGCCCGCGTCGTCGTATCTCGTCCCCACGAGGATATCGTCGTAGCCGTCGCCGTTGGCGTCCCCGGCCGAGGATGCCGCCCACCCCGCCCTGTCATCGTCCTGCTCTCCGAGAAGCTTGGCGTCGGCCATCGACAGGTCCATCGATCCCGTCACGGGGCCGAGGACCACGTATACCGCTCCTGCGTGATAGCCTCCTTCATCGTTCTGGTAGGCCCCCACCAGGACATCGTCGTAGCCGTCGCCGTTGACGTCACCGGCCGAAGAGACCGCGCGTCCAGCGAGGTCTTCGTCCGACTCTCCGACGAACCTGGCGTCCGCGGCCGAAAGGTCCATGAATCCCGACACCGGGCCGAGCACCAGGTAGGCCTCTCCAGAGTCCGTGCTGCCCCCATCCGCGTAGTCGGCCCCCACGAGCAGGTCGTCGTGCCCGTCGCCGTTCACGTCACCGGCTGAAGAGACCGCATGGCCCGCGTAGTCGCCGGGGCTCACCCCAAAGAGTTTGGCGTCGGCCAACGACAGGTCCCTCGTGCCCGTCACCGGGCCGAGCACGAGGTACGCTGCCCCTGCGTCGGAGCCTCCCATGTCGTCCAGGTAGGCTCCCACGAGCAGGTCGTCGTACCCGTCCGAGTTCACGTCTCCGGCCGAGGAGACCGCGTAACCCGCGTAGTCACCGTTCACCTCACCGACGAGCTTGGCATCGGCCGCCCCCAGGTTCATCGTGCCTGTCGTCGGGCCGTGAATCAGATACGCCGCTCCGCTGTCCGTGCCGCCGCCGTTGTTGCCATACGCCCCCACGAGGATGTCGTCGTACCCATCGCCGTTCACGTCACCGGCCGAGGAGACCGCCCATCCGGCCCTGTCGTCGGGCGTCTCGGCGTAGAACGTGGCGGCGGCCAGCCGCAGGTCCGTGCCGCACGTGCTCTCGTCGAGCCAGCCATCGCAGTCGTTGTCCTGCCCATCGCAGACGTCCCGGGCGCCGGGGTAGGTGTGGTCGTCGGCGTCGTCGCAGTCGCCGTCGCAGACGCTCCATCCGTCCGCGTCCAGGTCGTCGTATGTCCCGTCGTCCACGGTGCCGTCACAGTCGTTGTCCACGCCGTCGCATTCCTCGGGCGCACCTGGATGGATCAGCTCGTCGGCGTCGTCGCAATCGCCATCACACATGCGCCAGCCATCCGCGTCGGCGTCCACCTCCGCCGGGTCCGGAGAACCGTCGCAGTCGTTGTCCTGCCCATCGCAGATCTCGGCCGCGCCCGGATGGACCGTGTCGTCGTCGTCGTCGCAGTCCCCCTCGCAGAGGGTCCATCCATCTCCATCCGCGTCGTAGCCCTCGTCGACGACCCCGTCGCAGTCGTTGTCCAGGTCGTCACACAGCTCCGGCGCGTCTGGGAAGACCGACGCGTCTTCGTCATCGCAGTCGCCGTAACATACCGAGACTCCGTCCGAGTCCGAGTCCAGCTCATTGGCGTCGATCACGCCATCGCAGTCGTTGTCCAGGATGCCGTCGAAGCACACCGGCTCCGCGCCGGGGTAGGCCGCGTCGTTGGTGTCGTTGCAGTCACCGTCGCACTCGCTGTAACCATCCCCATCCCCGTCTTCCTCGTCGGGATCGTCGACGCCGTTGCAGTCGTTGTCGGTGATCCCGTCGCAGATCTCTTCCGCTCCAGGGTGGACGGTGGCGTCGGTGTCGTCGCAGTCGCCGCCTTCGTCGGTCCAGCCGTCGCCGTCGAAGTCCACTCCCCCAGAGGTGTCATCGTCGTCGTCGTCGTCGTCGTCGTCGTCGTCGTCGTCGGTTGCGTCGTCGTCGTCGGTTGCGTCGTCGTCGTCGGTTGCGTCGTCGTCGTCGTCGTTCCCGCACCCGACCCCTACGGCGAGGACCGCGAGCAATCCGATCAGATAGGCAGCTCTGGACATTGAAGGCCCTCCCCGTGTCGCTCATGAGTATACCCCAGGGGGGCTCCGCCAGAGAGACGGTGTCAGGTTCGGTCACCCGTCACCTTGGCGCCAACCGGAAGCTGGCCCTCGTCGTCCGACTCTTCGCGATCGGGGCGGCCGAGCAGCAGGTTCACGCCCCCGACAACGTGCGGATGCGTTCGGGGAGGTGGACATGCCCTGCCCCCGCGCCCCTGGCCACATCACTTGATACACTCGTCCCATGCCCTCACTCCCCCGATGCCCGTCTTGTTCCGCCCCCCTCCGCTGGAAGGGCCGCGCCAAGGTCGTCGAGTGTCGCTACTGCAAAGCCCACGTGGTGGCCTCCTCCGGCGAGATCACCTCGGCCCACGCAACGGTTCGCAGCGTCCGCA
Source organism: uncultured Rickettsiales bacterium (assembly GCA_964558555.1). Taxonomy (GTDB): domain Bacteria; phylum Myxococcota_A; class UBA796; order UBA9615; family CAYRNR01; genus CAYRNR01. The sequence continues at coordinate 29,946 of CAZLEO010000035.1, read as the reverse complement.
AGACGCTGCACGTGGTGTTGTTCTGGGTGGTGGTGGTGCCCGCTATCCTGTCGCTGGTGTTCGGGTGCATCGGCCTGCTGTCCTCGGCAGCACTGGGCGGGCTGTTCCTGGTCCAGCCGGAGCCCGTGGTCGCGGAACCCGTGGACCCGGGCCCCGACCGCGTGCCCCTGGACGAGCTGGTCGGCCTGTCCGTGGACATCACGCGCGCGGAGATCACCGCTGCCACGGGCGTCTTACCCGGCTCGTTGGGCATGGTGGACATCTACTTCGAAGAGTGCGCCTACGACGGCGTGCGCTACGGGGTGAACCACGATGCGCCGGAGGGGCTGGTCGACTACCTGGTTTTCCAGTCGGGCAACGATCGGGCGGCCCTCGAGGCGTTCGACGAGTACCTCGCGCGGCACATGGGCAACCAGTTCAGGGGCAGCTTCCAGGAGGGGCGGCAATACGAGTGGGGTCAGCTCGTCATGCAGAAGGAGGGTGGTTCCGGCGAGATCTGGCTCTACAACTACCACGAAGGCTTCACGGGTCCGATGTACACGCCGTCGCTCGATCACGAGGCGCGGTCGCGCGGGTTGTGGATCCTTCTCCTGGCAGCGCTCGGCGCTGAGGAGGCTCGAGCGCAGCTGGACACGGCCTGGACGGATCTGGGGCACGACGTACCGATCACCGCACTGAAGCAGGTCGATGTCTCCTGGGACGTGGTGCAGGCCCAGGCGGAGATGCCGCAGCTCTTCCCTCAGGCGATCGAGGGAGGGATGCACAGGATCGGGTACAGGATCCATGCGGACCACCCGTGGTTCACCCGAGCGTCTCTGGCCTGGGACAACGAGAGCGACGATGGCGTCCTCGAGGCCGTTGGTTTTCGCACGGACGAGGATCGGGCCGACGAGGCCTTCGAGCCTCTACGGGCCTGCCTGGAGGATCACCTGGGTCCTCCCGACACGGAGAAGGACCGCTTCACCGAAGAGGTCACACACCGGTGGGATCCAGCTCATCTGGACGGATTGACGCTCACGACCAGCGGTCTCTCCATGAGCTTTGACGAACGCCAGCTGTCCAGCGCGCGCTCTGCACGGAAGGCGCAGAATACGATGGACGGACTCCTGGACGTGATCGCGTCCTGCTCGCGCTGACGGGCTTGTGACGGGATCGGCGACGTCCGTTCAGTTTCATGGTCTGCAAGAGGAGCTCCGGTAGGATGGAGTTCACCTACCGAAAGAGGACGCCATGATCCAACGTCTCGTCTTGTTCACCGCGATCACCGTACTCGTAGGTTTCCTGCTCGCGCTGGGCTGTACGGAGTATGTCGACGTGCTCGGAGACGACGACAGCGCGGCCGGGGACGACGACGACACCAGTTCGGCCGACGACGACGATGCTGCCGATGACGATGTTGCCGACGACGACGCGGCCGACGACGACGCGGCCGACGACGACGATAGCGCTCCGGGGGCGTTGTCCCTGGAGATCCGCTACACCTTTGCGGGGTACTACGATCCCGCGGCGACCTGCGAAGATGCCTGGATCAACACCCTGTGGATCAGCTACTCCGACGGCGGAACCGTGGACGAGCAGATCTCCCGCCCCTGCGACGATACACCGGTAGTCATCGACGGACTCTCCGCGGGCAGCTGGACGGTTCTGCTCAGCAGCGTCGAGGAGATCGTCCCCTTCACCTCGCCCTACACGGCCTCCGAACCCCAGGTCGTCGAGATCAGCACCTCTCCCACGGTGGTCGACGTGGTCCTGACCTGTCACGAAAACGGCGTGGACGACGGGTGCGGGGGCGCCTGATCCCGATCGGAGGAAAAGGGACGCAGCTCAGTCCGCGACCACGCTCAGATGGAATGCGGTGCCGAACGCCTTCTCGTCGCCGGGGACGCGGAACGGCTCGAGCCAGCTGATCTCCTCGAGCTCGCCGGACTCCAGCGAGGCGTCACCGAGGAAGTTGATCACCTCGCGATCCCCGAACAGCTGCTGGAGCGTCGCGCGCACCGAAGGATCGTCCACACCGTCGATCTCGTCGGACAGCAGCAGGGCGGCCTGGACGTAGCCCGCCATCCCCTGCTCCCAGTAGTTCGTCGGGCGCTGCTGCTCGACCCAGGTGTGCACGTGGTGGAGTTCGAGCTGCAGCGGTGATCCACCCACCGTCGCCAGCTCGCCGTCGACGCTCAGCTGGGCCGTGGCCGGTGAGCAGACCATGTTGAAATCCAGTAGCCGGATCTCGACGCTGTCGGCACCGAACTCGAGGGTGCCGCTCATGGCGTGGTCGTCGGGCTCGACGTCGGGCGAGGTCGGGTAGGGATCCCCGGGATCGTTGAGGATCGGCCCGCCGATGTGGCGCCCGGTCTCCTGGAAGGACCAGGCCGCTTCGTCGATGCGCTTGTGGAAGTACCCCGTGATCCCGTCGCGGATCCCCTCCACCCGCAGCACCCGCGCCGCGTTGCCCTCCCCGTCCTGGTGGATGGTGATGTCCGGGGTGATCATGCCGTCGGTGATGTCGGGCTGGCGGTACCAGTCCTCGGCGGGCAGCTTGCGGGTCGTCCCCGAGTCGCCGGTGACGATGTACGAGTAGGTGTACAGGGGGTTCTCGCCGCCGGTGTCGAAGTCGTACAGCCGCGTGTACAGCTCGCCGCTCTCGCCCACGAGGAACATCGTCGATGCGCTGGCCGAGATGTTCAGCGCGTGGAACGCGCTGCGGTCGGGCCCGCAGATCTGCCGCGACCAGTCGTTGGGCAGGAACCAGTCGTTGAAGTAGATCCGCCGTCCCTCGGGGCCCAGTCTGTACAGGTGCGCGACCCCCAATCCGACGCTGTGCTGCGTGCCGTTGGGGTCCTCGTAGTGCGCCACACCGAACGGGTGGGAGTCGGACACGGACCAGCCGAACTCGGTGGACCACTCGGCGCTCAGCCCGTCACCGTTGGCCATCAGCCCGCCCCAGGCATCGGTCCACACGAAATAGTCGTGGATCTCGGTGGTCATGTCCGAGCCGCGGTAGAAGTGATCGTCCCCGGACAGGGCCATCAGGTGGACGCCGTCGCACGATATCTCGGCGACCGAGGCGGGCGCTCCCCAGTTGTCCAGCTGCCCCCCATCGGGCATGCCCGTGTCGCCGAGCAGTCGCCAGTCCTCGACCAGGCCGGTGGTCTCCGCGTTGGGTTTGACCCAGATGCGGCCCTCGTCGAGCATCACGTAGTGGTCGGTGTTGTACGACTCGCGGTAGGTCCGGAGCAGGGCCTCGTCCGGCGGCCAGACCTCCTCGATGTAGGTGTCGTCGTCGCCGCCGCTGTCGTCGTCGCCCGCCGCGGTCGTGTCGTCGTCCCCGGCGTCGTCGTCGTCGCCCACCGGGTCCGAAGGACAGCCCGCCAGCAGCCAGGACAGCCCGAACGCGCAGGCCAGGAGTGTGCGCATCCGTCCCTCAGCCCCTGCAGCGCTCGATCAGCTGCTCGAAGTCCAGCTCCGGCTTCCCCACGCCGAACAGGTCGCGCGCCACGTCGCCGCGATCCCGCCCGTTCCCTTCCACCGAGAGCAGCTCGACAATCCCCTCGGCGTCCTCGACCGGATCCAGCAGGCCCTGGTCCACCAGATCGACGATGGGCTCGGACCAGTAGGGCGATCGCACCACGGCGGACCGACAGGGGAAGGCCAGCGCCTCGACGGCGATGGTGGAGAACACGCTCACGGCGACCTTGCAGCGCCCCAGCAGGGCGTAGCTGTCGTCGCGGGCCCCGGCCAGCTGCGCGCCGGCGTCCAGGGCGGGTCTGTAGAACGCCTCGCACTCGGTCTCGCGCGGGTGGGGCTTGATGACCACCGGCACGTCCGCGGGCAGGGCGCGGCGGACCTCCGCGGCCAGGTCGCGGATGCGGACCTGGACGGGGCGGTCGTACTGGCCGAACAGGACCACACCGAGGTCGGGTTCGCGTTTGCCCTCGGCGACCCGCGCCTGCAGCCATGGATGCCCGCCGACGCTCCACCTCCCCTTCCAGTAGGACGAGGCTCGGTCCAGCGTCCGTCCGAAGTGGTCGCCGAAGCACACGATGTGGTCCGGTAGCGGGGTGGACGGTCCGGGCGGCAGATCCGGCACCACGTAGCCGGGGTGGCTGTCGTGGATCAGCCCGTGCTGCAGCTCGATCAGGGGGATGCCGCGCTGCTTCACCGCGTACTGCGCCGGCACGAACATGCCGTACGAGTCCAGCACGAACACCGCGGCGGGTCGCGCGCGTGTCAGCCAGCGATGGGCGGCCGCGCGCAGGGCGTTGCCGTACACGGCGCGGTCCACGCAGCGCTCGGCCGGGATGGGAGCCAGGGCCTCGAGGTTGCGCCGCTGATCCCGCTTGAGCACCCGCGACAGGATCGGCGCGCTCGCCCTGGCGCCGGCCAGCAGGGGGATCTGCATCGCGTCGATGAAGCACACGTCGTCGCGGTCCAGGGACGGCAGCCGGCCCGTGTTGAACTCCACGAACAGCAGCCGCCGGCCCAGCTGTTGCCGCAGGTGTTCGGCGAAGATGCAGCCCGGCCCGGCGCCGTCGTCGCCGCGGCGGTAGCCGCTGGACGACAGCACCCAGATGTCGCGGCCCTCGCGATGCGCACGCGAGGTCATGTCGCGCATGGACGATCCCATGGACGACAGCTCCGCGCGGACGCGGGCCCACCCCCTGGGCTGGGCAGACGCCAGGGCCGCGCCGGGGTGCTCGGTGAGCAGTTCCGAGCGGTACGCGCGCAGCCGCTCCAGGGGCCAGATCGGGAAGCCCAGGACCTCTCGGGTCCACAGATCGCGGTCGCGCTCGCGGCGCAACACCGCCTCGATGGCGTCGTTGCGGCTCACTGCCCGCCCCCACGCTGGCGCCAGACCGACCGAGCCGCGCTGAAGATGTCCCGCCCGTCGATGACCAGCAACGCGGCGCCGAACGCCGCGGCGTAGCCGATCCGCACCAGCAGCGTCTGGTCGTGGCCGTACCACAGCACTGCGGAGACCAGGGCGAGCAGCAGTGCGCCCCGCACGTACTTGAACGGCACGGCGCGTGCCTTGCGGCCCAGAACCGCGGTGCTGACCGTACACAACCCGTGGGAGACCAGCGTGGCGTAGGCCGCGCCCATCATGCCGTGCTCCGGGATCCATAGCAGGTTCAGCCAGACGTTGAGCCCGGCGGCCGGCACCGTGGCCAGGGCCACCCAGCGGGCCGTGGCCTTGTTGGCCATCACCACGGCCACGGCCTGCAGGTGGTATGCGCGCACGAACGACGCCACCACCAGCACCGGCACCACGGCCGTGGCCCCGGAGTAGGCCTCGCGGCCCACGATCGCGACGATTTCGGGGGCGAACAGGCCCATGAAAACAGCCGCCCCGCCGACGATGGCCAGCGAGAAGAACGACAGCTTGCGGACCCGCTCGAAGCCCTTCTGCTCCCGGTCCCGGTCCTCGCGCAGGAAGAACGGCAGCCAGGCCCGCTGCATGCCCATGGCCACCATGAACACGGCCGAGGCCAGGTTGGCCGCCAGGGTGTACAGGCCCACCTCGGCCAGCCCGGGGCCCGCGGCCAGCAGGGCGCGGTCGGTGGCCTGGAAGATCACGCCAGCCAGCGCGTGCGGCAGGATCGGCAGGCCGTACACCAGTCCCGCGCGCAGGCTGTCGCCGGCAAAGGTGGGCTTCAGGTGCTGCATGCGCCGCAGTGCCAGCAGCGCGCCGGCGGTGAAGGACACCCCCGTGGCCAGCAGCAGCCCGGCGGCGCCCCAGCGCAGGCCGGCCACCAGCAGCAGCACCAGCGCCACCATCACGCCCCAGCGCTGCAGGCTCAGCGCCGTGTGCACGCGCGCCTGGCGGCGGAACTGCAGGTAGGCCAGCGCGTACTGGAAGAACGCCTGCCCGGTCACGCCCACCAGCCCGGCCAGACCCACGGGCCACAGGCCCAGCCCGCCCATCAGCGGCCGGTACAGCGGCCACAGGGCCGCGGCGAGCACCGTGAACGCCAGCCCGGCGACGCCCACGTACGCGCCCAGGCTCGACACCAGCTTGGTAAGCCGGTCCTCGTCGTCCTCCGCGTCCACGCCCAGCCGCAGCAGCGAGTGCCCCTGGGCGCACAGGGCCAGCACCACCAGCAGGTGGACCAGCTCGTGGACCACCCCTACCGCGCCGTACTCGTCCGTGGCCAGCAGCGCCGTGTACAGGGGCAGCAGAAGGAAGTTGCCCGCGCGCATCAGGAACAGCCCGGCCGTGTACAGGCCTCCCTGGGAGAACAGGCGCAGGCCGGCGGATCTGGTCAAGGGCTCAGCAGCCCAGCAGGTGGTCGAGGGTGAGGAAGTCGTCCTCGTCGAGGTCGCGGCGCAGCGGCTTGCCGATCACCCAGTCGAGGGCCGAAGGAGGCAGGCCGAAGGCGGGACGCTTGACGGCGAGGTCGCTTGCCTCGAGCACGTGCCCGGTCTCCATGGACCGCGCGGCCACCAGGGAACGACGGGCGTTGCGTCGAGCCGTCTCCTCGCCGGGCAGCGCCCGCACGCGGGGTTCGCCCTCGGTCCGCTCGAGCAGGGCCACGCCCTGGCGCAGCCGCCGCAGGTCGTCGCGGTTCATGGCGTGGTAGTGGTCGTTGCCCGGCAGGGACTTGTCGTGGGTGAAGTGCTTCTCGATCACCACGGCGCCGAGCATCCACGCGCGCAGCAGCACCAGCATCGCCGGATCGGGGCGCGTGTGGTCCGAGTAGCCCACCGGGTGGTCGGGGAAGCAGCGCTGCAGGTGCTCGATGGTCGCCAGGTGCGCGTCCTCGAACGGCGTGGGGTACTCCAGCACGCAGTGCAGCAGGCCGATCTGCTCGGGGGGCAGGTGCACGACCAGGCGCCGCACGGCCTCGTCCACCTCGGACAGGTGCGCCGCGCCCGTGCTGATCAGGACCGGCTTGCCGTGGGCGGCCACCGCGTCGAGCAGCGGCACGTTGGTCAGGTCGGCCGAGGCGATCTTGAACACCTGCACCAGCGGCGCCAGCGCCTCCACCGCGTCGAGGTCGAAGGGGGTGGAGAGGAAGTCCACGCCCCGCTTGCGGGCGTGGTCGGCCAGGGCCTCGTACTCGGCGACGCCGAACCCGTCGTAGCGCTTGAACAGCTCGAACTGGGATCGCGTCGGCTCGGCGTCCAGGTCCCAGTAGGACGGCGAGTTGCGCGAGGCCAGCTTGTCGGCCTTGTAGGTCTGGAACTTGACCCCGTCGGCGCCCCCCTCGGCGGCCTCGTCCACCAGGCGGCGGGCCAGCTGGAGGTCGCCGCCGTGGTTCACGCCGATCTCGGCGAGCACGTAGGGGCCGGTGCCCTCGCGGCGGCAGAACTCGGCGCACGACGGGGGTGGGGGGAATCCGCTCATGTCAGCTCCACGATGGCCCGCACCACGCGGTCGCGGCCCGGGCCCAGGTCCTGCTCCAGCATGCGCCCGCGCAGCGACGCGCGCAGGGCGGCCGAGGACACCAGCGCGTCGAACGCGCCGCGGATGGCCGCCGCGGTGACGTCGCGACCCAGGCCCAGGAACAAGAAGCCGTTCTCGGCCGAGGCGAAGCGGTGCTCGAGCTCCAGGGCGTTCTGGGCCAGCACCACGGTGGGCACGGCCATGTGGGCCAGCTCGTACAGGGTGCGCCCGGCCGAGCTGAACGCCAGATCGGCGCGGGCCATGACGTCGCTCATCAGCGGCACGTCGCGCAGCAGCTCGATGTCGGCGCCGCGCTCGCGCCAGTGATCGCAGCGCCGCTGCAGGTCGGCGAAGGGGCTCAGGCCCAGGCCGGCCACCACGGTGATGGGCACGGTGGGGGCCTCGGCCACGGCGTCGAGCACCCGCAGGGTCAGGCCCGCCGGATCGGTGCCGCCGAAGGTGATCAGCACGCGTTGTACGTCCTCGCCCGGCTCGCGACGCTTCGCGTGGCGGAACTCCTCGCGCAGGCAGTACACGTCCGGGCCGAAGAACCGGCCCCGTTCGGGCTCGGTCTGGTCGGCCGGGTACAGGGCGTTGAAGAGCAGATCGGCCGCGGCCGGGCCGCCGTCGCGGTCCTCGAAACACACGGTCTTCATGGCCGCAGCGCGCTCGGCGCGCAGATCGTCCACGTCGGTGTCGAGCTCGTCGTGCACCACCACGTCGGCGCCGAAGGCGATCATCGCGTCGAGCATCTCGTCGCGCGGCACCACCTCCACGGGGAAGAACGCGGACTGGAGTCGCTCGATGGCCAGGTCCTCGGATGGATCACAGAACGCGCGCGTGATGTGCCCGCTCATGGACTCCATCAGGGTCATGACGCGGCTGACGTGGCCCATGCCGTGCTCGCGGTTGCCGACGACGACGAAGGCCACATGCCGCCGGCCCAGGGCGGCCTCGGCCTTGAGCCAGTCGTCGGGGCCGTCGATGTCGATCCCTTCGAGCGAGGCCAGGGGGAACACGGCTACCTTCGGTCCGATGCGGGAGTCGCGGGTCACGCACGCGCGGCGCGCGGCCAGGATGCCGCCGGTCTCGCGGAAGCGGCGCGGCAGGGACTGGCGGTTGACCCGCACCTCGTAGTCGGGCACTGGCGTCTCGCCGTCGAGGCGCCACGCCAGGTGGGTGTCGTCCACCACGGTCAGCACCGTGTCCAGCTCCGGATCGTCCGCCAGCATGGCCACCACGCGATCCACCGTGGTCGCGCGCAGCAGCGGGCTGGTGGGCTGGATGGTCAGCACCAGGTCGAAGGGCTCTTCGCGGCCCTCCACCTGCTGCACCGCGTCGTGGATCACCGGATCGAGGGTCACCGCGTCCTCGGCCAGGGCGGGATCGCGCATCACGGTCTCGGCGCCGAAGCGGGCGGCCACGCGGGCGATCTCGTCGCTGTCCGTGCTGACCACGACCCGGTCCACCGAGGCCGCGTCCTGGGCCGCGCGGATCGCCCAAGCGAGCAGGGGCCGGCCGGCCAGGGGGCGGAGATTCTTGCGGGGGATGCCCTTGGAGCCTCCCCGGGCGGGAATGATGGCGAGCGTCCTCATCCAGGACCCCAGGGAAGCCTTCGAATGGTCTGGTGGGTCAGGATCGCTGGCTTCCAGTGGTATAGTCGGCGCATTCTACCACTCCCCATGTCACGCTGGCTCCCTCCGCTGTTGTTCCTCCTGGCCGTGTCGCTGCGCGTGGTCTGGGTCCTCGTGCTGGGCAAACCCTGGCCGTCGGGCCTGCGCGCGGACTGCAACGTCTACCTCGAGCTGGCCCAGAACCTGTGGTTGACCGGCACCTACGGCACGCGGGTGTCGGTGACCTACCCCGCCCTGTACCCCATGGTCATCGCGCCGCTGTTCGGCATGGCCGACAACGTCCGGCGGTTCTACGTCATCTACGCCCTGCACGGCGTGATGCTCGGGGCGGCGTCCCTGACCCTGTGGCCCATGCTGCGCGAGCACCTCGGCCGGGCGCGCGCCTGGTACGCGCTGGCCGCGGCGCAGCTGCTGGCCGGCACCACGATCCACGCATTCCACGCCCAGTCCGAGAGCCTGTTCGCGGCCCTGTTCACCGCGGCGGTGGGGGTGGCGTACATGGCGTACCAGCGGCCGTCGGGGCTGCGCTGGATCGCCCTGGGCCTGCTGTGCGGCCTGGCCGTGTCCACGCGCCGTATGGCGCTGGTGTTGCCGCTGACGCTGGGCCTGCTGCTGGCGCACGATCTGGTGGCTTCCCTGCGGGAGGGATCGCGGCTGCCCTGGCGCCGAACCCTGGCCCTGGCCGCGGGGTTCGCCGTCGGCCTGATCCCCGAGGCGGTGGGCGCTGCGCTGCACGGTGAGATGCTCCAGCCCTATGGCGAGAGCTCGGCCATGTCGCACCTCAAGGCCGGCGGCGGGGCGCTGCGCCTGGCCGTGACGGCGCAGACCGCGGGTCGGCACATCGCCTACCTGTGCGCGATCACGCTGGGCATGCCGCTGATCCTGGCGCTGGCCGCCCTGGATCCGGCGCTTCGCCGTCCGGAGGCGCGTCCCCTGTCGCGGGCGCTGGCCTTCGTGGGGTATGCCGGCCTGGGCATGGTCGCCCTGACCTCGCTGCACATCGTCCGCTACACCTTCAAGGTGGGCTTCGACCGCGGCTGGCACCTCTACCCCCGCTATGTGGATCCCCTGGACCTGGCGCTGGTGGCCGTGGGCCTGGCCGCAGGGGCGTGGCTGACCACGCGGGGGCGGTTCTCGGGCGCAGACGCGCGCCGGCGGCTGCTGGCGATGGTGCCGTGGTGCATCATCGCCGCGGGGACGACCCTGGCGGCGGGGCCGCTGCTGCGGTCGCGCGGCGGCAGGTTGCCGTCCATGAAGATCCTCGAGGGTATCGGCCTGGGGCCGGTGGCGCCGTGGCTTTTTGCGGCATTTTGCTTGCTGGTGATCGCCCTGGCCCTGGCGTTCTGGCGCAGCGGCCGGACCGCGACCGTCGCCGCGGTGCTCGTGGCGTCGGTGCTGTCGTGGACCGTGTCCGCCCACTCGGTCTACTCCCGGGCCATCGCGCCCAAGACGCGGGACGTGGCGCCGGCCATCCTGCGCACGCCGCCGCTGGAGGCGGACCCGCGGGCGCCCGTGGCGGTGCTGGTGGGGAAGGTGGGCGCGTACTCGCGCAAGTACTACGAGCCGGCGTTCCGCAGCGATCACCCGGTGTGGTTCATCTCGCGCGACGAGGTGGCCGCGTGGGTGGACGAGCACCCCGACGGGCTGGTACTCGTGGCGCAGGGGGACGCGCCGCCGCCGCTGAAGCGCGTGGCGCGGGCCCGGGGCTGGCGGGCGTTCGCGCCAACCGACGAGGAGGACCGATGAAGGCTCGCCTTCCCGCCGTCGTCGCCTGGTCGGTCCTGGCCGCGGTCCTGGCCTACCTCGCCGTGTACGCCGGCCGCGCGGCGTTCCACAGCGACGAGTACAACGTGCTGCTGCACGCGGAGAAGTTCGCTCGCCTCGACGTGGCCAACCCGGGGCGGCCGGGCCTGCTGTGGGCGCTGCTGGCGCCGTTGATGTCCCTGGTCGAGCCGGGCCGCATCCTGCTGGGCAGCCGCATGGTCGCCTGGCTGGCCGTGGCGTGCACCGGCGCGCTGGTGCTCCTGCTGGGGCGCCCTCGCGAGGACGAACCGGGGTGGGGGCGCGCCTGGCGGCCGCTGATCGCCGTGGCCCTGCTGTTCAGCGCCGGGACCTTCGCCACCCACTGCATCGAGGTCCGAACCGACACCTTCACCACCCCCCTGGCCCTGGCCGGGGTGTGGCTGCTGTGGAACCGGCCGCGTCGCCGCGGCATCCCGTTCATGATCGGCCCGGTGGTGTGCGTGGCCGCCTCCCTGCTGATCAGCCAGAAGGCCCTGTACGCGGCGGTGGGCATCGCCCTGGCCTGGCTGATCGCCCGACCCACGGCCGAACCGGACCGCGAGGGGTGGCGTTGGCGCGTCCGGGACGCGGCGCTGGCGGTGGGGGGCGTGGGCCTGCTCGTGGTCGCCTGGTACGCCGGCCTGGCCGCGATCAGCTCCACCGGCATGGACTTCGTCGACCGCAACCTCAGCACCGCCACCAACACCGCTTTCTCGTCGGGCATCGACCTGGGCACCAAGGCGATGTGGCTGTGGGACGTGGTCGGCCGCGCGCTGCCGCTGTACGTGTTGATGCTGGTGGGGGTCGCGGTGGCGGCCGTGAACCGGGAGGGGCGCACCCTGGCCCTGGGGATCGTCGGGCTGGTCATGATCGGGGTGATCTTCGTCCACCGCGGCTTCTTCCCCTACTACATCGCCTCCATCGCCCCGTTGCTGGCCGTGCCGGCCGCGCGTGGAGCCACGGCGATCGGGGGCGGTCTCGCCATGCTCTTGACACGAACCATTTCTCCGGGGTGGGCCGCGCGCGCCGGCGCCGTGCCGGTGATCCTCGCGCTGGTCCTGGCCGCCAAGTTCGGCTGGCCGCACATCCGCCTGGCGTGGGAGGTGCACAACGGCCTGCAGCTGTCGCTGGCCCACGACGTGCACGAGATGACCGGCGAGCCCGTGCCCTTCGTGGCCGGCATCGGCATGGTGCCGGGCTACCGGGAGCTGGGCGGTTACCTCACGGGGGAGACCCGGGGCAACCAGCGCCGCAAGGACCCGGACTTCCTGGCCACCCGCATGGAGGACCACTGCGCCCGCTTCTTCGTGCGCACCTATATGACGCGGGACAAGTACCTGACCAAGAAGGAGCGGCGGCTGCTGTACCGCAGCTACCTGCCCGTGCGCCCCAACCTGTACATGTACGGCGCGCGGGTGGCCTGGGACGCGGGCGGCGGCGCCGGCCACCGCGACGTGGAGGTCTGTGCCGAGGGGCCGTACACGGTGCGGGTTCGCGGCACCGCGGCCGGCGGCCTCACCGTGGACGACCGACCCGTGGCCGAGGGCGACGTGATCCAGCTGGCTCCGGGCCCCCATCGCGTCGACGTCACCGCTTCGCGCGGGGCGGGGGAGCTGTGGTTGCTCGCCGGGGAGGGGATCGAGCCCGAGGCTGTGGGTGAGCACATCGACTACTCCCTGCACCCCAAGGACCGCACACGCAGCCGGTCGCGCTACCAGCGGTACGACGGCAAGCGCAAGCCGTGCGACCTGCTCAGCCCGCCGGAGAACCCGGGCGGAAAGAAGGCCCGCAAGCGCATCGATCGGCACCAGCAGGTGCTCGCGGGGCGCGACGCCGAGCACCGCCCCATCGTCCTGGTCCAGCCCGCGCCCCCCGCGGCGGACAGCCCCTCGGAAGACGAGCCCGACACGTTGTAGTCCAGCGTTGTTGTCCTGGGGGCAAGTGACCGGATTCACAGTCGTATTTCGACGTTCGACAGCGTGGTTGCCGTCCCCTACAATGTCGCATCACCGCGACGTTCGAGGAGGAACCATGGGCTCCGAAGAAGAACTCTACAGCCTGGTGGAGATCGCCGACCTGCTGGGTACGCCCAGCACCACCATCCGTTACCGGGCCAAGCTGTTCGCCGAGTTCCTCAACCCGATCAAGCGGCCCAAGCAGTTCCGCGGCGTGCGTTACCCGGCCACGGACCTGTCCGTGTTCGAGCTCGTGGACCGGCTGTACCGCGAGGAGCGGTCCACCGGCGACATCCGCCGCGCCCTCGAGGACGTCCGCGACGACTCCGTGATCGACGCGCCCGTGGACACACCGCCTCCGGCACCGCCTACCAGACTGGGCGCAGGCGCCGACGCCGTGGCGCGCATCATGCGCGAGGGTCTGGCCCAGGCCATGGCGCCCATCACCGAGAGCAACCGTAAGATCGCCGAGTCCCTGGAGACGCTGCATACCGTGCTGGCCGATCGGCCGGCGGCAGGAGGCGAGGATCGTCTCGAGGACCTGGACCGCCGCCTCTCCCAGATGGAGGGCGACGGCGGCGACGCGGCTCGTCTGCGTCAGCGGATACGCGAGCTCGAGGAGGACAACCGCCGCCTCCGCGCCGAGCTCGATCGTGCCCGCCGATCCCTGCCCAGCCGCCTCCTGCACCGGGCCCGCAACATCTTCTGAGCCTCGACGGCCTCGACAATCCCGCGCACGTTCTCTATTCTCTGCCTCCCCCGCACGCCCGCGGGGGCGAGTGGACGTATGGGTGAGGGTCAGGACATGAACGAGCCCAAGGAAACCACAGAGACCCCGATCGAAGAGCCGGCGGAGACTCCCGCCGAGGAGCCTGCGGTCGAGGAGCCTGCTGCCGACACGCCGGACCGCGAGGAGCCTCCTGCAGAGGAGCCCGTGGCCGTGGAGCCTCCTGCAGAGGAGCCCGTGGCCGGGGAGCCGCCCGCCGAGGAACTCGTGGCCGAGGAACCCCCCGCCGAGGAGCCCCCCGCCGAGGAGCCCCCCGCCGAGGAGCCCCCCGCCGAGGAGCCCCCCGCCG
>CAZLEO010000035.1:0-15854 GCA_964558555.1 uncultured Rickettsiales bacterium | reverse complement strand
CCCCCGCCGAGGAGCCCCCCGCCGAGGAGCCCGCTTCACCGGCGGCCCAGCCCGCCTCGGCCCTGCCACCGGGCAGCGTGGCCAAGGGCAAGGTCACACGTGTGACACGCCAGCACGTCTACCTCGACCTGCCCGAAGGCGCCGAGGGCTTGCTGCCGCTGCGCGAGGTCGAGGAGTTCGACGGCGCCGAGGCCGCGGCCGGGGGCACCGAGCTGGACGTGTACGTGCTCGGCCCCATCGAGGCCAGCGGTCAGCTCCGCCTGTCGCGCATCATGACCCGCGGCGGCCGCTCTCCCGAGGATCTGCCGCGCTGCTTCAAGGAGAAGATCCCGGTCGAGGGCAAGGTCACGGCGGCCCGCAAGGGTGGCTTCGACGTGTTCGTCTCCGGCCAGCGGGCCTTCCTGCCCGCCTCCCAGGCCGACCTGAACCCGGTGACGGACAAGGAGGCCCTGGTCGGGCTGATCGGCCGCTTCCACATCATCGAGTTCAACCCCCGCCGCAACAACATGGTCGTGTCGCGCCGCAAGGTGCTCGAGCGTGAGGCGCGGGCCCTGAAGGAGGACCTGGCCGGAGCCATCGAGCCCGGGCAGGAGTTCGACGGTAGGGTCAAGCAGATCAAGGAGTACGGCGCGTTCGTCGACATCGGCGGGACAGAGGGCCTGGTGCACGTCACCGAGTTGTCCTGGAACCGCGTCGACAACCCGTCGGACATGCTCTCCATCGGCGACAAGATCCGCGTCCAGGTGCTGCGCTACAGCACCGAGACGGGCAAGCTCTCGCTGAGCGTCAAGCGCCTCGAGCCCAACCCCTGGGCGCGGCTGGGCACCGACTTCCTCGAGGAGGGCGAGTACTCCGGCAAGGTGGTGCGTCTGGTGGAGTTCGGCGCGTTCGTCGAGCTGGCGCCGGGCCTCGAAGGGCTCGTCCACAACACCGAGCTGAGCTGGGACCCGTCGATCCGCAACGCGGACGAGTTGCTCGATCCGGGCGAGGCCGTGCAGGTGAAGCTGCTGACCTTCGACCGCAAGCGCCGTCGCGTGTCCCTGTCCATCAAGGCCACCACCGGCGATCCGTGGGTGGACGTGGCCGAGAAGTACCCCGTGGGCTCCATGGCCGAGGGGGTGGTCGAGCGCGTGGCCAAGTTCGGCGTGTTCGTGACCGTGACCGAAGGCGTGACCGCGCTGATCCCGGTGTCCCGCACCGGCGTGCCCCGCGAGATCAGCCTGTTGCGCCGCTTCCACCCCGGCAACCCGATCACCGCCCAGGTGATCGAGGTGGACGCCAAGCGCCGACGCCTCACCCTGAGCCTCTCCGGGTCGGACGAGGACGATCACCGCGAGGTGTCGTCCTACATGAAGAAGCAGAAGAAGGAAGAGAAGTCCCTGGGCACCCTCGGCGACCTGCTCGCTGGCTTCACGACCGACGACGACTAGAAGAGGTTGTAAAACCGCCCCACTCCCGTCGCCAGAGCCGCGATCCATCCCCGCTGGACGGTCGCTTTGCTCCCTCGTCGGGCTTCATCGGTCACAGGCTTCCAAGCCTGCTCCCTCTTCAACCCTCGCCAGCGGGGCGCCTCACGACTCTGGACTCGGTCCGGGGACGGTGTCACAACCTCTGATCGGTAGCTCCCCTTCCAGGAACGCCGCCAGCTTCGACGGATCGTCGATGGGGAAGTGCGGCTTGCCGCCGGGCAGCTCCATGTCCCCGACCACGGCGACGACCTCGTCCGCCGTCGCGCCGTAGGGAGCGTGGGGCGCCCCGCGGCGGCAGAACACGACCTTGGGCACTCCGGAGCCCCGGAACCCCTCCACCACGACCACGTCCACGTCGCCGAGGTAGCGGCCCACGAGCTGCTCGAGGGTGAGCGCCGGCTCCACGTCGCCGTACACTGCGATCTCGCGGTCGTTGACGATGGCGACCCGGCTGGCCCCGGCCGCCCGCATGCGGTGGGTGTCCTTGCCGGGGCGGTCCATCTGGAAGCCGTGGTTGTCGTGCTTGACCGCGGCCACGCGCCAGCCCCGGTCCACCAGGACGCGGATCAGCTGCTCGACATAGGTGGTCTTGCCCGTGCCCGAGGGGGCGTTGAAGGCGACGATGGGGGGGGCGGGGGCTATCGCTTCACCGTCAGCTTCTGGCCGATGTAGACGGTGTCCCGGCTGAGGCTGTTCCACTTCTTGAGCGAGTCCACGCTCACACCGTAGTGACGGGCGATCTCCCACAGTGTCTCGCCGGACACCACCTTGTGGGTGACGTTGCGGGTGCGCGCTGCGGCGCGCTGGCTGCCGGAGCCGGAGTAGATGGTGAGCTTCTGGCCGATGCGGATGGTGGACCGCCGGCCCAGGGAGTTCCACTCCTGCAGGTCGGACACGGACACGCCGTGGGCGCTGGCGATCTCCCACAGGGTGTCGCCCTTCTTGACCTTGTACTTCACCCGCCTCGTGGCCGACTGTGGACCCGGGTACACGGTGAGCTTCTGGCCCACGTAGATGATGTGGGAGCTCAGCTCGTTCCAGCCCATCAGCTCATCCAGCGGCACGTCGTAGTGGCTGGCCAGGGCGCCGAGGGTGTCGCCGCTGGACACGCTGTGCATCATGCTCTCGCCCCGGGGCTTCTTGCGGCCGCGGGCCTGGCGACGGGCCTGCTTGGCCGTCCTCTTCTCGATCTCGACCTCGACCTCGGCGACCGGCTCGGCCTCGCTGCTCTCCTCCGAGGCGTCCGCCACCGCGTCCCCCTCGTCGCTCGCCTCGCCGTCGCCCTCCGTGGTCTCGGTGGCGGCCTCGTCGTCCTTCTTCTCGGTGTCCGATGCGTCCGCGACCGCCGTGGCCGTGGTCGCCACGGCCTTGGGGGCGGCCGCCTGCACCTTGAGCCGCTGGCCCACGGTGATGGTGCTGCCGGAGATGCCGTTCCACTCGCGCAGCTGCGACACCGTGGCGCCGTAGCGCTGGGCGATCTTGGACAGGGAGTCGCCGCGGACCACCTCGTGGATCAGGTCGTGGCTGCGCGTGGACTCGGCCCGCACCGGGATGACCAGGTACTGGCCCACGGAGATGCGGTTGGCGTTGCGGATGGTGTTGAGCTTGAGGATGGAGTTCATCGTCACGCCGTACTTGGCGGCGATCTTGGACAGGGTGTCCCCGCTGGAGACCTTGTACCGCTTGAAGGTCAGCCGCTGCTCGGGCGGGATGGCGGCGAGCGCCTCGTGGAAGCCCTCGGATGTGCCCTGGGGGATGCGCACGTCCCAGGACTCGGCGCCGGGCGGGGTACACCAGCGGCGCAGGGCCGGGTTCATCTCGAGGATGTGCTCCTCGCTGGCGCCGGTGATCTCGGCGATGAGCCCCACGTCGGTGGCCTCGGGCACGGTGACCATGTCGAACGCCCAGGGATCGTGCCACTCGGGCACGTCCGCGTTGAGTCCGTAGCGGTCGGCGTACTTGCCGAGGATGGCCGCGGCGATGATCTTCGGGACGTAGTCCTTGGTCTCGGGCTTGAGGTAGTCGCCCTGGCACAGCTCCCAGAAGTTGCGCGTCTCGTAGCGGCGGATCGCCCTGCCGATCTTGCCCTCGCCGGCGTTGTAGGCGGCCGAGGCCAGGTGCCAGTCACCGAACAGCCCGTACAGGTACTGCATGTAGCCGATGGCGCCCTTGGTGGCCTGGTACGGGTCGCGGCGCTCGTCCACCCACCAGTCGATCTGCATGTCGAAGCGGCGGCCCGTGCTGGGGATGAACTGCCAGATGCCGGCGGCCTTGGCCCAGGAGTAGGCGTAGGGGGAGAAGCCGCTCTCGATCATGGACTGGTAGATCAGGTCCTGGGGCAGCCCTGCCTCGGCCAGCGCCTGGGAGATGAACGGCTCGTACCGCGTCTTGCGGCCCAGCCACTTGGAGAAGTGCTTCCGCCCGCGGGTGAGGAAGTACACCATCCAGTCCTGCACGCGGGAGTTGACCACCAGCGGGATGTCGAAGTCCGCCGGGTCGATCTCGTCGAGGTACAGCATGGGTGCGCGGGTCACGCACTTGACCGGGTCGCGGTAGTAGTCGTACGGCGGATCCACGAAGTGGTCGCTCACGCCGAAGAACTGCAGCTCCGAGTAGCGGTTGGCCGTGAGCTCGGCGCCCGCGTCGGCCACCTGCTCGGTCTCGTGGTCGGCCAGCCGATCGCCCGCCGCCTCGATCAGCAGCTCGATGGTGGCGTCGCTCACCGGCACGGCGTTACCGTCCGGATCCACCCACGCCATGGGCAGCTCGGTGTCGCCGAACAGCGGGTCCGGGATCAGGCATTCGGTGGGATCGATCCCCTCGCACCGCAGCCGCTGGATGATCGCATCCCGTTCACTGGATGCGTCCGCGTCCAGGCGCGACGCATCGTCCGACGATTTCTCGCCGGACGATGGTTTCGGGGCCGCTCCCGCCCCGGTCGTGCCTGTGAGGAGTATCGAAAGGGTCAACAACCACCCAAAGTGGGTGGTAAGAACTTGCCAACGTGGCGCTACCATCTGCATCTTCCCCAGGGCCGGCCCCGAAGCCGCCTCAACGGTGGATTCCCGGGGTCTGTTGTCTGCAACAACCTTCAAGAGCCGGATCTCTCTTAACCAACCATGAACACTGGGGAAAGTCAACGTTTATCCCCTGTCCGGATTCTTACCATTGGGTTACCAAGATCACCCCAAAGCCACGCTCTGGGGATGACGGGCGCGCAACGCCTCTCATTCATCTCGTCGGCTGACGACGACACGATCTAGCGAGCCCTCCCACCGTTACCGATCCCCGCCGCCGACGTTGACAAGAACAGCGTCAAACCACGTGGAGGTGGGTCATGGATCGTGTCGGGATCGGATGGAGTCTCCTGTGCGTCGTGTGTGTGATCGCCGTGGCCTGGGGGCCGCCCGCCCGGGCGTGGGGAGCCGACGGCGCGGCCGAGCGGGAGCGGTACAGCCAGCTCGCGGTGGAGGCGCTGGCGGAGGAGATCGAGGCGGCGCGGGCGTTGCTGGACGAACCGTGGATCGCCGCGGACCCGGACCGGGTGGCTCGGCTGCTGTTGCGGCTGGGCACGAGCAGCGAGGAGATGGCCGAGCAGCTGTGGTTCAGGCAGGTGCTCCGGGCCGACGCAGAGTACGAGTCGTGCCTGCTGCGCGGCGAGGCCGGGTGCGAGCTGCCCAGCGGCGAACCCGGCGGTGAGGCGGCCGCGTACGCTCGCGCTGCGCTGGACACGTACGCGCGGTTGAGGGCGAAGCATCCTGGATACGAGCGGCTGGACGAGGCGGCGTTCCGCGAAGCCGTCACGCGGCAGTGGCTGGGGGACGCAGAGGGCGCACAGCGCGGTTTCGAGGAGCTGGTGCTGCGTCACCCGCACAGCGCGTTCGCCGGCGATTCCTGGCTGGCCATCGGTGAGGCGCGGTTCGACGCCGGCTACGCGTACAAGGCCCTCGAGGCGTACGAAGCGGCCGCGGCAGCCGGTGACGACGACATCGCGCTGTACGCGCGATACAAGGCGGGCTGGTGTTCGTACAACCTCGGCGAGTTCGACGCGGCCATTGCGGCCATGGAGGCGGTGGTGCGAGAGTCGGACCGGAGTGCCGCCGAAGGGGTCGAGCCGCGGGTCGCGGTGCGGGACGAGGCCATCGCCGATCTGGTGTTGTTCCTGGCCGAGTCCGAGGATCTGGACGCTGCCCTGGACCGTCTGGGGCGGCTCGGGAGGGGCCCGGATTCCGGGCGCGTCCTGATCCGGTTCGCGCGGGTGTACGCGGAGCAGGGGCGTACGGACCAGGCAGTGGCGGCGTGGCGCGGTCTCGTCGCGAACGACCCGATGGCCCCCGAGTGCCCGACGTGGCAGACCTCGATCGTCGACGCGGAGTGGTCTTCGGACCACTTCGAGGCCGCCCACGGAGAGCTGGTCGAGTTGCTCGAACGGTACGGACCCGGCTCGCGATGGTCCGCGGCGCATGCCGACGACGCGACCGCGCTGGCGGCAACCGACGCCCTCCTCGAGAGCACCCTGAGGCGGCTGGCCGTCGAGGCGTTCGGCCAGGGAAAGAAGCGGCGCAGCCGGGATCTGTGCTTGCTCGCGGAGGACCTCTACGGCCGCTACCTGGGACGGTATCCCGCCGCCGAGGCTGCCTACGAGATGCGGTTCTGGCACGCGGAGCTGCTGTACGACCTGGGTCGGTACGACCTGGCTGCGGCCGAGTACACGCGTACGGTCGAGGCGGACCCGGACGGCCAGTACCTCGAGCAGGCCGCCCTGAACACCATCTTCGCCATCGAGAAGCACCTGGAGGGGATGTCCGCCGAGTCGAGGCCCTCTGCGCTCCCCCGCTGACGCCGTCGGCGTCCTTGTCCCGTTCCCCGCCCGCCGGCTATCCTCGGCCCACCCATGGCAGTGAAGGTCCTCATCGCCGAAGCCGACGCCGAGCAGCGCGACGTGGTGTGCCGGTTCCTGCGGCGGCGCGGGTACAAGGTGCGGTCCACGTCGGACGGGATGCGCGCGCTGCGGCTGCTGCGACGGGACGACCACGACGTGGCCGTGTTCGATCTGGGGATGCCGGGGATCTCGAGCGCGCGGGCCCTCGAGGCCAACGCGGGCCGGGCGAACCCGAGGCCGCTGATCGCGGTCACCCACGAGAAGAACCTGTACGAGGCCGTGGCCGCGCTACGCAGCGGGGCGTTCGAGACCCTGACGCGGCCGTTCCGCATGGAGCACCTGGAGTGGCTGATCCAGCGGGCGGCGGCGGCGCCGGCTCCGTCCGAGGGGGAGCCTCACATCCTGTACGACGGGCCCGGGGGCACGGGCCGGCCGCTGTTCGGGTTCAGCGGGCCCATGCGCGAGGTGGTGCGCGCGGTCAGCCGCGCGGCCCTGGTGGGCAGCCCGCTGCTGCTGCTGGGGGAGAGCGGCACGGGCAAGGAGCTCGTGGCACGGGTGCTGCACCGGTCGAGCCGCCGCTGTGACGGCCCGTTCGTGAGCTTCCACCCCCGGGCGGTGGCGGCCGCGGAGGTGTCGCCGCGGCTGTTCGGCGAGGGGGAAGCAGAGCCAGGGCTGCTGGAGCGGGCCGTGGGCGGCACCCTGTACATCGACGAGGTGACCCGTCTGGATCGCGAGGTGCAGGAGCGGCTGGTGCGCACGCTGCGCGTGGGCGCCCCGGGCGAGGGGGACGTGGGCGACGCGCCGGACGTGCGCCTGATGGGATCGACGCAGCTGGACCTGATGTCCCGGGTCCGGCAGGGCTCGATGAGCTCGGAGTTCTACTGGTACCTGCGCACCCTGACCGTGCGCGTGCCGCCCCTGCGGGAGCGGCGGGAGGACATCCTGCCCCTGGCCCGCTGGGTGCTGGCGCGCGCGGCGCGGAGCGCGGGGGTGCCCCAGCCGTTGCTGGCGCCCGAGGCCATGCACTGGCTGCAGGGGCACCGCTGGCCCGGCAACGTGCGGGAGTTGGAGGGCACGCTCGTACGCGGCCTCACCGCGTGCCGCGGACGCGTCGTGCAGCTCGACGACCTCGCCGGCCCGTCGCGGCGGCTGGACGAGGGGGTGGACGGCGCCCCCACCGAGTCCTTCGAGGACCTTCTGCTCAACCGCCTGCGGCCCGTGGTACGGGCCTTCGCGCCCGGGCCGGAGGGCTCCGATCTGCATCGGCTGGTCAAGGACACGGCCGAGAAGGCGGTGATCACCCTGGCCATGGAGCGCACCGGCGGAAACCAGCTGCAGGCGGCCAGGCTGCTGGGCATCAACCGCAACACCCTGCGCACCAAGATCGAGCTGCTGCAGATCCCCACACGCTTCGTCCGCAGGGGGGGCAAGTGACACCGCGCGTGCTGTGCGTGGGCGGGCTGGATCCCAGCGGCGGCGCAGGGTTGATCGCGGACGCCGAGGCGGTCCGCGCGGCGGGCGGCCGGCCCGGCGTGGTCTGCGCGGCGTTGACCGCCCAGGGGCCGGGCGGGGCGCTCGGCGTACAGCCGGTGGCCGCCGATTTCCTCGACGCCCAGATACGCGCCGTGGGCGTGGTGGACGGGTTCAAGACCGGCATGCTGGGGACGGCCGCGGTCGTCGAGCTGATCGCGCAGCAGGTCGAGGACGGGACCCTCCCGCGGCCGGTGGTCGATCCGGTGGTCCGCGCCAGCTCCGGGCTCGAGCTGCTCGACGCTTCGGGGCGCGACGCCCTGCGGCGCACCCTGCTCCCCTGCGCCGCGGTGGTCACCCCCAACCTGGACGAGGCCGCCTGGCTGACCGGCCGCGATGTGCGCGACGTCGCCGGCATGGAGGACGCCGCCCGCGCGCTGCTGGATCGGGGTTGCGGCGCCGCCGTGATCACCGGCGGGCACCTCGACGGCGCGCTGGTGGACGTGCTCGCCACCGGCGCGGACGTCATGCGGCTCGCGCGCGTGCGCGTCCCGGGTACGGCGCGCGGCACCGGCTGCCGCTTCGCCGCCTTCCTCGCCACCCGCCTCGCCGCCGGGGACGTCATGGCCGCCGCAGCGGTCGCGGCCGGGCTGTTCGTGGCCGCTCACGTGACGGACGTCTCTGTATCCTGACCCCGTACGAAATGCTCCGGCCCTCCCCTGCGTAGGCAAGGGGTGCGCCGCCTCGTGCGGCAGAAGGGACGGATATCATGGCATCGGATGGCGGTGGATTCTTCGATCGATTGGCCAATCTCTGGAACGGCTTCTGGAGCCTGTGGATCGGCGGGCACGAGCGCAAGAACCCCAAGGTGGTCTACGAGTCGGCGCTCAACGCGCGCATTCGCAAGCACGGCCAGCTCAAGCGAGCGGCCGCCAACATCGTGTACCTGCGCAACAAGCTGGAAAAGGAGCTCACGGCCAAGCGCGCCGAGCTCGAACAGGTCCAGCAGCAGATCCCGGTGGCCCTCGACGAGGGAGAGGACGAGGTGGCCCTCGTGCTGATCCAGAGCAAGGACGATCTGACCGCGGACATCGCCTCTCTGGCCGCCGAGATGGACAAGACCGCGAGCGAGGCCGAGGAGGCCAAGCGCGCGCTCGTGTCGTTCCAGGGCGAGATCGAGAAGCTGCGCAAGGAGAAGGAGCGGATGATCGCGGCCAAGGAGACCGCCGAGGCGCGCATCCAGATCCAGGAGACCCTCTCCGGGCTCAGCGTGGACGCCGACATCAAGGCCCTGGACAACGTGCGCGAGTCCATCGGCAAGCTGCAGGCCGAGGCCGACATGGGTTCGGAGCTCGCCGGCGCGTCCCTGGACGGGCGCCTGCGCGAGATCCGCGCCAAGACCTCCACCGCGGCCGCGCGCAACCAGCTGAACGAGCTCAAGCGCAAGCGGGCGGCGGCCGCAAAGGCCCAGACGGAGCAGGCGTTCGCGAAGGCGATCTAGGCGTCAGGGGCAATACCCGCCGGCGGTCCAGGTGGCGACCTGACTGCTGGTGACGGCGGTGAGGGTGGAGTAGACGTCGCCGGTCTCGGGGTGGGTGCCCGTGACCGGGGCCGGCTGGGCGATGATGTCCTCCATGATCGTGGTCAGGCAGTAGGTGCCGGAGCCGTCGGGGCAGGGCTCGCAGTTCACGCCGAGGCTCGTCAGCAGGGCGCACGTGGCGCCGGTGCCGCCGCCGACCAGGCCGTCCAGTCCCCGCGTGTCCATGGAGCCCTCGATGCGGCCGCTGACGAGGCGGCCGCCCTCCTGGACGATCGTGCCGTTGATGCGCACCTGCAAGATGTCCACGACGTACCCATCCACGGGCACGGCCAGGGCCGTGGGTCCCACCTCGAGGAACGGGTTGCACCACGCGCCAATCTGGTTCTCCGTGAGGTCCATGGTGGGGACGCAGAGGTCCTGCAC
Source organism: uncultured Rickettsiales bacterium (assembly GCA_964558555.1). Lineage (GTDB taxonomy): Bacteria > Myxococcota_A > UBA796 > UBA9615 > CAYRNR01 > CAYRNR01. Next base: position 6,070 of record CAZLEO010000035.1, on the reverse strand, counting down.
GCCCTGGTCCAGGTTGCCGGCGAAGGCCTCGACCGTCCCGGCCGCATCGTCCAGATCGGCGACCTGGACGACGAGCTCCACGTCGGCGAGGTAGGACACGAGCAGGACGCCGATGGCCGCGGGCTGCGTGATGGTGGCGTTGCCCAGATCGAGCAGGTAGTCCACCCCCTCCACCGCGGTCTCGGGATCGGTCAGCAGCGGCCCGTCCGGGCTGGTGCGGAAGTTCAGCTCGAAGGTGTTGCCGCCGTCCCACTCAAGGGTGGCGGTGTGCGCCGTGGCCACGGCCAGCGGGTCGTGGGGGTCGAAGGTCAGCACCGTGTCGCCGTCGCTGAGGGTGAGGTCACCCGGCACGGCGACGCCCCCCTCGTCCTCCAGGTCCAGCGTGGCGCTGGTCACGGCGGCGGTGAAGGTCACCACGATGTTCGCCTCCGCGCACAACACCGTGGCCCCGTCGGCGGGCAGCGTGCTGACGATCTCCGCCACCGCGGGCAGGGTGTCGTCGTCGTCTCCGGTGTCGTCGTCGTCGTCGTCTCCGGTGTCGTCGTCGTCGCCCACGCTGGAGTCGTCGTCGTCCCCCGCGGTGGTGTCGTCGTCGTCGCCCGCGGTGGTGTCGTCGTCGTCCCCTGCGGTGGTGTCGTCGTCGTCTCCGCCGGTGTCGTCATCGTCGTCGCCGGAGCAGGCGGCGAGGGGCAGCAGCAGCGCCATCAGCAAGGCCATCAGCCATCGAGTGTCCATGATCTCCCTCATCGTGCGCGGGGAACAGGGGTCCGCACGGGGGCAACATAACACCTGGGTTCGCCCCGCTTGCAGGCACTTTTGACCCCGGTCGGAGGGGACTCCTACGGACAGTATCCGCCCGCGATCCAGGAGGCGACCTGGGTCTCCCCGACCTCGGTGAGGGCGGAGTAGACGTCCCCGGTCTCGGGATTGACGCCCGTCACAGGAGTCGGCTGGGCGACGATGCCCTCCATGGACATCGGCAGGCAGTAGGGCCCCGCTCCGTCGGGACAGGGCCCGCAGTTCAAGCCGAGGCTGAGCACCAGGGTGCAGGTGGCGCCGACCCCGCCGCCCGGATCCACCAGCGGGTCCAGCCCCCGCGTGTCGAGGGCGCCGTCCAGCCGGCCGTCGGCGATGCTCGCCCCCTCCTGCACCACCTTGGCGGTGATACGCGCGTCGATCACCTCGGTGAGGTAGCCCGCGACGGCGAACGACAGCTTCGCCGGTCCCACTTCGAGGAACGGATTGCACCACGCGCCGACGGGATCGTGGGTCAGGACCATGGTGGGGACGCACAGGTCCTGCTCGCCGTCGTCCAGGGAGCCACCGAACGCCCGCAGCGTTCCGGCCGCGTCGTCCACGTCGGTGATCTGGATCACCAGCTCCACGTCCTCGAAGTAGGCCAGCAGCAGGCTGCCCATGATCGAAGGCTGGGTGACGGTGGCGTTGCCCAGGTCGAGCAGGTAGTCCATCCCCTCGACGGCCGACTCGGGATCCGTGAGCAGCGTGCCGATCCCGCTGGTCCGGAAGGTGAGCTGGCTGGAGACCATCCCGTCCCAGTCGATGGTCGCCGTGTAGCCCGTGGACTCGATCAACGGATCGTCGGGATCGAACGTCAGGACCGTGTCGGCAGCGCTCAGCGCGTTCGTGCCCGCCACGGCGTTGCCCAGCTCGTCCTCCAGGGTGATCGTCGCGCTGGCCACCGCCGCTGTGAACGTCACGACGATGTCGGCGTCCACGCAGAACACCGACGCCCCTTCAGCCGGGATCGTGTGGTCGATCTCGGCCACCGTCGCCACCGTGTCGTCGTCATCGTCGTCATCGTCGTCGTCGGCTGCGCTCGAGTCGTCGTCGTCGCCGGCCGGGTCGTCGTCGTCGGCTGCGCTCGAGTCGTCGTCGTCATCGCCGCCGGTGGTGTCGTCGTCACCCCCGGGTGTGGTGTCGTCGTCGTCCTCCACCATGTCGTCATCGCCGCCGGTGATGTCGTCGTCGTCATCGCCGCCGTCGCCCGAGCAGGCGGCCAGCGGTAGCAGGGCGGCCATCAGCAGTGCCATCAGCCTTCGGTTGTCCATGAGCTCCCTCCTCGTCTGCGCGATGCGCGTGGGCCCCAGCAGGGAGTCGCCCGATCACCCTCGAGGTCACAGCTGCAGGCACATTTGACCCCTGTGGGAGGCTGGACTACACGTTGTCCCACACAACGGAGGCGGCCATGGACAGCTGGGAAGACCGCTCGCCCGAGGAGCTCGTGGGGTGGCTGCGCGACGCGTGCAAGAACTGGCTGGCCCACGACGGCGTGTGGTTCCAGGCGGTGGAGCGGCGGTACGGCATGGAGGCGGCCATCGAGATGGACCGCGAGGCGTGGGCTCGGTTCTCGAAGGTGGAGGCGGGGCGGGTGAAGCGGCGGCTGGACCAGCCGCGACGGCCGGGTCTCGAGGGGCTCGCCCTGGCGCTGCAGCACCGCATGTACGCGCACTTGAACCGCTGGGAGGTGCGCTGGCCCTCCGACGACGTGCTGGAGTTCCGCATGGTGGGCTGCCGCGTCCAGGACGCGCGCGAGCGGCGTGGGCTGCCCGACTTCCCCTGCAAGGTCGTGGGGATCGACGAGTACGCCGGGTTCGCCACGACCGTCGACGACCGCGTGCAGGTGGAGTGTGTGTCGTGCCCCCCCGAGCGGACGACGGATGAAGCCTGGTGCGTGTGGAGGTTCCGCCTCGCCGACTAGCCCTGGACCGCCTTTGGCCGCACCTTCGGGCCCTTGTCCCAGCCCCGCGTGATCTCCAGTCCCATCGCCGACAGCAACATCTCCAGGGGGCGGCCCAGCAGGAAGGGGATGGCGTCCTCGGGCGCCAGCTTGCGTTCCAGCACCTGGCGGCGCAGCCGCCCGTCCTCCTCGAGCATCTCGACGATGGCGCGGGAAGCCTCCTCGTCGCCGGAGCCGACCCGGTCGGCGAGCTCGCGCAGGCGCGCGGGCGCGCAGGCGCAGCCGTGCTCTTCGATGATCTCGCGCACGGGGTCGTCTTCATCGATGAGGTCCAGCCGGGTCAGGCCGGGCCAGGTCATCATCTTGTCGGTGTCGCGGGTGTCCCAGCACTTCTGCGCCCGACACTGGGCGGGCCGCCGGTCGTAGACGCTGCAGGTCTTGCCGTCCAGCAGGGGGCAGTTGCCGGGCAGGGCCGGGGCGATGGTCACGGTCTCGTGCTGCAGCACGGTGCGGCGGTTCTCCCAGTGGGAGAAGACCTCCTCGCCCGCGCGCAGGGTGCGCAGGTGGGCGTGGGAGATGTCACCGGCCGCGAGGAGGGCCTCGTCGCCGGGGAAGAGGGTCGGGCCGGAGTTGGCGCAGCACGCGCCGCACTTGAGGCAGAACGGCCGGGTGGCGTAGGCGGCGGCGCGGAACAGGCCGGCGAGCTCCTGGGCGGCCTGCTCGCGGCGGGGCGTGCCCCAGCCGTCCCAGTCCTGGGCGATGGCCACGAAGGCGGCCTGCTGGCCCAGCCAGATCTCGGCCTGGGCCACGGAGGCGCGGGAACTCACCACGCGCAGCCAGTGCACGATCTGCCGCTTGCGCGCTCCCTCGAGCTGTTTCCAGGTTGCTTGAGCACTCATGGGACCGGGGATGGTAGACGACGCGGCTCGGATGCGCGACGAAAAACCGAGACCGTGACCCCGCGCTGGGGCGTTGCGCGCGGTCCGCGGTCGCGGTAGCCTCGTGGACCACCGGAGTGACCACCCGTGAGCAGTGCACGAACGATCCTGGCCTTGCTGTTCCTGCTTCTGTGGGCGTTCCCGGCTGCGGCCGACGACGCCCCGAAGAAGCACGCCACCACCCAGGGCACGAACGACGACGGGGACGAGGACGGGGACGAGGAGGAGGAGGACTCCACCGATCCGGTCTCCCACATCGGCGACATCTTCACCCAGCCGATCCCTCCCCGCACCGAGGGCCCCAACTGGCTCAACGAGAACGGCGATCCCCCCCGCAACCCGCCCGGCCGCAAGGTGTGGCGCCCCGAGGAGTTCCTCGACGTGCTGTACCTGGAGAACGGCGACATCCTCCGCGGCCACCTGGTCAAGGAGGACTTCCCGGGGCACTACGCGTTGCTGGTCGCGGGCAACTCGGTGGTGATGGTGCCCGAAGAGACCGTGATGGCGCGCACCAAGGAGCGCCCGGTCCACGGCAACCGATCCCACCGCACGCAGGTGGGCGTGATCTTCAACCCCGCCTTCGGCGGCGGGTTCTGCCTCGACGTCAGCGGCGAGGGCCGGTGCACCGGCAACCTGGACTCGCCGGTGGACTTCGGCGGCGTGCCCGCAGGCATGAAGTACCAGATCGCGGCCACCGTGGGCCTGTCCACCGCCCTGGACATCACCGTCGGCGGTTACATCCGCAAGCCCCGCGGCCAGGCCACCACCTACTTCGATCCGACCATCGGCCTGCGGCACTACAACCTGGGCACGGACGTCGTGAAGTTCCTGCGCGCCGCCGAGGTGCAGTTCATCACCAAGCCCGACTTCGGGCTGCGCGTGGCGGCGCTCACCGGTATCCAGGTGGACCCGGTCCGCCAGGTGGGCATCTTCATCATGATGGGACCCGAGATCGAGGTCATGCCCCGGTTCGTGCTGGGCTTCTCCGTCTCGTTCGGTGTCCAGGGCCGCTTCCCCTGATCGGATGGCCTCGACCTAAGGTGCGGTCTCGCCCTCGCCGTCCCCCTCTTCGCCCACTTCCCCTTCCCCCTCGTCCTCGCCGTCGGCCCGCTCTGCGTTGGCCTCGCTGAGGTTCTGCAGGTAGAGCTCGAGGATCTCGGAGGCGCCGGGGATGACCTGGTCGAGGGACTCCAGGAGCTCCTCGTTCGACGGCATCTCCAGCGGATCGCCGGCTTCCCCGTCCACGGTGAGCTGCTCGAGGTAGGTGTCGAACCAGGCGTCGAAGCCGGGGGACCTGGAGATACCCAGCAGGGCCATGTCCCTGCGGCCGGCCGGGTAGACGAGCACGACCCAGCCGAGGCGGTCCTCGAGGGTGACGCGGAACGCCACGCGGGTGCTGGACGCGCCGCACACGTCGATCTGCTCCACCTGGGCGGAACCCTGGGTGTCGCCGTGGGAGCTCGCCACCAGCCGGGCGACCACGCCGGCGGCCTTCTCCCAGGGGATGGGAAGGGCTGCCACGGCCGCGGGGATCTTGGCCATGCGCAGGGAGCCGCCTTGCTTCTGCGACAGGTACGCGAACGGCACGATCTCGCCCTCGACGATGATGGCGTCCCAGCCGGCGGGCACGGGCAGGGTCGAGCCGTCGAAGGCCAGCACGTCGTCGGCCTCCAGCACGGCGGGGCCGCCGCCGAGGACCACGTCCTCGCGGATGCCCTTGATCACGGCGCGCATCTGCTTGCGCGGCGCGGCAGCGCACACGGCCACGGCCAGCTCGGGGCTGATGGCGGCGCCGCATTCCACGGGGAGATCCTCCCCCTCCCAGGTGGTCCCGAGCCCCTTGTGGCCCTTGGCCTTGAGACCACCCACCTTGAACCGCACCCGGCGGTGGTCCTCCAGCAGCATGGGCAGCACGGCGTTGAGCCGGTCCTGGGCCATGGTGGACACGTCCTCGATGGCGAACTCCGAGGCGGCCGGGCCCGTGGCCAGCACCAGGATCATCTCGCCCTGCTGCAGCGTCACGCTGTGTAGCGTCACCCCGTCCACGCGCTCCACGACCTCCCATCCCTCGGGTACGTCGAGGGCGGCGTCGTGGATCGTCACCGTCTCTGCCCGGGCCGGCAGGGTCGCGCCCAGGACCATCAGCCAACCGAGGAAACCCCATCGCCGGATACTCGTCATCCGCCCGTCCTCGCTCCCTTTGTGGCGGCGTGGCGCCGCACTCGGGCTCCATGGTATGCGGGCCGCGGGAGGGGGGCAAGGTACAGCGCCGAGGCTGGCGCCTCGGCGGGGGTCGACGGTCGACGGTCGACGGTCGACGGTTCTGGTCGACGGTTTTCTGGTCGACAGTTTTCTTGGATAGCCCAACCGTCGACCTCCCCCCTCTCTGCCAACCTGACCGAGACAGTTGACTCCCCGGAGATTAGGGTAGGGC
>CAZLEO010000034.1:0-45560 GCA_964558555.1 uncultured Rickettsiales bacterium | reverse complement strand
CTTTCGTCGCTCCCTCTGAACCTCAAACCTGCTGATTCTCACCAGTGCCTGGGCACAGGTGTGCCCGAGATCGCCGAGCAAGAGTAACTGCTCGCCGCCGCAGGCGAGAGGGCCTCCTCGCCACTGTGATTCGGGTGGAACCGCGAGGGAACCGCGAGGGGGGCCACTGTGATTCGGGTGGAACCGCGAGGGGGCTCCGGGGTGGATCGAAGCGGGGGAATCTCCCCAAAGGAAAGCAGGAAGCCAGGAAGGGGAAGCAGGTAGGTTTCCCTTTTTCTTCCCCTTTCCTGCTTTCCTGCCTTCCTTAGCGGTCTCTCACATCCAAGCCCCGATCCCATCCCCCAAGCCCCTCCCCACCCCGCAGTCCCGCGTCTGCGCCCGTCGGCGTCTGTCGGCGGTTCCTTCCCTCTTCTTCTGGTTCGAGGGCAGAGGTGGCTACTCGGCCGGGGACCCCGCGTTCGCGGCGCCGATGACCTTGCTCGAAGAGAAGTAGCTCTTGGCCAGGTTGAGGTGCTGGCGGGCCTCGCGCTCGCGGGCCTTGCGGTCGGTGAGCAGGCCGAGGACGCCGCGGGCGCCGCCGGTCATGAGCTCGTTGTAGCGCTGGTAGTGGCGGGCGCCGCAGAGCTGGTGGACGAAGGTGCGGCCGGCGCCGGCGGCCTCGTCGCCGAGGCCCAGGGGGGTGAGGTCGAACGAGGCGGACTGGTGCACGGTCTTCTTGCGCAGGGCGGACACCTGCAGCTCGAGGTCGGCGCGCTCCATGGTCGAGCCCACGGGGAAGGTCACGGAGACCTGCTCGGGCAGGAACGGCTCGAGCTCGGCGATGGACAGGCTGGAGGCCTGAATGGGCTTGCGGGTGTCGAAACCCAGGTTGGACAGCTGGAACTGCTTGGTCTGCAGCTCTTCGGCATCCCAGGTCATGTTGGCCACGGTCAGCAGGGCCACCACGTCGAAGCCGCCGTCGGTGATGTTGCGCTCCACGTGGTCCAGGCTCATGAGGTAGTCGCCCACGGCGGCCACGTCGCCGGTGAACACGTCGTCGGGCCGCAGGAAGACCACCAGCGGCTGGGAGTCGTCCCCGCCCGCCACGGTCTCGCCGGGGATGGTGAAGCGCAGGCCGCGCGAGGAGGGGGGGACCAGGAAGCGGATGCGCAGGGTCTGGCCCTGACCTGCGCCCAGGGTCACCGCGGACGTCCGCACGGGGCGGAACACCTGCTGGTTGCCGTCTTGCAGCTGGAACAGGTTGGGGTCGATGGTCAGGGAGGAGGCCCCCTTGTTGAACAGGCGGATGCGCAGCCGGTAGTAGATCAGGTCCGGGTCGATGCGCTCGGCGAACTCCACCTGCCGGATCACCTCCTCGAGCACCACCTCGAGCCCGCTGCTGGTGGCCACCGGCGCGGTCACGTCGAACCGCTCGTAGCCGTCACGCGGCGATCGCAGCCGTCGGCTGTCGACCATGCCGGTGGGGGTCAGCTGCAGCTCCCATTGCTCGCCCAGCAGCAGCGGCAGATCGAACCCGGCGAGCTGGGCCGTGGTCAGCTCCACGTACCCCGGCGCCGGCTTCTCGCCGGACAGCCAGTCCCAGATGCGGCCGGTGGTCTTGCGCACGCTGCCCTGCCGCTCGCCGCGATAGAGGTAGTACGCGGGGGGCTCGTCGAGCAGGGACACCGCCTCCACCTCGGGCGCCGAGAGGTCGCCGAAGTAGTAGAACTCCAGCGGCGCGTCGATGCGCCGGTGCTTCAGCGAGGCGTGCCCCACGCCCACGTGCACGGCCTCGCCGGTCACCTGCAGCGTCTCGGGCTCACCCACCGCGCCCGCCGCGTCCACCTCGGTGAGGCTCAGCTCGGTGACCATGACCCCCTCGACCACCTCCTGGCGCAGCACGTTCAGCTGCACCACGGCCTGGGCGTCGGCCATGGACTGGGCCAGGATCTCGAGGTTCTTGCGCTCGCGCGACCGCTGGTTGGCCCAGGTGAGCAGCACCAGCACGATCAGCGCCACGGCCACGCCGCCGGCGCCGATGAGCCGGGTCTTGCGGTCCTCGGGCTCGCCCACCAGGGTCTTGAACACGCCGCCGCCGGAGCCGCCGTAGCCCCCCAGCCCGCCCGGTCCGTTGCCCTGTTCGGCGTTCTTGCCGTTGTCCTCTGCCATCGGAGTGTCCCTCTCGTCCCGACTAGGGGCGCAGCCGCGCCCGCCGCGCCCTGCGCGACTGGCGATAGTCCTCGCCATTGAGCTGGTGGAAGTCGCACATGGCCTTGAGCCGCGAGTAGATCCGCCGGTCCACACGGTGTTGCAGCGTCTCGAACCCGTCGGCGATGGCCGATGCGGCCTTGTCCGGATAGTTGGTGGTGACCAGGGTGGTGTGGCCGGCGTTGTAGCGCCGGTTGACCACGTCGTCGAGCACCGTGATCTCCCACTTGCTGCCCAGGCCCTTGCCCAGGTCGTCGATGACCAGCACGTCCACCTCGGCCAGGGGCTCGAGCAGCTCTGCGGTGCCCTCCCGCCGCTCGTAGGCCATCTTCAGGTCCTGCAGCAGCTGCAGGTTGTCGCAGAAGCGACAGGCGACCCCGCGCTCCAGGGTCAGCTCGCGCACCAGCGCGGTGGCCAGGTGCGTCTTGCCCGTGCCCACGGGGCCCCAGAAGCACAGGCCCCGCGACCCCAGGGTGAAGCCGCGCAGGAACTGCGCCGCGGCCTGGTGGGCCTCGCCCACGTCCTCGTTGCGCACGGCAAAGGTGCCCAGGGTGCTGTGGGCGAACTCGCCGGGGACGCCGGCGCGGTTGAACTTGTCGATGCGCAGCTGCAGCTGCCGGCAGTCGCACGTGCGGTACACCCGGTACCCCTCGTCGTCGCGGTCGGGCACCATGCCCCGGCCGCCGCATTCGGGGCACGGGGCGTCGCTGGCGCGGGACGCCACGGCGCGTCCGTCGCGCACCTCGACGTGGTAGGGCGAATCACTGCGTGGGCGGGTCGCTGCCATGATCTCCTAATCTTGCCAGAAACGCCGGGGTTCCAGTACCGGGTCCTCGTCGGCCAGCCGCCGGCGGGCCAGCTCCTGGAGCATCTCATCGCGCGCGACCGGGCTCATGGGAGCCAGGACGGAGCGCGCCGACGAGGTCAGATCGGCCATCAGCGTCCGGTGGCGGGCAGGCGGTAGTTCGTCGAGCTGCGCCTGATAGTACTCCCCGGAGATGCCCAGGAATCTCACGAAGGCGCGCTCCTCGCCCATGCCCGGATCGTCGGCGATGGCGTGCAGGGCCGAGGCCACGGTCGGCGACACCTCCACCGCGATGGTGCGCACCACCTCGCGCCAGGAGTCGTCCTCAGGGGGCGCGGCGGGTGCATCCGCTGCAGGAGCTTCCGCGGCCCCGCTCGACGCGAACCGCTTGACCTCCTTGCGCACGTCCCCCTGTACCCGCTTCAACGGCAGCCCCTTGGGGGGGCGCTTGAGCCCCTCGAGCCGCTGTGCCCCCTTGCGTATTCCGGCCAGGGCCGCCTCCAGCGGCACCCCCTGCTCGTGCAGCTCCTCGATGACGCGCAGGTCCACGTCCCCGAGCAGCCCGGCGTGGGGCGACAGGTGCTGCACCAGCGCCTCGATCTCCTGCATGTAGGTGGGCAGATCCATGGTCCGTGGGGACCTTAACACGCCCACGCGTGGAGGCGCGCGCCGGCCCGTCCCTTGAAATACACAGGGGTTTGAGCTTAGATGGACCGGCTCCGTACCCCGATTCACGGGGTGGGACGGGTCTCGCGGAGGCAGCATGAATCGACAACACCTCGGGTGGTTGATCCTGGCCCTGGCGTTCGTGGCGACGCCGGCACTGGCCCAAGACGAGGACGAGGACGACCTGCTCATCTTCGACGAAGAGGAGGAAGAGCCCCTCGTCGTGGACAGCCTGCAGATCTACCGCGCCTTCAAGGAAGAGGTGACCGGTATGGCCGTCGAGGAGGAACTCGACGCCTGGTACCGCTACCTCGCCAAGTACCCCGACACCGCCTATGCCAAGGAGATCGACCGGCGCATCGACGAGCTCGAGGCGGAGATGCTCGACGAGGCCGAGGCCGATGCCCCCGACTGGGTGGACGTCACCGACACCGCCCGCGGCGCCAGGTACGACGAGCTGTCGTTCGTCGAGCCCTTCGGCTTCCTGACCAACAACACGCGCAAGAAGGTGCACCTGGGCATGGCCTACGGCTACAAGTCCACCTTCAACTACGCCCTGGGCGTCGAGTACGCCATCAAGCGCAACTTCTCGGTGTTCGGCCTCGCCGACCACTTCGGCCACGGCATCGGCTTCACCGTACACGCCGGCGTCAAGTACGCCGCGATCAAGGACACCCGCACCGGCGGCCTGCTCACCCTCGGCCTCGGCGTCAAGGGTGGCAGCGTCAACGGCGCCTACGTCGGCCTCGATCCCTTCATCGGCGTGGGCGTCAATCCCCGCGACAAGCCCGTCACGCTGCAGTTCCAGTTCGGCATGGACATGCGCTTCACGCCGTGGGCCTGGGACGCGCACCTGGGCCTCAACCTCGGCCTGCGCCCCTCGGACAAGGTCGTGATCTTCCTCGAGGCCACCGGCCACAACAAGATCCGCAAGATGACCAGCTACGAGGCCGTCATCGGCGAGACCTGCGGCGACGACTCCAATGACGACAGCGACTGCGTCACCGAGTACTTCGGCTTCTACGAGGCCGCCGCCGGCATCAAGCTATTCCCCCGCGAGAACATCGAGATCACCCTCGGCCTCCGCGCCCCCTTCTTCTACCGTCACTGGCAGCACTACCACCCCATCGGAGGCGGTGGCTCGGTCATGATCTACTTCTAGACGCTCGCAGGGCGTCTCCCCCACCCTCACCCCAAACACACACACAAACGCACCCGTCCCCTCTTCAGGGTCGAGGTGGCTTGTTCAATTCAGAATACGAGTCGAAACGGACGGAAGGTCACTTCTCCAGGTCGGAGTTGACCAGGTGGAGCAGCTGGGTGGTGAGCTCGATGACCTGCTGGTGGGTCAGGCCGTTGTCGCGCAGCTCCTTGTAAAAGGACCGCGCCATGACCCCCCGGGTCCGCTTCCACTCGCTGCCACTGTACTTCGGCGTTCTCAGCTCTTGCTTGACCATGTCGTCTCCAGCTTCAGGTTGCGTCGGTTAATAGCAAGATCCGGGCCAGGTAAGACCTCCCCACACAAAGATCCAATCCCCTGTGATTTCGATTGGTTAGGCATTGTTAGCTGCGGCTGTTTTTGAGCGTTTCGGCGCATAAAGCGTAAGCCAGTACGCAGTGGGCCCCGGAGGGGGTGCGAAAGGGATTACGCAGTGTGGAATCGAAGGGGGACGCGGGCGGGGCTGACGGTCTACTTGTCCTTCTTCTTGAGGACCTTCATGACCATCTGCAGGTACTTCTTGATGTTGGGGATCTCGGGATCGATCCGGTAGGCCTTCTGCAGGTCCAGGAACGCCTTCTTGTGGTTCTTGCGGTAGTAGTAGCTCAGCCCGCGGTTGCAGTACGCCTGGGCCAGCTCGTCGTCGAGCTTGATGCACTTGGTGTACTGCTTGATCGCGGCGGCGTAGTCCTTTTGCAGGAAGTGGACTTCGCCCATGCCGAGGAAGCCGGCGGGGCTGTCCGCGTCCAGCTCCAGAGCCTTGCCGAACTCCGACGCCGCGGCCTCGAAGTCAGGGGTCTGCAGGTGGACGGCGCCGAGGCCGATGTGGGCCTCCACGTTGCTGTCGTCGAGCTCGAGGACCTTGCCGTACAGCTCGGTGGCCGCCGAATAGTTCTTGCGGTCCCGCAGCTTGGCCGCGAGCTCCAGGTACCGGCCCACCGCCTCGGAGTCGCCCTCGGCGACCGCCTCGTCGATGTCCGCCTCCTCGGCGCCGGCGTCGAGGCTGTCCATGACCACCATCTCGGGCTTGGAGTCGTCGAGGAAGGGTCCCAGCCCCTGGCTGATCTCCACCTCCTCGTCCATGTCGAGATCGATGTCGTCGCCACCCACATCGATCTCGACCGCGTCCTCCTCGTCCTCGTTGAGGTCGATCTCCACGCCGTCGAGATCCTCGTCCTCGGCCGCGCTGGCCTCGATCTCGAAGTCCTCGTCCTCGGCCGCGCTGGCCTCGATCTCGAAGTCCTCGTCCTCGGCCGCGCTGGCCTCGATCTCGAAGTCGTCGCCGTCGACGCCGCCCACGATGATGTCCTCGGAGATGCTCTCGTCGATGGCATCGGGGGGCAGCTCGTCGGTGACGCTGCTGCGTTCCTCGATGTCGCCGACGAACAGGTCGCCCACGTCGAGCTTGACGTCACGCACGTCATCGATCTGATCGAGCAGCTCGTCGCCGCCGGCCTCGCGGATACCCTTCTCGGCCGCCTTGCGGGCGGTCTCGAGGGCCTGGTTGACCCGCTCGCGCTCGGCCGCCGCGTTGGCGATCTCGCGCATCCGATCCTCGAGGCTCTCCTCGAGGGTGGTCAGCGAGTCGGTCAGGTTCTCGCGCACGATGTTGAGCAGCCTGCTCTCCAGCGCGCCAGCCACCTGGCTGATCTCCTGCTCCACCATGTCGCGGATCTCGCCGGCCTGACCGGCCTGCCCGCGCATATCGGCCACGGCCGCATCCACGGCCAGGCCGGCGCGGTGGGAGATCAACGCCTCGATCTCCTCACGCCGCAGGGTGTCGTCCGGAGCCGCCGCGGACCCCACCACACCACCACCCGCGATCAGGTTGCGGCGCTGGGCCTCCCATGGCAGATCCACGGTCGTCCCCGCGGAGGACATGCCGGCCACCAGGATGCGCTGGCGCTGTTTGTACTCCAGGCGTCCCTGCACCGCCTCGTTCATCACTTCCTGGGCGGCGCTGACGGACGCGAGGATGCCGTAGCACGCCGACAGGGCCTTGCTGCTGTCGTACTCGGCGACGGCGGCGGCCTCGGCGGTCTCGACGACCTCCGGTGCCTCGGACACGTCCTTCTTCTTGTTCTTCCTAGCCATGACTCACCCCAGATAGGTGTTGGGTTGAACCGATCTCGCGACCGGCGTGAGATCGACCAAAACGGTCGGGCTCATCCCCCGCCTTCACCCTCTTCTTCCGGGGAGGCAGCCAGGTCCTTCATCTCGGTGTTGAGGTCCTGGATGCTGCGCATGTACTCCTCGCGGACCTTGCGCATCCGGGTCACGCCCTCTTCGAGGACCTTGACGCGGTTCTTGAGCTTCTTGTTCTCGCGCTCGATCTTCTCGAGCTCTTTCTCGAGGTCCTTGATCTTCTGCTCGTCGGACTCGATCTCGTTGGCCTTCGTCTGGATCTCGTTCTCGAGATCCTGCATCTGGCGCTCGGTCTTGAACCGCTCGGCCTGCTTCTCGTCGCGCGCAGCCGTGAGCTCCTCGGTGGTCGCCTTGAGCTGGGCGAGCTTCTCGTCGAAGCCGCCGGCGTCGTTCTCCAGGTTGGCCTGCATCTCCTGGTTGCGCTTGATGTCCAGCTCCGCGTTCGCGATCTGCTGGGTCAGGCTCTCGGTGTTCTTGAGGGTCGAGGTGAGGAACGTGATCCGCTCTTCGAGAATGGCGTTGAGCTCATTGTTGATCTCGACGAGGCGGTCGTCACCGCTCATCTGCGCAGCGTCGGCCATGGCGACTCTCCTTCCCGCTGGTATGCGGATGGGTTGGCATCGAGTAGCGAAGCCGGGGTCGACGAGGTCCCCTGACCTGCGTCGATCGATCCTCCTGCTGGCGGTTTCTATCCCGACTCCGCGCGCTAGAAGACGAAAAGCTATCACGCGGTTTTGGACAGTGTCAATGTACGCGCGTGTGCGAAAAACGCCGTCCGATCGCCGATTTGGGGGGTGATAAGATGCCCTTCTCGATCCCCCCCGAGGCGAGACCCCATGCCCCGACTACGGCCCCTACTGCTGTCCCTGTCCGCCCTGGCGCTGGTCGCGGCGACCCCGACCGCCGACCCGGACGGCAACGAGCTGCTCCGCATCGCCTGGGAGGCCCAGGCAGGCGGCGATCCAGCGGCCGCCGAGGCGCGCTACCGCGAGGCCATGCAACGGTTCGAGGGGGAGGGGGACACCCGCGGCATCCGCCTCGCGTCCATCAACCTGGGGTTGCTGCTGTCGGACACGGGCCGCCTCGACGAGGCCGTGGTCCTGCTGCACGGGGCGGTGGAGCTGGCCGGCGGCGCCGTGGACCGCAGCGTCCCGGTCGCGACGCGGCTGCTGCTGGTGGACGTGTACCTGGACCACGGGCGCGCCGTGGACGCCCTGGGCTGGGCGGATGCGGCCCTGGTCGCGGCGGCGACCAGCGGCGAGTTCTCGTACGCCTCTGCCCCGGCCGCCGCCTACGTGCGCACCAGCCGGGCGGTGGCCGACGACGACTCGACCACCGCCGGCGCGCTGCGCCATGTGGACGGCCGCCTCGCGGGCCTGTCCGGATACGAGGGGATCGGCTCGCTGCCGATGCTGGTGTTCTCCCGCGGCGTGGCCGCCCTCGAAGCGGGCGACGCGGCCACCGCCCTGGTCCACATGGAGGACGCGACGGCCGCGGCGGCCGCCCTGGGCGAGGACGACCCTGATCTGCTCGCCGGCCTCGCCTTCGTCGCGCTGCAGGTGGGGGACGACCGCCGGGCGAAGGCGGCGCTGGACCGCGGCCTCTCCCTGGCCCACGGGCGCACCGTGCCGCTGCTGTCGAGTCAGGCCGCGCTGCAGTGGCGCGAAGGCTGGTACGCAGCGGCCCTGGCCACCACCGGCGAGGCCCTCGAGCAGGCCCTCGCCGACGGCGATCCCCAGCTGATCGCCGAACTCGAGCTGGTGCTCGCCGCCCGCCTGGAGACCGTGGGCGAGCTGGACGAGGCCCGCCGCATCCACGAGGCCGCGGTCGAGCGCCTGGAGGGGGCGGACGAGACGGGGGTGGAGACCGACGCCCTGGTCCACCAGCGCCTGCGCCTCGCCCTGGTGGACGCCCGCCTGGGCCGCTGGGAGGAGGCGTCGCGCCAGGCCAGCAGGTCCCTGGCCGAGAACCGCGATCCCTTCCAGCAGGCGGGGCGGGACACGGCCTATGGCTCCCGCGCCGCCGCGGCGGGCGCCTTCACCGTGCTCGCGCGGGCCGACCTGGAGCATGGGGACGGCGAGGACGCCCCCTCCTCCCTGAAGGCGGCCGCCACGCTGCTCGGCCCGGACCCAGCGTCCGCTGCCGCGCTGGGGTACCTGGCGCTGGAGCAGGGGGACGTCGACGGCGCCGCCGAGATCTTCGAGGGGCTCCACGAGGCGGTCGAGCCGGTCTGGTTCGTGCAGCACGGGCGGGGCCTCGTCCTGTGGCGCCAGGGCCGCCTCGACGACGCGGTGGGCGCCCTGGCCGACGCCGTCGACCGGCTGGAGGCCGCCCCGCCGCTGAGCCACCTCTTCCTGCCCGCGCCCCTACAGGTCCACGCCGATCTCATCGACCTGCTCGTCGAGGAGGACGATCGGCCCCGCGCGTTCGCGGCGACCTGCCGGGCCCGCGTCGGCGGGGTCGAGGCCATGGAGGTGCCGTCGCTGGAGGAGCTGCAGGACGCGCTCCCCGAGGACGCGTCGGCCCTGCTGTACCTGGTCACCCCGCGCGAGGTGCTGATCTGGGTGGTCGCGCCGGGCTGGCTCGACGTGCACCGCGAGCCCCTGCCCCGCGCCGATCTCGAGGCGCGGATCGCGGCGCTCCAGTCCGAGGTCACCGCGCCGCCCCGGGGTGGTCGCCGCCTGGCCAGGGCCTGGCGCGAGCCGTCCGCCCAGCTCCACGCCACGCTGGTGGCGCCCGTGGCCGACCAGCTCAAGGACTCGCCCACGCTGGTGCTGCTACCCCACGGCGCCCTGACCGAGCTGCCCTTCGCCGCCCTGCTCGACGAGGAGGCCGACGAGGTCCTGGCCGGGAAGCACGTCCTGATCACGGCCGCCGGCACCGCGTCGCTGACCTCGGCGCCCCTGGACCTGCCGCGGAAGCCCGCGGCCGTGCTCGTGGGCGATCCCCGCGGCACCGGCCCGGTCCCCCAGCTGGCCCGGCTGTTCCGCAAGCCGCTGATCCTCGACGGCGACTCGGCCGTGGAGGACCTGCTGCTCGCGCAGCTGCCCGCGGCCGAGATCGTGCACCTGCACGCGCCTTGCGAGCTCAACCCCGTCCTCCCCCGGTCGAGCCGACTCGTGCTCGGCCCCGATCCGTTCCAGGACGGCCTCGTCACCGCTCACGACGCGGCCGCCCTGCCGCTGCAGGCCCCCCTGGTGACCCTGGCCGGCTGCGCCGATCCCCTCCGCGTGGGCGACCAGGCCGACGCCCACGTGGTCCGCCCCGCCCCCGCCCGCCTCGTCCTCGCCGACGCCTTCCTCGAGGCCGGCGCTCCGGCCGTCCTCCTCGGCCTCTGGCCCACGCAGCCCCCCCACGACCTCTTCGACGCGTTCTACGCCCACGCCGCGCGCCTCGGCCCCGCCGCAGCGCTGCAGCGCACCCAGGCACGCATGTTCGCCGAGGACGTGCACCCGCATCACTGGGGTGGTTGGGTGGTTTTGGGGGGAGAGTAGAGGTCGACGGTCGACGGTCGACGGTCGACGGTCGACGGTCGACGAATCTAGTCCGTCAGGTGCCGCACATTCACCACCTCGGCGCCGGGGAAGGTGCTCAGTAGCTTCTCGGTGGTGGGGTGATTCCGGGCGCGCTGCTCGCGGTCGCGGCGCCGCTGGGCGGCGTCCTCGCGGGCCTGCTCGGCCGGGCTCAGCGGCGCGGAGTCGTCCTCGAGCGGCACGGCGCGCAGCGTGATCTTGCGGCCGAAGTGGCGAGCAGCGGCCCTGAGCAGGTCGCGATCGGCGAGGCGCTGGGAGGCCATCTGCTGGGTGGAGGCCTGGGCGTAGCCGAGCATCAGCTCGCCGTCCTCCACGCGCAGGAAGCGCCCCTCGGCGGCCAGGGCGCGCAGGGCGCCGAGGCGGCCGCCGGAGAGGTTCTCCACGAACGCGGACCAGCCGCCCGCGTCCAGGGGCGCGGCCGGACCCGCCGGTGGCTCGTCGGCCGGTGGCTCCTCGGCCGGTGGTTCCTTGGCCGGAGACGCTGGCTTGGGCGGCGGCGCGGCGGTGGGCCGGGGACGAGGGGGCGGCGTCGGCTTCGCCACCGGCGGCGCGGCGGGTTCGGCCGGGGCCGGGCGAGCCTGGACTGCGCGCTGCTGCCCCGACATGGGCGGCACGATGGGCCGGGGCGGCTCGTCGTCCGGGGGTGGCGGCTCTTCGTCAGCGGGCGGCGGCTCGGGCCGTGCGGGCGGCTCCGGGCGCGGCGGCGCGGCCTTGCGGGGCTCCGGGGCGGGCCGGGACTGGCGCGCCACCGGGGCGGGCCGCGACGATTTCCTCGCGGGCGGCCGCGACGAGGGGGGCATGCCCGTGGCCAGCCGTCGCTCCAGCTCCACCAGCCGGTCCACCACCTCCTCCACCGGCGCGTAGGGACGGATGCGGGCCATGCGCAGCAGGGTCATCTCCAGCACCAGGTCGGGGGAGTCGCTGCGCACGATGTCATCCATGCCGCTGGCGAGGATCTCGAACCGCCGCTGCAGACCGTCCGGCCCGGCCTCGGCGGCCATGGACTGCAGCGACGTGATCTCCTCGCCGGGCAGGTCGATGAGCCGGTCGGGATCACGCACCAGGGCGGCGACGGTGGCGTGACGCAGCAGCGCGAGGATGTCCGCGGCCAGGGACCGCGTGTCCACGCCGAAGCCCGCGATGCTGCCGTAGGTGTCCAGGGTCTGCCCCGTGTCACCGCCGACCAGCGCGCGCATCAGCTCGTGCAGCATGCTGCGGTCCACCAGGCCCAGGATCTCGGCGGCCTGGGACTCGGAGATCGGCCCGTCGGCAAAGGCCAGCACCTGGTCCAGCAGGCTCTGCCCGTCTCGCATGGAGCCCGCCGCCTCCCGGGCGATCTGGGACAGCACGCCGTCGGGGACCTGGACCTCCTCGGAGTCGCAGATGTGGCGCATGCGGTCGTGGATGATCCGCGCGGGCAGCATCTTGAAGTCGAAGCGCTGGCAGCGCGACACCACCGTGTCGGGCAGCTTCTGCGCGTCGGTGGTGGCGAAGATGAACACCACGTGGGCCGGCGGCTCCTCCAGCGTCTTGAGCAGCGCGTTGAAGGCGGCCGTGGTCACCATGTGGACCTCGTCGATGATGTAGATCCGGCGCTTGCCCTTGGTGGGCATGTACCGGACCGTCTCGATGAGGTCGCGCACGTCGTCGACGCGGTTGTTGGACGCGCCGTCGATCTCGGTGACGTCGGGGTGGCTGCCGCGGGTGACCTCCTCGCAGGACACGCACTCGTTGCACGGGTTCTCGGCCGGGCCGTTGTCGCACTGCAGCGCCTTGGCCAGGATGCGCGCGGCCGAGGTCTTGCCCACGCCGCGGGCGCCGCAGAACAGGTACGCGTGGTGGACGCGGTCGAGGCGGATGGCGTTTTGCACGGTGCGCGTGATGTGGGCCTGACCGGCGATGTCCTCGAATCGCTGGGGACGCCACTTGCGCGCGATGGCCTGGTAGGTCATGGGCAGCTCGTACGGACGGTGGTGGGATGAACGGAACCGGGCAGAACAAAAAGAGCCCGCGGGCACGAGGGATGGCTGGGTTGAACCGGAAGCCCCGGAGTACCGGCTACCGTTGCTTCCTTCCGGACCTGGCGGAGTTCACCAGCTCCGGTCTCCCGGGACCCAGCCATCCCCCTTGCCCACGGGCTGGGGAATGTGGCGGAGAGGGTGGGATTCGAACCCACGGTACCTTGCGGTACACACGATTTCCAGTCGTGCACCTTCGGCCTCTCGGTCACCTCTCCGCCGGATGACCCTCGCGGTCGGAGACTCTCCTCGCAGAGGGGACAAGTCAAGTGGCGGAGAGCGAGGGATTCGAACCCCCGGTGCCTCTCGGCACACTTGATTTCGAATCAAGCGCCTTCGACCAACTCGGCCAGCTCTCCGCGCATGGGCGCTGCGGGACGATCCCGACGCGCGCCTCCGAACTCTATTATTTCGACGATCGCCGCAAACGGGCGAAGAAAGAGCGTAGCAGCTGGGAGGACTCCTCGGCCAGCACTCCGCCCACCACCTCGACGCGGTGGTTCAGCCGCTCGTCATCACCCACCCGGTACAGGGTCTCGGCAGCGCCCCCCTTGGGATCGGTGCAGCCGAACACCAGCCGCTCGATCCGCGCCTGCACGATGGCACCCATGCACATCACGCAGGGCTCCAGGGTCACGTACAGCGTGCTCCCCGACAGCCTCCATCGGGTGGGGGAGTCGGGGTCCACGGCCGCCCGGATCGCCAGCATCTCGGCGTGGGCGGTGGGATCGTTGGTGCGCTCGCGCGCGTTCCGGCCGCGCGCCAGCACCCCGTCGGGGCCCACGAGCACGCAGCCCACGGGCACCTCGCCGTCCTCGGCCGCCAGCCGAGCCTCTTCCAGGGCCTGCAGCATGTACGAGCGATCGTCGTCCATTCAAAGAACCGCTTCCAAAAAGCCCCGGATCGATACCCGGGGCGCGGGGGTGTGTCAAGGTCCAACGGTCCTTTCCGCCATTCCCGGGCCAGGCCCTTGCCACGCCGCCCAGCGTGTTTATCTTCGCGCCAGGCCGGCGGCCGGCAGCCCCCCCGAGATCGAGATCAACGATGAGTCGTCCCCTGTTCTCCGCTACTGTCCTGGGCGGTGCCCTGGCCCTGATGCTGGTGCGCAACCTCGGCTGCGGCTACCCCGAAACCCTCAACCCCAACCCCGGCGACGTGGCCGTGACCGAGGTGATGGCCGATCCCACCACCGGCCAGCCCGAGTGGGTCGAGCTGCGCAACCTCACCGAGGGGCCGCTGGACCTGGCCGGCTGCTGTCTGGCCGACGGCGGCGCCGCCGACCACGTGGCGTTCCTGCCCGACGACCGGATGCTCCGGCCGCGGCGCCACCTGCTGATCGCCGAGGCCGACCTCGCCCAGGGACCGCCCGATGTGCTCGTCCTGGGCGACGGCGCGCTGGTCCTCGACGAGGACGATCCCACCGAGACCCTGGGCCTGTTCTGCCCCCGCGCCGGTGACATGGTGCTGATCGACCAGGTCCCGCTGGGGGAGCTGGAGGCGGGGGCGCGGGGGCACAGCTGGATGGTCGAGGACGAGGCCTGGGCCAGCGTCCGCAACGACGATCCCGCGGGGTGGTGCCTCGCGTCCGCCGAGACGCCCTACCCCACGTCCGCGGAGGCCGACGAGTACGGCACCCCCGGCATGCCCAACCAGTGCGGCGGGGGCGCGGGCTCGATGCCCCTGGCCGGGGAGGTGCGGATCACCGAGATCATGGTCGCCCCGGACGCCGGCAGCGAGTGGTTCGAGCTGCTGTCCACGGTGGATCAGCCCCTGGACCTGGCCGGGTGCGTGCTGTCCGAAGGCGGCGACGGCGCGATCCACGAGCACACCCTCACCGGCGAGCGGGGCGAGACCGTCCTCCTCCCCGGCGAGGGGCTGGTGCTGTGCGATTCGGGCCTCGAGCTCGTGCCCGGCAGCGAGATCCTGGCCGACTACGAGTACACCGCCCTGACGTTCAACAACGCCGATCCCGAGATCCTGATCCTGGTGTGCGACGGCCTGGAGGTGGACCGCGCCGCATACGACTGGGCCGCCCTGGACGGCGACAAGGGCCAGTCCGTGGCGCGTGATCCCGGCGATCGCGATCGCTGGTGTCTCAGCGACGAGGTCTTCTACAGCCTCGGCGAGACCACGGCCTGGGGCAGCCCCGGCCTGCCCAATCCGCCCTGCGCCGTCGAGCCGGCGGGAGCAGGCCGACCCGACGTCGGCGAGGTGGTGATCACCGAGATCATGATCGCGCCATCGAGCGGCGACCGCTTCCCCGAGTGGTTCGAGGTCCTCAACCTCGGCGACCGCGACGTGGATCTCGACGGCTGTCTCGTGGAGGACGACGGGCACGCCGGGACCCTGACCACCACGGGCCTCCTGGCTCCGGGGGAGCTCGCCGTGATCGCCGCCGATGCCTTCGACCCGGCCTGCGACCTGACCCCGCTGGGGGAGTACGGCGGCTCGGTGACCTTCAACAACAGCTCACCCGACCGCTGCGCCCTGGTCTGTCCCTCCGGCGACGACTGGATCGTGGTGGACGAGGTGACGTACGACTGGGAGGCCTGGGACCTCGACAAGGGCCTGTCGCTGATCCTCGACGCCGGCTCCGCCGACGCCGACGCCAACGACGACCCCGGCGCCTGGTGCCCCACCCCGACGGACGCGTGGAGCTGCACCGTCGAGGGATTCACGGATACGGGGACGCCGCTGACGTTGCCGGGCTGCGCTGAGTCCTAGTCCATCTCGTCGAGCCGGACCAGCCCCTTGCCCTTGGCCCGGGAGAGCAGGCGGTACACGGTGCCGGGCTCCTGGTCGGGCAGGACGGAGTAGATGTCGCGCAGGGGCGTGTAGCCGTCCAGGCGGCCGAGGATCGCGCCCATGGCGGGATCGCGCACCAGGTCGGGCAGCTCCCACGCCTGCACGGTGAGCTTGGGGATGGAGTCGGGGGTCTTGCCGGGGAAGTAGACCTGGATGACGCGGGTGAGCGCGTCCTCGTACTGGGCGTCCAGGGCGTCGTCCCCCTGAACCAGGCGCATCAGCCGGTCGAGGACGGAGAGCTGTTCGTCGATCTGGTCGTCGCGGGACAGACGGGAGGCCTCCTCGCGGAGCCACTCCACCTCGTCCTCGGCGTCCATGGGGTCGATCCAGTCGGCGTCGGGTTCGCCCAGCACCCCCCCCTCCATCTCCAGGGTGGGTGTCCCGCGGCCGTCGAGGGCGACGGCGTCGTCGGGCACCAGATCCACCGCCTCCTCCTCGGCATCCCCGTCGTCGTCGTCCGGCTCCAGGTCGAGGGGGGCCTCGCGGTCCGACGTATCGGCGGGGCCGCCCCCGGTCGGCGCGCCGGCGCTCCCGAACGACCCGGAGTAGGGGTTGACCAGGGGCAGGTCGGGCACGGAGTCGGGATCCGGGATGGGCAGGAAGGGATCGGACTTCTCGTCGTCGAGGCTGGTCCACTCCACGTCCTCGTCGTCCGCGTCGTCCTCGTCGGCGAGCGGGGCTGGCACGGGCGCGGGCATGGGCTCGAGCTCGGGCTCGAGTTCGGGCTCGGGCTCGGGCTCGGGCTCGGGCTCGGGCTCGGGCTCGGGTGTGGGTTCGGGATTGGGTTCGACCTCGTCGTCCAGATCCACCGGCACCTCGGGGGCCGCCTCGATCTCCAGCCCCTCGAGCAGCGCTCCCTCCACCTCGATGTCCTCTTCGGGGTCCTCCAGGTCGTCGTCGCTGGCCAGCTCCAGCTGCACGCTATCCAGCGGCCCGTCGGGGATCTCCTCCATCTGGGGGGCCGGGGGGGTGATCCCGCCGGAGTCCCCGGCCGCGCCGGCCAGCGGCTCCAGGGCGTCGTCGTCCAGGGCCACCGATCCCTCGTCGTCGTCATCGAGGGAGTCACCGTCCTCCTCGAGCAGCTCCTCGGAGATCTCGTACTCGTCCTCGTACCCATCCGCGCCGTCGTCGGTGAGCTCGACGTCGTCGCCGGCCTCGCCGTCGTCCGCGGACAGCTGGGACCAGGAGTCCTCCTCGTCCACGAGCAGGTCCCCGCTGAGCTCGGCCTCGTCCTCGATCGACGGTGCCGCAGCCTCGTCCGAATCCCCCTCCAGATCGAAGGAGGAAGGGGTCGCTGTGGGCTTCGAGCGCCTCGCGGGCGCAGCCCCCGGCGAGTCGTCGGCGCCGGGTTTTCGGGTCTTGCTGTTCGTCACGTCGTCAGCTCGGGTCTCACCACTCCTGTTGGGGGAGATTACCAAGTAACGCGCGCCCTGCGTACCCCGGTACGGGGGTCGAGGCATCGTTTTCTTGACAGGTTGTGCCGTGATCCCTACCATCCGTCCGCTCCGGAGCTCCGGTTGGGGCCCCCGTGTCGGACAAAGGAAGAAGGAAACCGTCATGGCCAACACCAAGAACATGGATCGCGAGGCCCGCAAGCAGGCCAAGCGCGACAGCCGCCGCGCCCTCAAGCAGCAGTACGCCGACCTCTCCATCGCCGAGCGCAAGGCCTACCGCAAGTTCGAAGGCACCTTCACCGAGTTCCTGCGCGAGCAGGAAGCGGCCAAGTCCCAGGGCTGATCCCCCCGAGGTCCCCCCCCGCGGGAACCTTTTTGTCCTATCCCTGTCCCAGGGAACGTAGCTTTGATTGAATAGAGGACCCCCTCCGGGGGTCTGTGCAGGTTGTGTGTGGGCGCGCAGGTTCTGAACGGAATCGTGCGCGGAGGAACCGATGGAGTCCCAGCGACACCACTACTGCAGCTACTGCCTCCACGGCGTGGACGGGACCGACGACTTCTGCGTCAACCCCAGCTGCGGCAAGACCCGCCCCTCCTCGGGGTGGCCCGCCTTCTTCGAAGCCGGCGAGAACATCGACGGGCGGTTCCGCATCCGCCGGCGCCTCGGCGCGGGCGGCGCGGGCGTGACCTACCGCGCCATCGACCTGGTGGCCGACGATCCCGATCTCCGCGACGTGGCCCTGAAGGTCCTGCACCAGGACCGCGGCCAGGGCATCCTGCGCGACCGCCTGCGGCTCGAAGGCGAGGTCCTGCAGCGCCTCGAGCACCCCCACGTGGTGGCGTACCGCGACCTCAAGGTGGACGGCAGCGGGCCGTACTACCTGGCCACCGGGTTCGTGCCCGGCGGCAGCCTCGACGAGCCCCTGCGCTCCACCGGCCGGCTGCCCGCGCGCATCGTGATGGTGGTGGGCGCCCAGATCGCCCGCGCGCTGGCTGCGGCCCACGCCATCGGCGTGACGCACCGCGATCTCAAGCCCTCGAACATCCTGGTGCGCAACCTCGACGAGTACCCCCTGCACGTGCGCGTGGCCGACTGGGGCATCGCCCGCGCCGTCCCCGAGTTCATCCCCCGGCGGCACGTGACGCTGCAGGGCGGCTTCGTGGGCACCCCGGAGTTCGCCTCGCCCGAGCAGCTGCGCGGCGAGCCCAACGTGGGCCCCCCCACCGACATCTTCGGCCTGGGCGCGCTGATGCACACCCTGGCCGGGGGCCAGCCCATCCGCGACCTGGTGGCCCGGGGGGCCGTGGACTTCCAGGCCCTGCGCGACGGCGCCAGCCGCTACGAGCGCGTCCCCCTGACCGCCGAGGCCAGCGACGAGACGCACCTGCCGCTGCTGGACGAGCTCGTGGACCAGCTGATCACCCGCTCGGCCGAGGCGCGCCCCGACGCGCAGACCGTGGCGGCGTACTGCGAGGAACTCCTCGAGGCCGGGGACACCGCGCCCAAGCACGGCAGGCCCATGGCGCCGCTGCCGGCGCTCATGCCCGCCGCAGCGTTCGACAAGCCCAAGACCGACCTGCTGCTCCCCGAGGAGCACGGCCGGGTCAAGCCCCTGCGCCTGAGCGACGAGGAGCCCCAGCCCCCGTCGGTGAGCACCGTGGAGATGGACAACGAGGTCACGCCGGCCGGGATCGACGCCCCCGACGCCGAGAGCCTCGACGACGATGCGCCCCCGCCACCGCCGACGCCGAGCTCGTCGAGCGCACCCGAGACCCCGTGGCAGGGCGGCGACCTCGTCACCCCCACGGCCGTGCCCGAGGAGATGGAGAGCGTGCCGGCCATGGAGGTCCTCCGCGAGGGCGCCGATCCGGCCGCTGCCGCGCCCACCACCCCGTCCACGCCGGTGGTCATCGAGCCGCCGCCGGGACCGGAGCCCTTGCCCACGGAGAACAGCCTCGACGCGATCTCTCCATCGCAGGACTGGGGCCCCATCAGCCGGGGCCAGTGGGAAGAGGAGCCCTACCCCCGCCGCCGCCGCATCGGACCGTGGATCGCCGCCGTGCTGGGCCTGATCCTCGTGGTCGTGGCCCTGGCCGTACCCGAATCGCGCGCTCGCCTGGCCGCGGCCTTCGCCGCCCTCGTGGGCGATCCCGACGGGCCCCCCGTGGCCAGCCACGAGGGGGACGCCGTGGTCCTCGCCGAGGCCGAGACGACCGCTCCGCCGCGCGGGCGCCGCGCCGGTCTGTGGGGCCGCCGCCCCGGAGGTCCCGGCGTGTTCGCCGTGGACTACCGCCCCCACCGTCACGGCGAGCTGAGGCCCCTGCCGCTGGGCGCGGGCACCCCCGTCGAGGAGGATCTCTCCACGCCTGCAGAGGCCGTGCGGGAGGCGCCGACAGAGGCCGCCGTGGAACCGATCGAGGCCGCCGAGGCGCCGGCCGAGGTCGTCGAGGCGCCGGCCGAAGCGATCGAGGCGCCGGCCGAAACGGTCGAGGCGCCGGTCGAAGCGGTCGAGGCACCGGTCGAAGTGGTCGAGGCACCGGTCGAGGCCGCCGAGGCACCTCCAGCAGAATCCACCGAGGCCGCCACGGAGGCGCCCACCGAGGTCGGCGACGACGACCGCGTCCTGGGCCGGCACATCCGCCGCGGCGAGGTCCAGGCCGGCGACACCGGCGAGCCGGTCACCCCCGAGGAGCGAACCTCGGGCCTGCCGGCCCGCGATCGCGTCTCCGACGGCGTGATGCGAAAGCACCACGACACGCGGCCTGCCGAGGAGGAGTCCACCGACACCTCGGACACCGAAGCCCCTGTCGAGACCCCCGAGGACGAGCCCCCACCGCCCGACGACGAAGAGTCCGAAGAGGGCGAAGTCGAGGACGACGAGGAGGAGGGCTCCGACTCCAACTCCGTGCGCAAGCGTCACAACCGCTCCGGCGGCGTGCAGAACTACAGGCGATAGGAGTGCCGGCCTGCGGCCGGCGTTGAAGGTTGAAATAGGAGTGCCGGCCTGCGGCCGGCGTTGAAGGTTGAAAGTTGAAGGTTGAAGGAAGAGGGGAGACCGACCCCTTCAACCTTCAACCTCCCCCCCTTCCTCCAACTTTCAACCTTCAACCCCCTCCTCCCCCTCCTCCTCAGCCTCCCATTGAGGCACAATAGTCTGCTTTGTTTTTCGTGAACGGGTACCCGTGATGGATACGCTGACACAGCGCGAGATCGAGATCATCGACCAGGAGCAGGCCACGCTCGTGAGGGTGGGCGAGGCCCTGCGCCGGGCGGCGTCGAGCCACGACAAGCGCCACAAGATCTCCGAGCGCATCTCCACCTTGCAGGAGGAGGCAGCCAGGGCCGGCCCGGCAGACCTGCCGGCGCTGCTGGCCCAGCTGTTCGTGCTGCAGCGGCAGGCCGAGCGGGTGGGGCGGACCACCATCCCGTCGATCGAGGTGCCGTACTTCGCCCACATGACCCTGCGGGTGGATGGCGACCGGCGCGAGGTGCTGCTGGGATTCCAGACGTTCATCGACGAGGGCATCACCATCGTCGACTGGCGCACGGCGCCGGTGGCCAAGGTCTTCTTCAATTACGACGAGGGGGAGGACTACGAGCACGAGAGCGACGGCCGCTGGCTGTCCGGCGAGGTGATCCACCGGCGGGTGGTCACCCTCACCGACGGCGAGCTCACCGGCATCCGCGCGCCCGATGTCTCCCTGCGCCGGGGCGAGGACGGCCAGTGGTCCCGCACCGAAACGACCGCCGCCCCGCGCCTCGAGGACGGGGCCGGGCGGGCCGGGGTGGACCGGTTCATCGGCACGGGCGAGGCGGGCCGGCGCGAGCCCGTGGTCACCGCCCTGCTGGATCCCGAGCAGTACGCAGCCCTGACCCAGGATCCGTCCAGCCCCCTGTTGATCCTCGGCGGGGCGGGCTGCGGCAAGACCACCGTGGCCCTGCACCGCCTCGCCGACCTGGCCTACCGGGATCCGGCCCTGTTCCAGCAGAGCCGCATGGCGGTGATCGTGCCCGAGCGCGGCCTGCTGCGGCTCACCCGGGGCATCCTCGCCGAGATCGGTATGGGCGCCGTGGGCGCCCACACCTTCGACGACTGGATCACCACCCAGGGGCTGCGCATCCTGCGCGGCCTGCCGCGCCAGCTGTGCGTCACCACCCCGTACGCGGTCAGCCGCTTCAAGCGTCACCCGGCCCTGCTGTCGGTGCTGCCCGACCTGCTCGAGCAGATCGCCGAGGACCTCGCCCGCACCCTCGACCGGGAGCTGTGGACCGACGGCGAGGTGATGAAGGTCTTCACGGATCCCACCGCCCGCGGCATCACCCTGCGCGCCCGCATGAACCGCGTCGAGCGCAAGTTCCAGCGCACCGGTATACCCACCCACCAGCCCGTGGGCCGGCTGTTCCGCCGCACCCGCCGCAAGCTCGACCGCATGGTCGGCGACCGCCAGCGGCTGTTGCTGGACCGCGCCCTGCTGATGAAGGCCGTGGAGCGCTCCGACGGCGAGCTCGACGCGGGCATGGTCGACGCCGTGATCGCCCACACCGCCGCCCAGGTCTCCACCACCACCGAGGAGGCCTTCGCCGACGTGGATCCGGAGCGGATGGCCACCCTGGACCACCGCGCCATCGACGACGGCACCCCCACCGAGGCCGCCGGCACCATCGACGCCGAGGACTACGCCCTGCTGTTCGAGCTGCTGCGCCTCAAGACCGGCTCCATGAAGACCGGCAAGAACAAGTTCCCCCGCTACACCCACCTCGTGGTGGACGAGGCCCAGGACCTGGCCCCCGTCGAGCTGACCGTGCTGGGAAACGCCCTGCGCGACGACGGCTCGGTCACCGTGGCCGGCGACCAGGCCCAGCAGATCGATCCGTCCGTGGTCTTCACCGGCTGGGATCCCGTGCTGGCCCACCTCGGCGTGGAGAAGTCCAGCCCCATCGAGCTACGCACCTCCTACCGCTGCCCCCGGCCCATCGCCACGTTCGGCCAGCACGTGCTGGGCCCCCTGGCTCCTCCGGATCCGCCCAGCGCCGCCCGCGAGGGCGCCGAGGTCGTCCAGGCCCACTTCCCCAACGAGGGCCACGCCGCCATCTTCCTCACCGACGCCCTCGCCGACCTGATCAAGCGCGAGCCCCACGCCGGCGTCGCCGTCATCGCCCGCAACCCCGACTCCGCCCGCCGCATGCACGGCGCCCTGACCCAGTCCCTGCGCGCCCATCTCGTCCTCGACGGCGAGTTCGAGTTCGGCCCCGGCATCCACGTCACCGACGTGAGCCAGGTCAAGGGCCTGGAGTTCGACTACGTCGTGCTGCCCGACGTCTCCACCAACCACTACCCCGACCAGGACGACGCCCGTCGTGCGCTGCATGTGGCGGCCACGCGGGCGGTGTATCAGCTGTGTGTGCAGTCGTCGGGGAAGCGGTCGGGGTTGTTGCCGGGGGGGTAGGCCAGCCCCATGGGAAACTGCAGACTTCCCCAATCGATCCGGATTTCGGATCGAATCAGGCGGTCAGGGTAGTAGACCCTGTCAAATGATCCGGAAAGCGGATCGCTTGCGAGGGTCTGGCGGGGGAACCGTCCGAGCGTTACTTCCGAGGGGTGTGATGCCGAGCTCTCCTAGTCCACCCTCGCAACCACCTCCACCTCGCCGTCCGTCGGCCAGCCCCGCTGCCGCGCGATCTGCCGCGCCAGCCGGTCCACCACCTCCGCCGCGTGCGTCCCGCCCAGCCCGGCGCCGGGCATGACGCAGGCGACGGCCACGGGGTGGTCGTCGGGGTGGGACGGGGGCGGCTGGATGACAGCGACGAACCACGAGTCGACCACGTGGGTGCCGTCGGGGCCGGGGCGCTCGGCGGAGCCGGTCTTGCCGAGGATGCGGGAGCGGTAGGGGTTGTCGCAGAAGGTCAGGGAGGCGGTGCCGTGGGTGACCACGCGGCCGAGGCCGCGCTGGATGCGGGCGTGGGGGGCGGGGGGGTGTTCGAGGGCGGTGGGCTCGTGGGGGGGTGTGGGTTTGCCGTCCACCGAGGCGACGAGGGAGGGGTGGACGAGCTGGCCGTCGTTGGCGACGGCGGCGGCGACGCGGGCCATCTGCAGGGGGGTGGCGTAGACCTCACCCTGGCCGACGCCGCAGGCGGCCATCTGGGGGTCGTCGAGGATCCCGGCGGGGAAGGCGCCGGTCCAGGCGTGGAGGGGGTCGCCGGCGGCGACGGGGCGGCCGCGGGTGTCGCGGACGGGGGAGATGCGGGCGTCAGGCTGGCGGGCGGACGACGGGACGAGGTCGATCACCGCGCCGAAGCCGAGGCGGTGGGCCATGGCGGCGAGGGGGAGCAGGTCCTGGCGGGCGGTGGCGTCGGCGATGCCGGCCTGGCTCCAGCCCTCGCGGAGGGGGCGGTGGAGGAGGAGGGCGAGGTAGCCGAAGAAGACGTTGTAGGAGTTCTCGTACGCGGCCTCGAGGTCGGTGTCCGCGGCCAGGCCGTCGCGGCGGAAGTTGCCCAGGCGGGACCGCACGCCGATGGGATCGTTCGAGCGGGCCGCCCAGCGGCCGCCGCCGGCGGGGACGCGGCTGAGTTCGGCGCCGGTGAGGCTCCCTGCGCCGTGTAGCTCGTCGGGCAGACGACCGCGAAGTACGGCCTGCACGCCCGGCTCGTCCGAGGTCAGGGCGGCGAGGCCGGTGACGATCTTGAAGGTGGAGCCCGGGTGGAACCACGCCAGCCCCCACGCGTCGGCGGCACCGCGGTCCGATCCGGTCGTTGCTGCGGCGAGGACGGTGCCGTCCGTGGCGTCCAGGGCGACCACGGCACCGGTCAGGCCGTCGGGGCCGGGGTGGAGTTCGCGGCCCGCGTCGAGGAGCACCACGCGGGCTCGCTCGGCTTGACCGTCCAGTTCGTCCTGGGCGGCCTGCTGGAGCTGCGCGTCCAGGGTCAGGACCACCTCGGGATCGGCGCGACGCCACCAGCGGTCGCGGCTGAGGTCGCCGGCGGTGCGCGCCAGGGGAGCCAGCGAGTCGGGGAGGGCGCGGTCCTCGGCGCGGGCCACGAGCAGCAGGCCGCTGGTCGGGCAGGAGACGGCGTCGCCCGGGGTCAGCTCGTAGGGCAGGTCGTCGGGGGTCTCGACGAGGAGATCCAGTGCGCCGGACCGGTACACGGCCGTGCCTGCGGCGGCCCGCTCGAGCATCGCGGCGTCCCCTGCGGTCCGCACGACCAGGTGGTCCCCGGCCAGGGTCTCGGGCAGCTCGACGTCGCCGCCGTCCACCAGCAGGCGGTGCAGCGCGTCGTGTCGGACCACGGTCAGCGCGCCGCCGAGGCCGTCTGGATCGCCGGCGCGGTAGGTGATCTGGCGCCCGCCCAGGCGCACGGCGTCG
The DNA here is from genome assembly GCA_964558555.1 of uncultured Rickettsiales bacterium. Lineage (GTDB taxonomy): Bacteria > Myxococcota_A > UBA796 > UBA9615 > CAYRNR01 > CAYRNR01. The sequence goes on along the minus strand of CAZLEO010000034.1, from coordinate 21,426 downwards.
CGGTCGTGCTGCAGGGGCTGGACCCAGGCAGGGTGGACGGCGAACCCGCCGAAGGGGCGGTAGGGCTGGCGCATGGGGTCCACCTGACGGAACAGGTCGAGGCTCTGCTGGCCCCGGTTGACCACGGTGAACGGGGTCGAGGTCGTCGGATCGAGGTGGACCTGGACGCCGTCTCCCGCGTCGATCACCGCGCCGGCGTCCCCGGCGGCGGGTACGAGCAGGGCGGCCGGGCGATCCGCCGACCACCAGCGGGATCCCGCGGTCAGCGCGCCGGTCCCCCGGGCGACCTCGAGGTGGACCCGCTGGCCCGACAGCTTCACCTTCGCCGGGGCCGGGGCGCGGCCGGGGTCCATGGTCCGGCGATCCGTTTCGGGATCCAGCCCCAGCAACACGCCCTCGGCGAGGCGGAGCCGCACCCCCTCGCGGGGATCGCGGGTGTCCATGTCCGCCACGTAGGCGTCGTCCCGTCCAACGAAGCGGGCCACGACGGTCAGCGTGTGCGCGCCGGGCTCCAGGGACAGCGGCAGGTCCTCGTCGAGGGGGTTTGTCGGCCCGATCGGCTCGCCGTTCACGCTCACCTGCAGCGGCAGATCCGATCGCACGGCGATCCGGCCCTGCGCGGCCTCGGTGAGGTGGAACCGGCGCGTCAGCGTCCAGGCGGCCTCCTCGCCCGGCGCCACACCCACGGGATCGAAGTCCCCGGGGGGTGAGAGCACCAGCTCGTCGCCGCTCAGCCGCAACCCCGCCGCAGGCCTGATCTCGCCTGCGACCGAGACCAGCTCCCAGCCCACCGGGGCGGCCAGGTCCACGTCTCCCACTCGGCCGTCGATCCGGACGCGGGCCGGGGTCTGCTGGTGGTTGTAGCGACGCACGACGTCACGTACCTGCCGCCAGGCCGTGCCGCCGATCTCGCCCCGCAGGTGCTCCAGGGGCTGGGGTTGCGTCACGAGGTAGCCGCGCCGCAGCTGCACCGCGCCCAGCTCCACGCCCCGGGAGAAGGCCTGGTGGAGCTGCTCGTGCATCAGGTCCCGCGGCACCACGCGGCCGCCGAGGGGGGCGAGGCGATCGCGCGACCCGAACAGCAGCGTGGGCTGAGAGCCGGCCAGGGCCACCATGGCGGTGTTGCCCTCGCGGTCGTCGTAGGCGAGCCAGGCCCGGCGCGATCCGGTGGCTTCACGCGGCGGGTGCGCCATCACCACGAGCACGGGCTGGCGCACGGCGTCGTGGCCGATCACTGCGCCGTCCTCGCCCCGCCGCGGCGCGGTCAGCGTGCGCTCCTCGACGAAGATCTCCAGGTCGAAGCCCGGCCCCACCAGGCGGTCGCCCGCCGCGAGGGCGCCGGGCTCGTCCACGGTCAGCTCCCACCGATCCCGACCGCGCACGATCTCCAGCCCCGGCACCTCGGGTACGACCTGAAGCGTGCGGTGGGACAGGCGGAACACCTCGCCCTCGGGGGGTAGCAGGTGGGCGACGCCGCGGCTGGTCATGAAGCGGATCAGCGCCTCGCCATTCAGCTCGTCCTGGACGCGCTGGTGATCCACGTACACACGGTCGCGCGTCCCGCTGCCTGCGCCTACAGGATCGCCGCCGATGTCGATGCGGCGGAACCCGCCGCGCGGCCCCGTCTCGGTCTCCCGCGCGGCGAACACCCGCAGGGGCACGGACATGACCTCGGCCGGGGGCTGGTCCCCGTCGAGCTGGCGGTAGGTGAAGGCGGTGGCGCCCACGGCGAACTGCTCGCCGTCGCGCAGCAGGCGGTTGCGGCCGGGCGCGTGGGTGAGGCGGTAGCCCCGCCGCGCCGGACGCACGACGAAGCCGCCGCGCAGGGAGTCCACGGGGAGCTCCACCAGGGCCATGGCGTCGGTCTGGCGCGCGGCGCGGTGCAGCTGCACGAAGCGCGCGCCCATGGCGGCCACGCCCACGACGCCGGCCACAGCGAACAGCACGGCGGCCTTGCGGAACCAGGGGCTGGGCACGGGCCGCGAGGGCCCTCGCGTGCGGCGGGTCGCCACCAGGATCAGGGCCACCGCAGGGAAGCTGAACAGCAACATGTGAGAGCCGCCCGCGGCCAGGAAGGGCAGGGGCTGGCCCATCACCGGCGCGATGCCAGTGACCGACGCCACCACGACCAGCACCTGGATGGCCACCATCAACACCGCGGCCACGGCCAGCATGCGCGCCCGATCCACCTGGCCGGGACGCTGCAGGTCGGCGCGGCCGCCGCGCTCGAGGCCGGCCGCCGCCCACAGGCCGCTGCCGAGGAACGCCGCATAGGTGAACAGCACCAGGGCCAGGCCGATCAGGCCGATGCGGTGGGTCAGCACGGCCAGCACGAAGTCGTCGTGGGCCGCCGGCGGCAGCTGGCCCAGCGGCGTGCCGAACCCCTGGCCGCGCAGGCCGCCGTCGATCATGGTCCACAGGGACGCCACGAACTGGCTCGACGAGGCGGTGTAGTGCCACGGATCCCGCCAGACTTCGAACCGCTGGGCTACCGTGCCGTCCTCGAGTCGGATACCGGCCCACAGGGCCAGGCCGGCCAGGCCCAGCAGCAGGAACTGCTCGACGTAGACGTTCTCGAGCCACGCGGAGGGAGGCCAGAAGCGCCGCGAAGGCCGCAGTAGGGTCACCAGGTACATCACCCACAGGAACAGGGCGAGCACGAGGATCGGCGAGATGTCGTTGAGACCCACACACAGCAGCGCCACGGCCAGGATGGGCAGGGCGTGCAGCATGTACGTCCAGCGGCTGCGCAGGCCCTCGCTGTCGCGTAGCCGGAACCGCTTGTCCTCGATGGCGCGCACGGACAGGAACGCCACGAACACCATCAGCAGGGTCTTGGCCAGCTCCACCGGCTGCAGGGATCCCACCACCGGCAGGGAGAGGCCCGTCTCGCCGAACGGCAGCTGCAGGGCCAGGGCCGCGGCCGCGGCCAGCCACAGCAGCCACACCCGCGAGATGGTGCCCAGGCGACCCCGCAGCCGACCCCGCAGGATCGGCTTTTCCAGGAACGCCAGCAGGCCCGCGGGGGCCCGCGATCGGGGCCGGAACGCCGCGGCCACGGCGCCGCCGACCACCAGGACCACCCCCACGCCGAGCCCGACCATGACGTGGGAGGCCTGCCGCAGGACGATACCCGCGTAGCGCGGGTCCGACACGGGCGACAGCTCCGCGAGCACGGCCAGGCCCAGCCCCAGCAGCAGGGCCGGCCCGTGCACCAGCGCAGCGCTGCGCTGGTGCAGGTACCCCTTCAGCGTCAGCGCCACGGTGAGCAGCAGGTACAGCAGCGCGGCCAGCGCCAGCGTCCGCGTGAGGCGTGACTCGGGGGTGCCGGGGTGGGCCCCGCGCAGCAGCGCCAGGGCGCCGGCGGGGGTGCGATACCGGTAGACGGCCTCGTGCCGCGGTCCGGAGATGATCAGCCCCGAGCCGGCGGCCAGGACGGCCGGATCGGTGGCGCGCGCCGCGGTGGGGTCCTCGTGCAGCCACAGGAATCCCTGGCGGCGCGACAGGGTCCACGCCGGATCGGTGCTGATCAGGGCGAGGGTGTCGCGGGAGCTCGCGGGCGCGGTCTGTAACACCACGGGATCGCCGGTGCCCCAGGGGAGATCGCCGCCGGGCCCCACGGTCAGCAGGCCCGCGCTGGGGGCGAAGGTGTGCCGCGGCGGCAGCCCGATCACCTCCAGCACCAGCGAGTCGTCCGCGGCGAGGGCGGCGCGGTAGCGGGTGTAGCCCAGGGTGAGCACGTCCCCCGGGCGCACCAGGCGCGGCACGTCGGCCGGGCGCCGCAGCTCGCCGTCGGGCGCGGCCGTGCGCACGGTGTGGGTGTGCCGGTCCACGGAGGTGGGGAAACGAAGCAACGCGACGCGCCCGCGCAGGGCCACCTCGGCCACGGGGCCAGCCGCGCCGGCGGCCGCGGCGTCGTCCATGCGCCACAGCCGCCCGCCCGTGGCGTCGTCCGCGGTGATCCGCGCCACCGGTGTCTCCAGCCGCTCGCCGATCCAGGGCAGCGCCGCGCCCAGCCGCCGCGCCAGGGGTGGCCTCAACCGGGCCACGGCCCCCTGGTCGTCCTCCAGGACCACGCCGGGCAGGACGCGGCCGACGCGGGTCACGGTCCAGGTGGAGTCGCCCACAGCGACGCGCGTTCCCACGACCAGCGGCGGGTGGTGCACGTCCACGCCGTCGAGCTCCACGCGGCGGTGGGGGCTGAGGCCGAGGATCGTCGGGCCGGCCTCGGTGAAGGCCACCTGCGCGTGCACGCCCGCGGCGTGGGGGTCGTGCAGCACCACGTCACAGCGGGGATCCGTGCCCAGGACCGCGGGCTCCGCGCCCGCGCCCACGGTCAGCTGCCAGGTCTCGAGGGAGGGCTCGCGCCCGCGCGTCGCGCCGTGCAGGGCGGCCGCGCCGATCCCCAGTACCAGCGCCGCGGCCAGCAGCTGCGGGATCAGGCCGGCGCGGCGGCTCAACGGCGGCGCCGCAGCCGTCGCGGCCAGCAACACGATCAGACAGATCCACCCCAGGGTGATGAAGACCGACATCGACGTACCTCCGGTCTAGGAGTCGATGACGGTCTGCCCCTCATTCAGCGAGATGTATCGCAGACTGAGGGAGGGCAGGGAGATCCGGCGCCGCAGCGCGCGGGGGAGGCTTCCGTAGACCCGCTCGGGGAGCGAGTCGGGCGGGGACTCCTCGGGGGGCGGCGACTCCTCGCTGGGGAGATCCGGGGCGAGGGAGGGCGACGTCTGCTCGAGGTCGGGCGTCTCGACCGAGGCCAGGCTCGGGTCCGACGGCTCCTCCTGGGAGGCCCCCTGGGTCGTGGGTACGGTCTTGCCGCGCCCCGCGCCGCCGGCGGACAGCTCTGGCGGGCCCGCGGGCATGATGATGCGGAACACCGTGTTGCCCACCAGCAGGTCGTCGCCGAGCCGCAGGGGCTGCGCCGTGGCGCCGGCCTTGGCGATGAGGCGAACGACCGCGCCGTCGCGGCTGCGCAGGAACACCGGGCACACGCGGCTCATGGCGCGCACCTTGGCCTCGTCCGTGCGCAGGTCGATCTCGGCGTGCTGGCCGGCGACCATGATCGAGTCGGTGGTGAACGACTCCACCGGCACCTCGCCGGACTTGGTACGGATCACCCCGGTCCGGTTCACCGCCGGATCCCACAGGATGTTCTCGTTCACCGCCCGGTCGGGCAGGGAGATCTCGCACTTGCGCCGATCGCGGCCCACCCGATAGCGGGCGCCCATGGGCAGCTCCACCGGCTCGGCCGGGATGCTCACCTCGCCCAGGTAGGGCCAGCGCGGGTCCTTGGCCCGGTCCATGGACCGGTACGTCAGCGTGACGTTGCCAAAGGCGATGACGTGCTTGGGGCCGGTCAGCCGCTGGCGGCGGCCCACCTGCAGCGGCGCCCCGTCGAGGGTGATGTCGCGGCGCAGGGGCTCGAGGTAGACGCGGTCCTCCTCCACGCGGAAGCGCGACGCCGGGTCGGGCATCAACGGCACCACGGAGCCGTCCGGGCCGATGTCGAGGCGATACCCCCGCATCACGCCGCGGAAGTGGGGGCGCTGCAGCAGCACGCCGCGGCGGCTGAGGATCACCGCCGGATCCGGGTCCGGCTCCGGCATCATGGTCAGCCCCTCCATGGGGGCCAGGCCCTCGGGGATCAAGGTCCCGCTCCCGCCGGCCGCCTCCATCAGGGACGGCTGATCCGCGGCGGGCTCGGCGTGCACCAGCATCACCTCCATCACCGCGCGATCCGCGTCACGCGCCTGCACGAGCACGGACTCACCCTGGATCGACGAGGTGCGCATCAGCTGGTACGCGTCGGCGTAGTCGGCGTTGAGGCGGTGGTTGACGGTGTCGCGTCCGGGGTAGCGGTGCAGGGTGTACAGGGCCGACGCGGGCAGCTCGTCGACGCGGCCGTTGTCCAGCCAGTGGCTGCCGATGGTGAAGGCCAGCTGGTCGTCGTAGAACGTACCCACGGACCTGAACCCGCCGCGGCCGCCCACGTCGCGGGGGATGCGCACGAACACCTCGGCCACCGGCTTCGAGCTGCTCACGGGGCCATGGTAGAGGTTGGGCAGCAGCGCCGTGGCGAACTCCCCCTCCTCCAGCCCCACCGGCTGGCCACCCATGGCTGCCTCGCCGTCGCCGATCACCCGCACGCGGATGGGACGCTGGGGCACGGCCAGGCGCCAGGCGCGGTCGTCCATCAGCCGCTCCATCTGCTCCTCGATGAGCTCCTGGAGCTGTTCCTCCCACGGCGTGACGAGCAGGTCCTGGCAGCGCAGGCGGTCCTCGGAGTTGAGCAGCACCAGGATGTCCGAGTACAGGACGCCCTCGTGCCGATCCGCCACCTCCTCGAGCTGGACGCTGAGGCCGCCCCGCGCCGCCCAGTAACCGGCGCTGGACCAGATGTAGTCGGGGTAGCGAACCAGGTCACCGTCCGCGCGGAAGTGCATCAGGCGGAAGTTGTAGTAGCCGTTCTCGGGCCCATCCACCGGCAGCCAGCGTGCCGTGCCCGAAGGCCTTCCCCGCCCCACGAGACTGCGAAACCAACCTTTGATGCCGCGGGCCATCGTTGCCATCCTGAGGGCCTCACGACCCTGTCCCGTCCTCCATCGAGCTGCACGATCTAGATAGTCGCGGCCCTACGCGCCTTTATTCACTACACACAGGATACGCCACCGCCGGTCGGATCGCTGTTCCCGCGCCATTACCGTCCGGAAATCGGTCGCACCGTCCGGAAATCGGTCGGTCCCACAGGACCGGCTCCCCCCCATCCGACGGCGACAGCTCCGACGCACCACGATCGCGAGTCCTGGCACGGGCCTTGAAACGCCCCATGTTCACGCGGACCCACTCACTCAGGGGTGGCCGCGTTACCGGCTCCGGGTGAAATCATTCCAGGCCTGTACCGTAGGGGGCGCCGGCCGCCCCGGGAGCTGGCGGGCTGCGGGGTGTCGAGGAGGGCGCCCCGCAGCCCACCCCTTTGTTTCGGGGAACCTTTCACGGCCCATCGCTGTCCCATGACCATGCCGTACCCGTGTACGGGAACGACTGCGCGACCTGAGGTGTTACGGTTTGAGGCGCCGGTCGTTGAGAGGAGCAGCGGGGTGACAGTGGATGACAGGACCCTGATGCTTGCTTATTGCGAAGGGGACGAGAGCGCCTTCGAAGAGCTGTATCTACGCCACAAGCAAAAGGTCTACTTCTACATCCGCCGCTTCATCCCCCGGGAGGATCTCGTGGAAGAGGTCTACCAGGAGGCATTCGTCCGGCTGCACAACGCGCGCGGACGGTATCGACCCACGGCCAAGTTCACGACCTTCCTGTACACCATCGTCCACCGCCTGTGCATCGACCGGAGTCGATCCATGGGGTGGCGAGACATCGAGTCCAGGCCCCGCCCGGAGAAGCCGATGCCCGAGCCCCCCTCGGGCAAGCCCGGTCCCGACGAGGAGGCGGGCCGCGGCCAGACCCAGAAGACGCTGTTGTCGGCGCTGGATCGGCTCGCGGACAAGCGGCGCGCCGCCGTGATCCTGCACGAGGCGTTCGGCTACACCGCCGCCGAGGTGGGCGAGGCCCTGGACTGTACGACCGCCGCGGCAAAGATGACCATCTTCCGCGGGCGCCGGCAGCTGCGCGAGATGCTCGAGCCGGTGAGGGAGGAGAAACTGGGATGAACGATCGTGCGAATGTGATCGAGGGGCCGGAGCCTCCGGTCCCTCAGATGAAGGAGCTCGACCCCCGTGAGCCGGTCCCCGCGGCCCTCGATCGGGCGGTCCATGACGATATCCTGCGCAGGATTCGCGCCGAGAACGCCGGGACCGAACGCTCGTCCCCGGCCGAGCCGCCCCGCCGCCGAACCGCGCTCATCGCGGTCCTTTCGGCCGTGGGGGCTGCCGCGGCTGCCGTGGCGCTGACGCTGATCCTGCACCCCTCCCTCGTGGGCGGATCCGGCGAGATGACCGCCAAGGGCGCGGGCGACGACGTGGAGCTGTACCTGGACTACCTGATCCAGCGAGACGGCGAGTCCACACCCCGCCGCCCCGAGCGCGGCGACCCCCTCGTCACCGGCGACGGCGTGTACCTGCGCGCCGAGATCTCCGAGCCCGGCCACCTGACGTTTCTGGTGGACGCGCCAGAGGGTGCGTGGGAGCCGCTGGCCACGGTGGAGGGTCACCGCGGAGCAAACGATCTTCAAAGGGATGGCCAGCTCAAGGTATTCTATGTAACTGAGGCCGGAGCCTATCGTTTTGCTGCGGTCTGGTCCGACGCGCCCCCGCCCCCCACCTGGGAGCCGGGGCGAGGGGACCTGCCCGACGCTGACGCGGTCGGGCGAGGAGCGGAGGTCGCGTGGTTCGAGATCGAGGCCCAGCCGGTGCCGTCGACGCCCTGATTCGCGGGGTATTCGGCGCGGCGCTCGCCCTGAGCCTGCTGGTGATCCCGTCGGTCACCGGGGCCCAGGCGGCCCCCGGTGGGCTCCGGGACGCGCCCGTGGACGGCGCGGCCCTCGATCGGGCATTCCAGCCCCGCCGCGTCGCCCTGGTCGTGGGCGTGGACGGCTACGACGACGACGCCTTCCCCTCCCTGCGCTACGCGTCGCGCGACGCGCGCGCCATGGCCGAGGTCCTCGAGGATCCCATGTGGGGCGGCTTCGACGACGTGGTGGTGCTGGCGGACCGCGATCACACGTCACGCGTGGAGATCCTCGCGGCCATCGACGAGATCACGGCCACGCTCCAGCGCAACGACACGTTCCTGTTCTACTTCAGCGGCCACGGCACCCTGTCCACCCAGGACTCGGGCCAGACGTCGCTGTTCCTGTGCGCCCGCGACACCGACGCGGACCGCCCCTCGTCCACGGCCATCGCCGTGGACACCCTGCAGCGCATCTTCAAGACCCGCGTGACCTGTCGCCGCAAGGTGATGATCCTCGACAGCTGCCACAACGGCGAGGCCAAGAGCTTCGTCACGGCGCAGACCGAGGAGGAGCTCAGCCGGCGGCGGTCCGCCCTCGATCCGGTCATCCTCACCCGCGTGGGCGAGGCCGAGGCCCACCTGTTCGCCGCGGCGTTCCACCAGCCCGCCCTCGAGGACCCGGCCCTGCGCCACGGCGTGTACACGTACTACCTGATGCAGTCCATGAGTCGCCGCGCCGACGACGCGGACCTGGACGGCAACCGGGTGGTGTCCGTGGTGGAGGCCCACCAGTTCGCCCGGGACCGCACCATCGCCCACACCAGCGGCGCCCAGGTGCCCCAGGCCATGTTCAAGGAGATCGGCCGCGAGGACATCAACCTCAGCGGCGGCGACGAGGCCCTCGAGGCGGCCGAGCGCGGGCTGCTGACCAGCTACAGCCGCTTGCTGGCCGACTGCCACATCCGCGTGGACGGCATCCCCCGCGGCATGCTGCCCAAGGCGCTGCCCGTGGAGCCCGGCATCCACCAGGTGGAGGTCGTGGAGCCCTCCACGGGCCAGGTGCTGGTGCAGCGATCGGTGCGCGTGGGCGCGGGCCAGAGCCTGTCCGTGGACGCCCTGGCTGACGAACGCCGCGCCGAGGGCCGCGTCAGCTTCGCCGGTGGCGCCACGTTCTTCGGCGTGGTCGGACCCTATGCTCAGAGTTACCCCGCATTCTCGGCGGGCCCGGACATCTCCCTGCGCTGGCGGTTCGGCGGCGTGGGGCGCAACGTCCGCCTCACCGTGGACCTGGCCGCGGCCCACGGCGAGGGCCGCTACGAGGCCGCGTACGACCTTCCCGTCACCGCGGACATGATCCGCGCCGGCGGTTCGGTCCAGGCCTGCGCTGACCTGCAGCGGGCCAGCCTGTGGATCGGCCCGCGCATCCACCTGGTGGGCCTGTCCGTGCGCCACGCCGACCTGGCCGGCGAGACCCAGCACGCCGTCATGCCGTCGGGCGGGCTGGCTGCCGGCCTCGACCTCTGGGGCAACGGCAAGGTGGGCGTACAGCTGGCCGCCTACGCCGACGTGTTCGCGCCGGTGGTGCGCGACCGCCTGGACAACCCCGAGGCGCGCTTCGGCGTGATGGTGGGCGGCCAGGTGCGCATCCTGGGGTCGCTCCGATGAGGGCCCTGCCGGCGCTGCTGGTCCTGCTGGCCGTCGCGGGTGGTTGTTCCACCCTCAGCGACCGCGAGATGTTGCACCATGCCGGCGCCTTCTCCGTGATCCAGATTCCCCTGTCCAACGGCGAGCAGCAGCCGATCAGCGCCGACTCCGTGACCGTGGATCCGGGCAACCACGTGGTCTACGTCAGCGGCGCCGCCTCGGACAAGATCGCCATGGTCGACGGTCTCCGCGCCGGGCTGGTGGGCTACGCCTCGGTGCGTCCCGAGGGGGAGAAGGGCGGACCGCCCGAGGGGCTGATCGCGACGCCCTTCGGCGGCTCCATCTTCGTGCGGCTGCCCGACTTCGACGGCGTGCCGGTGATGGCCTACATCGGCGGCGAGCCGAGCTACGTGCTCGCCGCGGACCCGGCCGGCGGCACGCCCGATCCCGCCGACCCCCTGCCCCGGCGGCTGATGATCGCCAGCGACGAGGCCGGGCTGGTGCTGCTGGCGGACAAGACGCACAGCGGCGGCATCGACTTCCAGTGCCTGATCATCGACGACACCCCCAACATCATCTGCCCCGACTCCATCCCCGGCGAGTTCCCGGTGGACATGGTCTACTCCCCCCACGACCGCCGCGTGTACCTGCTGTCCGCGCCGTCCGTGGACGTGAGCGTGCTGCGCGCGTTCGGGCCCGCGGGCGAGCTGTGGGCCCGCGAGTTCCCCGGCGGCCCGGTGGAGGGGCGCATCGTCCTGGACGAGGGCGAGGGCGCCATCTATGTGATCCAGCAGCACATCGCCGTGGTCCACCGCTTCTGGGCCGACGGCGGCGAGCCCGTGGTCATGGGCGTGGAGAGCGGGCCCGTGGAGATGGTCCGTGATCCGATCACGGGCTGGATCTACGTGGCCTGCCGTGAGGCCTACAGCGTCGTCGCGCTGAACCCGGCCGCGGGCGAGAGCGCGTCCATCGTGCTCGACGAGTCCCCCATCGGCCTGGCCATCGACCCGGACGCCGGGTACCTGTTCGTGGCCCTGCGCGACGGCCGCGACATGGTGGTGGTGGACCTGCCCACCCTGATCCAGTCCGAGGTGGACGTGTTCGGTCCGCAGCTCGACGTGGCCGTGGATCCCGACTACCGACTGGTCTACGTCGTGGTCGAGGGGGAGACCCTCTCGCGCATGGTCTACTGACTCTCCTGATCTCCACCGTTGACACGGCCCCGCTTACGCACTTCACTCGGTGACCATGAAGGGCTATCGCATCAAGACCGTGGCCACGGCCACCGGGGTGAGCCCGGAGCTGCTGCGCGCCTGGGAGCGCCGGTACGAGGTGGTGTCGCCCACCCGCTCGACCGGCGGATACCGCGAGTACTCCGAGTCCGACGTGCTCAAGCTGCGGCTGCTGCGGGATCTGACGAGCCGCGGCTTCGCCATCAGCGAGGTGGCGAGCATGGGTGTGGCCGACCTCGAGCGCCTCGCCGAGGGCGGGCACGTGGCCGGTGCGGACGCCCCGACCCTGCCGGCCGCGACGCCCGCGCCCTCGGAGCCCCTGGTCGAGCGCGCCGTGGATGGCGACTCCGCGGGCCTGCGCGAGGGGCTACGCCGGGCCCTGACGGTGATGCCCACCGGCGAGGCCCTCGAGGCCGTGATCCTGCCGTTGCTGCGCGAGGTGGCCTGGCGCGCCGAGCGTGACGGCGACGGGCGGGCCCGGGAGCTGGTCGCCGAGGAGATCCGTGGCTTCGTGGGCCCCCTGGCTCCCCCCGAGCCGGCGCCTCGGGTTCTCGTGGCGACCTCGACGACCCAACCCGCGCCCGTGTTGCAGGTGGAGGCGGCGGCCCACGTCCTCGCCGCGGGTGCGGCCCCCTTCCTGACGACCGCCGGGGTCGGCGCGCTCGTGGACCGCGGCGAGGCCCTGGGTGCGGCCGCGGTGTTGCTGTGCCTGGACGGCCAGGCCGCGATGCCGGAGCTGCGGCGCTGGCCCATCGCCCTGCCCCTGATCCTCGTCGGCGCGGCCGGCCCGGTACCCGCCGGCGTACGCACGGCCCGGGCGAGTTTCGATCTCCCCAACGCCCTCACTGCGGTTTTGGACCCCGAGGAGTGAACCTCGAGCTGACCGCCCTGGCCATCGCAGCGGGCGTCGCGCTCGCAGCGGGCGTCGCGCTCGCGCTGTGGATGCGCGGTCGCGCAGCGCCACGTTCGGCCCGACCGATGTGGATGGGTGTGGACGCGGTGCAGGCCGAGGTGGACCTGAGATCGGGGCTGGATCAGGCGAGATGGAGAACGGGCGCACCACCACTGGAATCGGACGACGGGCTCGTGGAGATGGCCCGGCACCACGCCCACGCCATGGCGCGCCTGGGCCGGGACGCGGCCGTCGACGACCAGGGCCGCGACGTTCACGGGCGGCGCACCTTGCTTTACCCGGAGCTGCTGGGCCGGCTGGCCGAACACCGCTGCGTGGTCGAGGCCACGGACGCAGACATCGCCACGGACACCCTCGCGACGGAGCTCTCGGCGCCGTGGTCGGATCCGACCTGGACCGCCGGGGCCGTGGGCGTGGCCTCACACGGGCGCCACGTGGCCGCGTGTGTGGTGCTGGCGCGCCGTGTCCTCATCCTTCAGGCGGCGCCGTGGCTCGAGGACGGGCAGCGCCCGGGGACGGCGCGGGTCACGCAGCGCTCGCTCCAGCTGGAGGGCATCCTGGCCGAGGCGGCGGCCACCACTCCGCGGTTCCACGTGGCGGGGCCTGGTTCGAAGACCCGACCGATCCCGGCGAAGCCGGTGGGAACCGGCCGCATGCGACTGACCCTGGATCTGGAGACGGAGGGCGAACACACGCTGCTGACGGACGACGAGGTCATTTTTGTTTTTCGGTTCGCGGATTCGGTGTCACAATGAAAAAAGCGCATAAATTTTTTCCCAAGGATGGGACGTTACGATGACACCGCGCCTCCTGCCATTCGCCCTGGCCCTGGTCACCCTCTCCGCCACGTCGTGTTTCTCCCTGCAAGAACCCCTGGACGCGCCGCCCGAGGAGGTCGTGCCCGAGGAGCCCGTGGAGTACGGCCTGTCCGTGGAGGACGCCTGCCCCGACGACGTGGATGTGCCTGACGGCGCCGACGAGATCCAGCTGCGGGCCTGGACCTGGCTCGCGTGTTACCGAAATCTGGTCGGGCTGGACACCCCTGCGCCGTCCGATGCCCTGGACGAGGCCACGGTCAACCACGCCGCGTACATGATGGAGACCGGCGAGTACGGCATGCTGGAGACCAACTCCAGCGCCCAGCACTTCCGCGGGTACGACACCCTGGACCGGCTCGCCAGCGCCGGCCTCGAGGTGGACCTGTCCAGCCTCAGCGTCTACGAGACCGTGACCCGGGTCGGCGAGGGGGACGTGGCCGAGCCCGAGCCCGCCATCGACAACTGGATCAACACCGTGTACCACCGTCCGCCCCTGCTGCGGCCCCTCGTGGATCACCTCGGAGTGGGCTTCGACGAGCGCTACGCCGACCTGGTGGCCCTGGGCCCCTGGGACACGGCGGACCGAGACGGCGGCACCCTCACCGCGCGCTACCCCGCGCCCGGCCAGGGCCACGTACCCACCACCTTCTACAGCGACCGCGAGTTCCCGGATCCGGTGCCCGACCGCGACGAGGTAGGCTCCCCCATCTCCGTGACGTTCCAGGCGGACTTCTGGAACGACAACAACAACCACTTCGACCTGCACCTGGTGCCCGCGGGCTGCTCCGTGCACCCCCTCGGCGGCGATCCCGTGGATCTGCTGCTGCTCGAGCCGGAAGACGACGCCTCCCTGTGGTCCACGGTGGTGCTGCTGCCGCGCGAACCGCTGGAGCCGTATGTGACCTACGTGGTCGAGATCGAGGCCGAGGTGGGGGGCGCGCCGTGGCGCGATCGGTGGACGTTCACCACCGGAAGTGAGTAGGGGTCAACGCCGGCGGCGGCCGCCGCGCGGGTCTGGATCGTCCTTGGCCGGGTAGATGTCGAGCTTCTCCTCGCGCAGGATGAATCCGTCCAGCGCCTTCTGTGCCAGACGCGCTTCCTGGATGGAGCCCAGCTCCACGAAACCAAAACGCTTGCTCAGGCCGGTGCCGCGGTCGTAGATGACACGCGCGTCCAGGACCTCCCAACCCGACTCCTCGAAGATGGCGCGAAGCTCCTCCTCGGTGGCCGAGTAGGGAAGGTTGTTCACGAACAGCCGAGGGCTGGTGAACATCATCGGCGTGTTTCTGTGCATTCGGATCTCCCCATGTCTGCCGGCGCTGGACGACACACACACCACGGCCACGCAAGCAGCCCTGCCGCGATGAGAGGTGTCCTATCGCTGGCGATATATGATGCGGCCCCTGCTCAGATCGTAAGGGGAGACGGCCACGATGACTCGATCACCGAGCAGGACCCGGATGCGGAACTTGCGCATCTTCCCCCCCAGGTGTGCCAGGACGGAGTGGCCGTTCTCGGTCTCGACCTTGAAGTTGCCGCCTGGGAAGACCTCGGTGATGGTCCCTTCGAGTTCAATCTGGTCTGCACTGCTCATCGAGCGTCCGTCCAACGGTGTCGCGCGCGCCCCTCCTTTGGGCCGCTGCTCCACCTCCGCATAGAGTTGACCGAAGGTTAGCTGCGGCCAGACATGCCGTCAAGGCGAGGGGTCGTCGGACGTCTCTGCCGCGCGAGCCACCGCGATGAAGCGGTCGCGGGTCTGGGCCCAGCCCAGGCGCACCAGCTGCAGATCGCGCTGGGCCGCCACCACGGCGGGATGATCGGGAAGATCGGCGAGATCCTGGCGAGTGAGGCGGATCAGCTCCCGGGAGGCGGCCTCGGCCGCGACGAACTCCACGGGGTCTCCGTCCGGCTCGTCCCAGCGACGCGCCAGGTGGCCGTTGAGGGATCGCAGCGCCTGGAGCCGGCCGTCCAGCACCAGCATGGTCAACCGGGCGCGATCGCTGCGGCGCAGCAGGGGGCGCACCTCGCCGAGCAGCTGCCCCAGGTAACCGCTGATCACCTGCAGTCGCAGCACGTCGAACTGCTCGTCGAGCAGGTCGAGCATCTCGCGCGCGGCGGCCGCGTCACCGAGCTGGCTCACGCGGGGGATGTGGCTGTCCACGGTCAAGCGGGCCAGCGGGCTGGTGGGGCAGTAGCCGCGGTCCTCGCCCGGCGCATAGGTGACGCCCGGCGTGTCCCGGTGGATCAGGAACGCGCCCAGGCTGCCGCCGAGGGATTCGGGGAGCTGGGCGAACAGCACCAGCAGATCGGCTGCGGGCGCATTGATCACCGCGGGTAGCGTGCCGCTGATGTGGAGATGGTCGGGGTCGACCTCCTCGGCCACCAGATCCGCATCGCCCTCGCGGGAGGCCTCGCTGCAGGTGGCGGCCATGGCCTCGCCCGACGCCAGGTGGGGCAGCCAGGCCGCCTTCTGGTCCTCGGTGCCGTGCCGCCCCAGCTGGAACCGCGCCACGATGTGGTGGACCAGCCAGCTCAGGCCGACACCCAGGTCGAAGGAGGCCGCGCCCACGCGACGCGCCGCGCGACGCACCTCGGGGGGGCCGCCGCCCTGGCCGCCGAAACGGGAGGGGAGCCCCACGCCCAGCAAACCGGCGCGACCGAGGCTCTCCCACTGGGTCCGCAAGGTGCTCATCTGCGCTCCTCGCTGCCGGGATCGAACCACGAACCGTGCTGCACTCGATCCCGTACACACCAGGATCTCCCGGCAGCGCCGCCGCTGCAAGCCTGATGGTTCGTGGGTGTACGGAAGTCCGGACTCAGGAGCCGTCGGGGTCGTCGCCCAGGGGGTCCCCCAGGTGCTTGACGATGGCGTTCCAGCCCAGCAACGCCTCGCGGCCGGCCAGCACGAACGCCGCCCGGAAGATCGCGGCGTCGGTCCAGCCGCCGGAGCGGATGTCGTCCACCAACCTGCGGCTGATGCGGCGGGGCTGGAAGCGGATGCCCTCGGTGAACTCGTCGGGCAAGCGCCCCTCGATGGGGCCCAGGGTCTCCAGCAGCTGGCGCAGGATGACCACGGCGGTCTCGCCGGCGCCCCCCTCGGACACGGCGGCCAGGGACGGCAGGGTGTCGGCGCGCCGCAGCCGCGCGGAGATGCCATACGCCGCGCCGCGGAGCGATTGCAGCGCGCCCCGCCGCGCGGCCTTGTCGTGGGGCAGGCCCAGCCCGTCCACGAGGCGATTGAGCAGGTTGAACCACACCACCACGGTGGCGGCCTCGCGCATCTCCTGCGAGTCGAGGCCGGTGTCCCGCACCGCGGCGGTGGAGCGCGAGTGGTCGGCCATGGGATCGCGGGTGACGTTCTCGGCCAGGGCGATCAGCGCCAGGTGGCGTCCCTCGGTGCCGGTCTCCGCGCGGAACACGGCCTCGATCTGGGAGCTGGGCATGCCCATGTCCAGCAGCTGCCGGGTGGCGCCGTCCATGCCGTAGCGGCAGGAGTTGGTCCGGGACACGGCCAGGGCGAGCAGCTCCCGTTCGGCGCGGCCGAGGCTGCCGTTCTCCATGGCGTAGGGGTAGGCGCGCCAGGCCTCGGTGAGGATACGCGGCTCGGCGCTCATCAGCCGGAACACCGCCGGCAGCGAACCCAGGTGGTCGCGGATCGACGCGTAGATGCGAGCCACGTCCCCCTTGGCCTGGAACTCCGAGACGGTCTCGACGTAAGTCAACGCTTCACCTCTGGTACACCCGCGGTCACGAGACATAACGCTTTTACCCGGCCACCGTCCAGGGCTACCCTGCCGACGTGAGCGCGAATGCCCCCCTGCCGTGGTTGCCGAGGTTGTCGCTGGGCGTGGGCGAGCGGCTGCCCTGGGTGGGCGAACGCTGGCGCGCGGCAGGGCAGCTGCTGGACCGGCTCGCGCAGCCCGTGCCCCACCGCTTCGACCCCGCGGCCGCGCGCGCTCGCAGCGGCCCCGGCGCCGAGGAGATCCGCCTGCACACCGCCGACGGGCTGCACCTGCACGCCACCTTCCTGCACGCCGAGGCCGGCGCGCCCGTGGTGCTGCACCACCACTTCGGCGCCACGCGCCACGAGTACCTGCCCGTGGCGCGGCTCCTGCGGCGGGCCGGACACCCGGTGCTGCTGCTGGACGCTCGCAGCCACGGAGACAGCGATCCGGGCGCCACGCTGGGTCTGGACCTGGAGCGACGCCCCGAGGACGTCATCGCCGCGGTGGATCACCTGCGCCAGCGCGGCCACCGCCACTTCCACGGGCTGGGTTACTCCATGGGCGCGGCCGTGGTGCTGATGGGCGCGTCGCGTTGCCCCGGGCTGCTCTCACTGGTGCTGGACTCGGGCCCGGCGGCGCGCCTCTACCCCGCGTGCAAGGGGGTGGTGGACGGGCGCCTGCCTGGCGAGCCCGCGGATCTGCGCCGCCTCGCCGCGCAGCGGCTGTACCTGGACGGCCGGGGCTGGCGCTACCGGCGGGATCTCGAGCGCGCCGCCAGCCGCATTCCCGCCGTGCCGGTGCTCGTCCTGCACGGCGATCGCGACGCGGTGATCCCCCCCGACCAGACCGAGGAGCTGCGCCGCGAGGTGCTACGATCGCCGTGCGAGCGGGTCGTCCTGCCGGGCGCCGAGCACGTGACGGGCTGGGCGCGGCAGGGCCGGCAATACCGCGCGCAGGTGCTGGACTTCCTGCGAGGCGCCGAGGAGGAGCATGGGAATCCGGGTTGAAGGCTGGGCGCTGGGCACGCTGGTGGCGGCGGCGCTGTGGTGCCCCGTCGCCCTCGCGCTGCAGCCCCCCGAGCAGGTGCGGGCCGCGTCCGAAGAGCAGGGGCAGCTCCCTGCAGTGCTCACCGTGGCCGCGGTGGGCGACGTGATGATGCACGACCTGCAGGTGCGCACGGCGCGGGGGGCCGACGGACGCTACACCCTCGAGGACGTGTTCGCGCCCGTGGCCCACCACATCGAGGGCGCGGACATCGCGTTCGGCAACCTCGAGGCGCCACTGGGCGGCGAGGACATGGCCTACAGCGGCTACCCCACCTTCAACGCCCCGCGGGCCCTGGCCACCGCCCTGGTCAACGGCGGCTTCGACGTGGTCCAGACGGCCAACAATCACTGCATGGACCGGCGCGAGAAGGGGCTGAAGCGCACGCTGGGCGCCCTCGACGCAGAGGGGCTGCTGCACGTGGGGACGCGCGCCGATCCCGATGACCCGCCCGCCCTGTGGCTGGAGGCCGCGGGCATCGACGTGGCCGTGCTCGCCTACACCTTCTCCACCAACGGCATCCCCCTGCCCCCCGGGCGCGAGCGCGTGGTTTCGATGATGGATCGCGAGGTGATGCTCGAGGAGATCGCCGCGGTGCGCGAGGCCGGCGCCGATCTCGTGGTGGTGGCGGTGCACTGGGGCATCGAGTACCGCCACGAGCCCGAGAAGGAGACCGTGGGACTGGCCCACGACCTGATCGAGGGGGGCGCGGACCTGGTCCTCGGGGGTCACCCCCACTACCTGCAGCCGTACGAGGTGCTCACCACCGCCGACGGCCGCGAGGGGTTCGTCATCTATTCGCTGGGCAACTTCCTGTCGAACATGCGCAAGCGCCACCAGGACGTGGGCATCGTATTGCTGCTGACCCTCGAGGTCGGCCCGACGGGTGAGGTGGCCCTGGCTCAGATCCGGTACGTGCCCACCTGGGTGGACACGACCGACGAGACCGGCGCAGTCCACCACCAGGTGGTCGACATCCTCGAGGCGCTGCCCACGTGCGGGCACGCGCCGCGCCTGGACGCGGCGGACTGCGCCCGCATGGAGCAGGCCCTGGCGGACACCCACGAGGTGCTGGGCGCGCAGGACGAGTACGTGCCGCCGCCGCCGGAGGCCTTCACCGACCCGCTGGGCGACGAAGGGGCGGTGGAGCCGTGAGCGGGAGCCTCGCCGGGTTGCTCCTGGCCGCAGCCGTGGCGGCTGCCGAGCCGCCCGCGGGCATGGTGCTGGTCCCCCAGGGAGAGGCATCGATCGGCGACGACGAGGGGGATCCCAACGAGGGGCCTCAGCGCAAGGTGGCCGTGCACGCGTTCTTCCTGGACCGTACCGAGGTCACCAACGAGGCCTACGCGGCCTTCGTCGAGGAGACGGGCCGCGCCGCGCCGGGCGCCGGCGTGGACTGGGCCAGGCGCTGGGCATGGGTGGGGGGCAAGCCGCTGGCGGGTACCGACGACGACCCCGTGTTCCTGGTGACCTGGGACGACGCCGACGCCTACTGCCGCTGGGCGGGCAAGCGCCTGCCCACCGAGCTGGAGTGGGAACGCGCCGCGCGCGGCGACGACGGCCGCCGCTGGGCCTGGGGGGACACCTGGGACTCCCCGGAGGCGCGGGCCAACTGGTTCGACGGCGACGGCCACCCCGACGGACACGCCCACGTGGCCCCCGCCGACGCCTACCCCGCCGGGGCCAGCCCCTTCGGCGTACTGAACATGACCGGCAATGTCTGGGAGTGGGTGGCCGATCCCTACGTCGAGCGGCCCTGGGAGGACGGCGGGACCGGGCACGCGGCCTACAAGGTGGTGCGCGGCGGCTCGTGGTACACCAACAACTGGTACTGGATGCGGGCGAGCTTCCGCTACTTCCTGCCCGGCGACGAGGTCAGCACCATCTACGGCTTCCGCTGCGCCACAGACGTACCCCCGCCCCAACCCTGAGAGGCTGTGAAAATATCCCACTCCCGTCGCCAGAGCCGCGATCCATCCCCGCTGGACCGGTCGCTTCGCTCCCTCATCGGGCTTCATCGGTCACAGGCCTCGGGCCTGCTCCCTCTTCAGCCCTCGCCAGCGGGGCGTCTCACGACTCTGGACTCGGTCCGGGGATAATTTCACAACCTCTGAGTCGGGCCGCGGGCGGTTCGGTAGAGACTATCCCGGAATCAGAGGCACTCGGTGGCGCCGGTCATGTTGACCAGCATGTTGGTCACCAGCTGCAGGCCCTCGGCGGTCATCATCGTCGCGTCGTCACCGAAGCCGAACATCCAGGTGTCCGGGATGGCGGTGTCGCGGATGAGCAGGGCGAAGGCGCCGTCGTCCGGGTGGGCGGCGACCATTTCCCCCATACCGCCGCCGATGGCATGCACCATACCCACGCTCGAGGTCACGATCACCTCGTCGCCGGTGGCCACCGCGTAGGGGGTGGTGAAGAACCCGTGGGAGGGGTCGGTCACGGTGAGGCGGTCGGTGAGCTGAGGGAAGGTGTTGCCCAGGTCCAGGTTCGCGCCGACCTCGACCAGGTAGCCCGCGCCGCCCATGCCGAAGCCGAGCACCGGGATACCCCATCCACTGACCACCGAGGCGTCTCCGGACCAGTCGCCCGCGCCGCCGGCCGTCCAGGAACCGAGCAGCACCGCGTGCAGCATGCTCGCGTCCACGGCGGTGAGGGCCGCCGCGTCCATCACGTCCACGGTGGTCGCGAACTCCAGGCAGGGCGCGTGGGTCATGATCTCGGTGGCGATGGACTCGGCGTTGGGCGCCGCAGTCTGGGTGATCAGCAGCACCTGGATCTCGTCGATACGGCCGTCGCAGTCGTCGTCCGCGGCGTTGGCCACCACCTCGGGCGCGCCGGGGTAGATGGCTGCGTTGTTGTCGTCGCAGTCCACGGTGTCGTCGAAGCCGTCGCCGTCCGCGTCCTGCGGACCGGTGTCGTCGTCGTCGTCGTCGCCCGGGGTGGCGTCGTCGTCGTCGTCGTCGCCCGGGGTGGCGTCGTCGTCGTCACCCGGGGTGGCGTCGTCGTCGTCACCCACGGAGCTGTCGTCGTCGTCGCCGCTGGGGCAGCCCATCAGAAGGCCGCCACACGCGAAGATCGCGATCATCAACCAAGAAAACCGTGCCATTCGTTCCTCCTACGCTAGTTGCGTTTGTGCCCCCGGACGGGCCGGGGGCCGCGAATCAGGGTTGTGCCCCGCCGAGGATCCAGGCCTCGATGAGGTCCATCTCCAAGGCCGGCAGGGGTGGCGCGTTGGCGGGCATCGTATCGCCGCTACCGCCCACGTTGCCCTGCGTACCCTGGAGCTTGTGCCACAGGTAGCTGTCCTCGGTCGAGCCCGCCGCCACCCGGTTCAGGGCCGACTCGTTCGAAGGCACGCCCACCAACGTGCCGTAGGCGTTGTCCAGGGCCAGGCCGCCGCTGGACCCGCCGCCGATGTGGCACGGGGTACAGCTGGCGTCGAGGATGGGCTGGACGTCCGCGGCCAGCGACGGGGGCGATCCCGCGCTGTCGTCGTCGTCACCCGGGGTGGCGTCGTCGTCGTCGCCGGGGGTGGCGTCGTCGTCATCACCGGGGGTGGCGTCGTCGTCGTCGGCCGGCGGGCAGCCGTCCTCGTCGGGCGGCGGGGGGGGGTCGGGGTCCCCGGGGGCGTG
>CAZLEO010000033.1:0-45994 GCA_964558555.1 uncultured Rickettsiales bacterium | reverse complement strand
GGCCATTTCTTATGCAAACCCTTATTGCTCTGGCCCCCGCGGGGCCCCCCCCCCCGCCCCCCCCCCGGCCGCCCCGGCAGGGGCCGCCGCCCATCTGCACCGTGGACGGTTGTGACGAGCCCGTGCGTTCCAAGGGGTTCTGCGCCAAGCACTACCAGGCCTGGCGTCGCGGCCGGCTCCAGGGCTTCATCAGCCCCGACGGCACGCTGTTGCTGGACAAGAAGGGTCCGGCCGTCAAGGTGGACAAGCGCTACGCCGCCGAGGCCGCCTCGTTCGAGATCGACGGGGACAAGGTCGTGATCGCCGTCAAGGGCAAGAGCATCAAGCGCAAGAAGCCCGTGGCCAAGAAGACCACGCGCCGCGCCGCGAAGAAGAAGTAGCCGAGATTCAGCCCGCCACCCGCGCGACCACCTCCAGCAACGCCCGCACACCGTAGTTGAACCCCTCCACGGGGATACGCTCGTCCACGCCGTGGAACAGGGTGGAGAATACGTCGTCGGGCCCCAGTCGCACGGGGGAGAAACCGATACAGGTCGCCCCGAGGGAGGACCACGCCTTGGCGTCGGTGAACCCCGGGATCATGTTGGGCACGGCCACCACGCCGGGATCCAGCTCGTCGAGGACCTCCTGGATCACGCCGATCACCGGATCGTCCACCGGGCCGTCCACAGCGGGCATGAACCGCGTCACCTCGATCTCGTAGCCCTCGCCGATGGTCTCGCGGACCTGGGACACCAGATCCTCGGCGGTCTGGCCCGGCAGGGTGCGGCCGTCCACCAGCAGCTCGGCTTCGGGGGGGATCACGTTGACCTTGTCCCCCGCCGTGAGCACCGTGGGCGTGGCGGTGTTGTGCAACAGGGAGTTGAACAGCAACGCCTGGTTGCGGTCCGGCATCACCTTTTCGAGGATCGTGCCGCTGGCCCACGGGTTCATCACCAGCCGCAGCACCAGGCCGCGCGGGAACGGCTGCCGTCGCGCCACCTCCTCGACGAAGTGTCGCATCACGTCGGCCACGATCAGCGGTGGTGTCGCACGCCCGAGGCGCACCGCCGCATCGGCGATGCGCTCCATGGGTGTCCCGGGCTTCGGGATGGAGCCGTGACCGCCCTCCCCTTCGGCGCGGATTCGCAGCCAGCAGACCCCCTTCTCCGCGACCTGCACCGGGCAGATTCGCGACTCGCCCAGGTGGAGCGTGAAGCCGCCGATCTCCCCGAACGCGTACTGCGCCTTGACCTTGTCGGGGTGGTTCTGCGCCAGCCACAGGGATCCCAGCTCACAGCCCGCCTCCTCGTCGGCCACCGCCGCGAAGATCACGTCCCGACGATGGTTCCCGCCGGCGTGCCGGTGTACGGCGAGCAGGACCGCGAGCTCCATGGCGGTCATGTTCTTCATGTCCACCGCGCCACGGCCCCAGACGTACCCGTCGTGGATCTCGCCGCCAAAGGGCGGGTGCGTCCAGGCGCCGCCCTCCGCCGACACCACGTCCACGTGACTCGACAGGAGGATCGGCTCGTCGCTGCCGTCGCCCCTCACGCGGGCCACGAGGTTGGCGCGCCCCGGCGCCACCTCGAACACCTCGTACTCGATCCCCTCCCGGTCGAGCACCTCGGCGATGAGGGCACAGGCCCGCGCCTCGTTGCCAGGCGGGTTGGTGGTGTCCACCCGCAGCAGCTCACGAAGCAGCTCCAGGGCCTCGGCCTGCACGGCGTCCCAGTCCAGGGACTCGATCCATCGCGGCGACGACATGGGACCTCCCTCACCCGAGATACAGGGTTCGCCCGGGGCCGGCAAGCACGGCGCGTTCGGTGGTCTACAATGGCGTCATGAGACGGACGACATTGCTGTGCCTGTACCTCGCGACGCTGTGCACCGCGTACCCCGCCGCGGCCGGGGATCGCCTCGACGGCGAGGGCCTCGCCGCCCACCTGGAGTCCATCGCCGAGCTGCTCGCCGACCGGATCGGCGGAGCGCTCCCCGAGCTCACTGACGCCGAATACGCGTCCCTGGCGGCGGGCAGGGACGTCATCAAGCAACAGGCCATGGACGACACGGCCATGCTCGGCGCCACGGTCTTCACGGTCAGCGACGTGCAGGCCTGGCGCATCTGGCTGGCCATCTGCGACAGGGATCACCACGAGGAGTTCATGCCCCACATCCGCGAGGGGGTCTGCCTCACCGACTTCGGCCACTCGCGCCTCGTGTACCAGTACCTGGCCCTGCCCGCGGTCAAGGACCGGCACTGGGTCATCCGCACGCGCACCAACGGCCCCCTGTGGAATCGGTCCGACCGGACCATCTGGGAGTCGTCGTGGGAGCTGGAGCCCGGCGCCGAGGACCTCATCGACGAGTACATGGCCGCCGGCGCCATCGAGAAGGTGACGGCCGATCAGGTCGCCGACGCCGTGGTCACCCCGCGCAACGACGGCTGCTGGCTGCTCGTGGATCTGCCCGACGGGCGGTGCTTCGTGGCGTACCAGGACCTCAGCGACATCGGCGGCAAGGTGCCCGCCTGGCTGGTCAACGAGCTCGGGCCGAGCGGGCTGGCGGGGCTGGTGCAGAAAGTCGAGGCGCGCGGACGGCAGATCGAGGACTTCTTCGACGAACAGCGGCCGCCTCCGGCCGCCCCGGACGGCACCCGCGTCGAGCAACTCGACTGACCCGGTCCACTGGTCCAACCACTATACTTCTTGACAAGTAGACAATCGGACCTTAGAACATCCTCAGCACTGGATGAATGACCGCTCAGTGCCCAACCGCCCGCTGAACCGGGCGTCGAGGAGTTCAGCCATGAACCTGCCCATCGTGGACAAGCTGCAGGAGCAGGCCCGCAAGGCCGTCAAGAACGAGCGCGTGGAGAAGACCCGCGAGCGGATCGACGAGATCCACAGCAAGGGTCGCGAGATGGTCGAGCGCAGCAGCGAGACCCTCAAGACCCACGCCGAGCGTTCCCGCCGTAGCATCACCCTGGCCGAGGCGCAGGCCCTGGACACCGTGGGAGCCTGGATCGACCGCGCCCACCAGGCCACGGGCGAGCGCGCCGAGTGGCTCGAGCGCGGCTCCACCTTCATCGACCGCGTCGCGCAGGAGATCCGCCTGGGCAACCTGTCGGTGGAGGACCTGCCCATCGACGACTACGACAGCCTCGGGGTCAAGGCCATCGGCGAGGCCCTCAAGGAGTTGGAGTCGGCCCAGCGCGAGCTGATCCGCGCCTACGAGCAGACCCACAAGAACCGGATCACCGTCTTCCGGACCATCGACCGCCTCGAGGCCCAGGCAGCCAAGTAGCCCCTCGAGCGCGTGAAACGCGCGGTTTCGACGGGTTCGCGCTACACTGCCCCTTTCCTCGAGCCTGGGAGGTGTGGCGTGGCCCTGTCGCGACCCCATCTTGGCGATCTGGCGCACCGCTGGATCACAAGCCCGCTGCGGCGGGACCTTTTCTCACGTTTCCGCTACACCGAGCCCCTGCCCGACGACCAGATCCAGGTCACCTGGCTGGGCACCGCCGGGATCGCGCTGGAGGCGCGGGGGCGGGTGCTGCTGCTGGACCCCAACGTCAGCCGCCCCAGCATCCGCCACAGCCTCACGCGCCCGATCGTGGCGGACATGGAGGCGATCCGTCGGTATGTCCCGCGCGCCGACGGCATCGTCTGCGGGCACGCCCACCACGACCACATCGCCGACGTGCCGGATATCGCGCGCGTCACCGGCGCCACGGTGGTGGGCTCCTCCTCCACGGCCAACGTCTGCCGAGCGCACGGCCTGTCCTCCAACCAGATCCTCGAGGTGAAGGCGCCGCGCACGGTGGAGATCGGCCCGTTCCGCATCACCCTGCGTCCGTCGATCCACGGCAAGGCCATCCGCGGGCGTATCCCGCTGGAGGGGGACATCCCGCCCGGGGTGAAGGTGCCCATGCGCCTCAACCAGTACCGCTGCGGGGACTGCTTCGGCGTGCACGTGGAGGTCCTGGATACGGACGGCCTGTCCATGTTCCACCTGGGCTCGGCCGACTTCTGGCCCGAGACCGTCGAGGGGCTGCGCTGCGACGTGTTGACCCCGTGCCTGTACGGCCGCGAGCACCACGCCGGCTACACGCGCGACCTGGTGGCGGCTCTCCAGCCCCGGGTGGTCATCCCCAACCACTTCGACGACTTCATGCGCCCCATGGCTCACCCCATCCGCGAGCTGCCGGGCGTCGACCTCGCCGGCTTCCGGCGGGAGGTGATCGACGCCGGCGCGTCGTGCCGGCTCGTGGTCCTCGATCTGATGGGGAGCTTCCGCTGCGGTACGGCCGACGATTCGCTGCCACCGCGAGAGTGGGACTGATCTAGCCCATCAGGGCGGCCCGTAGCCGGGCCTCGATCCGCGCCTCCACCTCGTCCAGCGTCCCCTCCAGCGTCACCCCTGCGGCGCGATCGTGGCCACCGCCGGTGTCGGCGAGGCTCCTCGCGACCGCGGCCACGTTGACCCGCCCTCGCGAACGCAGGGAGAGCTTGACCCACCCGCCCGGGCGCTCGACCAGGAGGCACCCCACCTCGACCCCCTCGATGAACACCAGGCCGTTGACCACGCCGTCCGTGGCGCCGTCCCCCACCGAGCAGGCCTCGCGCAACGCCAGCGGCACGCTCGCCAGGGCGATCTCACCACCCGCGGCCCGTCGCGCCCCGGAGAGGATACGGCCCCGGAAGAGGGTGTCCTCGTACGGCGTGTCGAGGAAGACACGCTCGATGATCTGCTGGGCGTCGATGCCGGTCTCGAGCAGCTCGGCGGCCACGCGCAGGGTGTCCGGGGTGGTGCACGAGTAGCGGAACACGCCCGTGTCGTAGGCGATCCCCGTGTACAGCTGCTGGGCCATGGCCCGGTCCACCGGCACGTCGAAGCGAGGATCGCGGGCGATCGCGTACACCATCTCACAGGTGCTGGCGCTGCTCGGATCCAGCAGGGACAGGTCGTATCCCGACGGATCGCTGGACACATGGTGGTCCACGAGCACGCGGGTCGAGGCCGAGTCGAAGGCCGCGCCCAGGTCGCCGATGCGGTGCCGCACGCCGTCGAGCACGAATGCCAGATCGAACGATCCGATCACGTCCTCGGGGCCGACGAACTGATCGACCCCCACCAGGAACGAGTACGGACGTGGGATGGGGCCTACGGCGGCGACCACCGTCTCGAGGCGGTCGTTGACCCCGCGCAATACCGAGGCCAGCGCGAGGCATGCCCCGATGGAGTCCCCGTCCACCTCGACCGGTCCGCACAGGAGCGCGCGGCGGGCGCCGGACACCCGCTCCGACAGCCCCTGAAAGAGCTCGCTGGTCAACATCGTGCCCCCTCTCGGGAACCCGCCCGGCGCAGGGCGGGCCGCGCAGTATACACGAGCGCGAGCTTGGTAAACTATTCGTCCAACTGGAGGCATCATGGTCGCTCCCCCGGCCCCCGAGACCTTTGCTCCACGGCGCGGCGAGCTGGTCGCGCGCATGCCCGATCGAAGCGCTGCGCTCTTCCTCGCCACCCCGCCGGCGGCGCGCAACTCGGACGTGGTGTACCCGTACCGGCCCGACAGCGACCTGTGGTACCTCACCGGCTGCGACGAACCGTCCGCGGCGTTGCTGCTGACAAAAGGCTGCGACGCGCCGGAGTCCGCGCTGTTCCTGCGCGACCGCGATCCCAAGGCCGAGCAGTGGACCGGCCGCCGCATCGGCGTGACCGACGCGCCCGATCACTTCGGTGTGGAGCAGGCCTTCCCCATCGAGAAGCTGGCGAGCGAGCTCCCCGGCGCCCTGCGCAAGGCACGCACCCTCTACTACCGCCCCGCCCGCCCCAGCGAGCTCACCGCCGCCGTGGACGCCGCCTTGGTGGCGGTCCGCGGAGGGCCCAGGGGGCCCCACAAGGGTCCCCACGAGGTGGTGGATCCGGCCCTGAACCTGCACGAGATGCGCCTGATCAAGGCCGAGGAGGAGGTGGCATGGATCCGCCGCGCCAACGCCATCACCGACGAGGGCTTCCGCGCCGTGATGACCGAAGCCCGCCCCGGAACCGGCGAGTGGGAGATCCAGGCGACCCTCGAGGCGGTGTTCCGCGGCCGCGGCGGCTGGGGCTGGGCCTACCCGACCATCGTCGCCTCGGGCCCGCGCGCGTGCGTGCTCCACTATGACTCCAACGCGGCCCGCGCGCGCGAAGGCGATCTCGTGCTCATCGACGCGGGCGCCGAGGTGGAGGGTTACGGCGCGGACATCTCCCGCACGTTCCCCGTGTCGCCGCGCTTCACGGACGCCCAGCGCGACCTGTACCAGGTGGTGCTCGACGCCCAGGAGGCGGTCATCGATGCGGTGGCCCCGGGCACCACCCTGGACGGGCTGCACCGGATCGCCCTGCGCGTGCTCTCCCAGGGCATGGTGGACCTGGGCCTGCTGGAGGGACCGGTGGACAAGGTGCTGGAGACCGAGGCGTTCAAGCGCTTCTACCCCCACCAGACCAGCCACTGGCTCGGCCTCGACGTGCACGACGTGGGCCGCTACTTCATCGACGACGACCCGCGCCCCCTGACGCCGGGCATGGTCTTCACCGTGGAGCCGGGCCTGTACGTCCCCGAAGGGGACGAGGACGCCCCCGCGGCGTTCCGCGGCCTGGGCGTGCGGATCGAGGACGACGTGCTCGTGACGCAGGACGGCTGCGAGAACCTGAGCGCAGGGATTCCCAAGCGGGTGGAGGATATCGAGGCTCTCAAGGGCTAGCCGAGGTCGGTGGGGAGGACGTCCGGAGCTGGAATCAGCCCGCGGAACCCAGCGCGGCGATGCCTTCGAAGAAGGCCTTGAGGTCGTTGCCGGTGGCCTCGATCTCCTCGGGGAGCGCGATCAGGTAGTCGATCTGGCCCTTGAGGATCTGGGTGGCCTTGGGGACCTCGACGGCGGCCTGGATGGGGTTGCCCTGGAACTCGCTGGCGATGTTGGGCAGGAAGTTCTGCAGCTCGGAGACCAGCGCCTGGGTCTGACCGGGCAACTCGGCGATCTTGTTCGGGGCTTCCTTGAGGTCCTTGGACAGGGACTCGAGCTCGTCGGCGACCTTGGCCTGCTCCTCGGTGAGGTTGTCGCGGCTCACGGCGATGTCCATGGTCGCCACGTCCACGGTCACCGGCAGCTCCAGGGCGATGATCTCGTTCATCGCGGTCTCGAGGCTGTCGATGTTGTCCTTGCCGGTTGCGGTGCCGATCCGGTCGGGGATACCGGCGACCGTGCCGCGGATCCCCTGCCAGTTGGTGGCCAGGGCCTCGGTCTTCTCGCTGAGGTTGTTGACCGTCTCGATCTTGCACTCGTCGATGTCCGTGGCGTCGTAGTCCTCGTCGTCGGACTTCTTGGCGAACGCCGGCAGGGCGATGACGAGGCTGAGGGCCAGGGCGATCCACATGCTCAGGTTGGACTTGCGCATCTCTACTCCTCCTGTACGACTGCCACACGCGCCAGGCAGCCGTTTTTCTAGGTGTTGAATCGTGTGGGCGGCCATCCCTCCACGGCGCCGAAACCCACAGCAGCGCGACCTTAGCAGAGACCTGCTGCGGATTCCAACGAGATACGTACCCGGTGCGCGTATTTCCATCTATAATCCGCCCGCTGAATCATCTGCCCCATGCATCAGGAGGTCGACATGCCCGAGACGATGAGAGCCGTGGTCAAGGTGGAACCCGCGTTCGGAGCCGTGGCCCAGGACAAGCCCCTGCCGCAGATCGAACCCGATCAGGTGCTGGTGAAGGTCCGGGCGACCTCCATCTGCGGAACCGACGTGCACATCTACAAATGGGACGAGTGGTCGGCCAACCGCATCGGCGCGGGCAACCTGCCGCAGACCCTGGGCCACGAGGTGGCTGGCGAGGTCGTCGAGGTGGGCAGCCACGTCAAGCGCGTGCAGGTGGGGGACTACATCTCCGCCGAGACGCACATCTACCACCCCGCCGACCTGCAGTCGCTGCTGGGGCAGCTGCATATCGGCGAGCGCATGAAGATCCTGGGCGTGGACTGCGATGGCGCGTTCGCAGAGTACTTCGCGGTGCCCGAGTCCGTGTGCTGGATCAACGACCCGGCCATCCCCCCCGAGGTGGCCACCATCCAGGAGCCCCTGGGCAACGCCACCTACGCCACCCTGGGCGAGGACAACGACGTGGCCGGCAAGTCCATGGCCATCATCGGCGACGGCCCCATCGCCCTGCTGGCCGCCGGAGTCGCGCGGGTGTGCGGCGTGACCCAGATCTTCCTGGTGGGCAAGTACGACTTCAACATGGAGATCGGCAAGCAGATGGGCGCCGATCACCTGCTGTACGCCAACCGCGACGACGTGGACCGGGTGGAGTACATCCGCGACATGACCGGCGGCTACGGCGCGGACATCGTGCTGGACATGGCGGGCTCACCCCAGGCGCTGGACGAGGGCTTCAAGTACCTGCGCAAGGGCGGCCGCTTCACCGCGTTCGGCGTGGCCGCCGGCGCCACCGCCCCCATCGACTACAACAACGGCATCGTCTTCAAGGGCGCCCAGGTGCACGGCATCAACGGCCGCCTCATGTACGACACGTGGTACCGCGTGCGCAACTTCCTGGCGTCGGGCCGCCTCGACGTCGCGCCGGTGATCACGCACATGTTCACGCTCGAAGACTATGCCAAGGGCTTCGACGCCATGCTCGAGCGCCCGCGGCACAGCGCCAAGGTGGTGCTGTTCCCCGACTCCGCAGAACTCGAGGCCGCCCAGAAGCGGGCGAGCCTCTGAAGACAATCCGGTAACCAGACAACACCACGCATCGAGGAGAACGGCATGTACGGCAAGATGAAAGGCGACCTGCAGCAGGAGCTGCAGAACATCGACCAGGCCGGTCTGTACAAGCGCGAGCGCATCATCATGGGCCCCCAGGCTGCGGGAATCCGCATCAACACGGGCCAGGAAGTGCTCAACTTCTGCGCCAACAACTACCTGGGGCTCTCCAGCCACCCGGCCGTGCTCGAGGCGGCTCGCAAGGCCCTGGACGAGTGGGGCTACGGCCTGTCCTCGGTGCGCTTCATCTGCGGCACCCAGGGCATCCACAAGCAGCTCGAGGAGAAGATGTCGGAGTTCCTCGGGACCGAGGACACGATCCTGTTCTCGTCGTGCTTCGACGCCAACGGGTCGGCCTTCGAGCCCCTGCTGGGCAAGGAGGACGCCATCCTCACCGACGCGCTCAACCACGCCTCGGTGATCGACGGCATCCGCCTGTGCAAGGCCAAGCGGTTCATCGTCACCCACGACGACATGGAGGACCTCGAGAACAAGCTCAAGGAGGCCCAGGACTGCCGCTACCGCATGGTCGCCACCGACGGCGTGTTCTCCATGGACGGGGACATCGCCCGCCTGGAGAACATCTGCGACCTGGCCGAGAAGTACGACGCGCTGGTGATGGTGGACGACTCCCACTCCACCGGCTTCATGGGCAAGACCGGCCGCGGCACCCACGAGCACTGCGGTGTGATGGACCGCGTGGACCTCATCACCACCACGTTCGGCAAGGCCCTCGGCGGCTCCTCCGGCGGCTGCATCTCCGCTCGCCAGGAGATCGTCGACATCATGCGCCAGCGCGGCCGCCCCTACCTGTTCTCCAACACCCTGTCCCCCGTGGTCGCCGCCGGCACCCTCGCGGTGCTGAACATGCTCTCGGAGACCACCGAGCTGCGGGACAAGCTCGAGCGCAACACCATGTACTTCCGCGAGCAGATGGGCTCCGTGGGCTTCGACATCCGCCCGGGTGTCCATCCCATCGCGCCGATCATGCTGGGCAAGTTCGACAACGACGCCGCCCTGAGCCAGAAGTTCGCCAACGCGCTGCTCGAAGAGGGCATCTACGTGATCGGCTTCTTCTTCCCGGTGGTGCCGCGCGGCCAGGCCCGCATCCGCGTGCAGATCTCCGCGGCCCACGAGATGGAGCACATCGACAAGGCCATCGAGGCCTTCACCAAGTGCGGCCGGCAGCTCGGGATCGTCTCGTAGCCCGACCGACCTCGTCCGCGCCACCCCACCCCAGTCGGGAGTCCGCCGTGAACGTTCCATCCCTGTTGATCGAGGCAGCGACGAAGTCGCCCGGCGGGATCGCCCTGCTGTACCGCGACCTGCGCATCACCTTCGCCGACCTGGCGTGGGCCGTCGACCGCTGCGCCGCCACCCTGGCGCACCAGGGGATCGTCCCCGGAGACTACGTCGCCGTGGTCACCGGCAACCACCCGGGGTTCGTCGTGGGGCTGCTCGGCGCCCTGCGCGCCGGTGCCGTGGCCGTGCCCATCAATCCCCAGTTCCGCGCGCGCGAGCTGGAGATGGCGCTGACCAACACCGGGACCGTGCGGGTGGTGGCGGACGAGGAGCGCCGGGAGGTCTGCGAGGCCGCCGGCGGCGCCGGTCGCCTGCTGATGGTGGACGAGGCCGGCGTCATCGAGGGCGCCGCCTACCTCCCCCTCGACGCGAACCCCGCGGACGACGCCCCCGCGGTGTGCCAGTTCTCCACCGGCACCACCGGGCGTCCCAAGCAGGTGGTGCGAACCCACGGCCAGGTGGTGGCCGAGGTGGAGGCGGCGGCCGCTCGGATGGGGACCACCGACGCCGACGTCATCCTCGGCTCCATCCCCATGTTCCACGCCCACGGCCTGTGCAACTGCCTCATGGCCATGCTGCGCTGCCGCGCCAAGCTCGTGCTGACCGGCGGCTTCTACGCGCGCTCGATCCTCAACCTGATCGAGGCCGAGGGGGTGACCATCTGGCCGACGGTGCCCTTCATGGTCCGCATCCTCACCGAGATGCCCGGTCCGTCCGAGCGTCTCCTGCCCAGCCTCAGGCTGGTGTTCTCCGCCGGCGCCCCCCTCGACGGCGAAGTGGCCACCCGCTTCGGCGACCGCTACGGCATCGTCGTGCGCCAGCTCTACGGCTGCACCGAGATGGGCGCCATCACCCTCAACGACGACGGCCCCATCCCCGAGACCCTGGACACGGTCGGGCGCCCCCTGGGGGACAACCGCATCCGCATCCACGGCGAGGACGGCGTGGAGCTGCCCGCGGGAGAGGTGGGGCAGGTGGCGGTCAGCGGGCCGTCCCTGGCCGACGGCTATGCCTGGGCCGATCCCAAGTCCATGGACAACTTCCGTGAGGGCTGGTTCCACCCCGGCGACCTTGGCTCCCTCGACGCCGAGGGGCGGCTGCGCATCAGCGGTCGCACCCAGCTGTTCATCAACGTCGGCGGCAACAAGGTGGACCCCGAGGAGGTGGAGAAGGTGCTGTCGGCCCACGACACCGTCGCCGACGTGGCCGTGGTACGCGCACCGCACCACTACTACGGCGAGGTGGTCCGCGCGGTGGTGGTGCTGGCGGAGGGTTGCGAGCTCGACGAGAACGAGCTGCGGCGGCACTGCCGGGAGGCCCTGGCCGACTTCAAGGTACCCAAGGAGCTCGTGGTCCGCGATCGTATCCCGCGGTCCCCCCTGGGCAAGCTGCTGCGCAAGTACCTCGAGGACGGAGATCTGGAGGGATGAGCGAGCCCTCGATCAAGCCCCCCATCGCCGAGCAGGTCCTCGACGTCCTGCGCTGGGCCCACCTGGCCGTGATCGTGCCGATGGTCCCGGCGAACCGCCCCGCCGCGCTGAGGTTCATGGGCTCGGCCCTCAACCCCCTGTACCGGCGGAGCTTCGGCATGCGCCACACGCCGATCCTCGTCGAGGAGTTCGGCCGTTGCCGCGGCGGCGCGTTCGACGAGGGGGACGTGGACCGCATGATCCGCGACACCTTCGCCATGCAGGTGCGGATCAACCTCGAGGAGGCGGCCCTGCCGCGGCTGCAGCGTGAAGACCTCGACCAGGTCTGTCGCGTCGCCGGGCGCGAGCACATCGACGCCGCGCTCGAAGGGGGCAACGGGGCCATCATGGCCTTCTTCCACTTCGGCCAGCACTGGTACCTGCCGGTCTGGTGCGGCCACAACGGCTACCTGTGGAACCAGGTGGCCGCGGCGGGCCGCCCGCCCGAGGACAAGTGGCAGCCGAGCTGGTTCGGACGCCAGGTCTTCGACGCACGCGATGCCTGGTTCGAGGCCCTGCCCGTCAACTTCATGCCCCTGGACACGCCCAACCGCGTGCTCGTGCGCGCGCTCAAGCGCAACGAGCTGGTGGGCATCGCCGTGGACGGCCGCATCGGCACCAGGTTCGAGACGGTGGACTTCCTGGGCCGCAGGGCCCTGTTCTCCCCCGGCGCGGTGAAGCTGTCTCGCATCGCCAAGGCCCCGCTCATCCCCTGCAACACCGTGGCCCTGCCCGACGGCCGCCAGCAGGTCACCTTCCTCGAGCCCGTGCCGCCACCGCAACGCGGGGACGACATCGGCGAGGCGGTCCAGCAGCTGGTGCAACGCCTGGAGCCCTTCGTCCTGGCCCACCCCGACCACTACGGCTCCTGGCTGCACCACGTCCGTCGCCACCAGGGCTGGGACGACCACCCGTTCTTCCTCGATCATCGGGGCTGAAGCGCCTACCCCCGCAGGATCTCCGCCAGCCTGGACGTGGCCTTGCGCCGCGTCTCCTCGGCCTGGGGCAGTCCCAGGGCCTCCTCCGCGCGGGACAGCACGAGCAGGGCCTGGGTGGCCTCGAGGCGCTGCTGGCCGGCGAGCAGGGCGTCCACTGCAGCCTGGGCGAGCTTGACGGCGCGCTCGGTGTGCCCGGCGACCAGCTCCACCTCGGCCAGCCGGGACAGCCCGCGCGGCCTGAGGAAACGGTGGGGGGCCCGGCGCAGGCGGCGAGCGTGGCGTCGAGCCGCGACGAGGTGGTGTCGGCGATCGTCCCCGGACCGCCGCCCGGCGATGGCCACGTGGGCCTGTGCCGCGAGCTGATCGTGCTCGCACCGGCCCAGGGGATCGAGCCAGACGGTCCGCCTCAGGGCGCGACGGGTGCGCTCGAGGACCGTGGCCGCGGCCACGTCGCGCTCCTGGCCGGCCAGGGCCATGGCGAGGCCGGCCCGGAACCGCAGCCACAGGGGGCGGGTGGCCGCGTGGGCGGACCGGCTGGCGCGCAGGCCGGCGCGGCACTGCTCCTCGACGACGGTCCATCGCTGGAAGCCGAGGTCCACGCGGACGCGAGCCCACCGGGTCCAGCCGGGCACGGCCTCGTCGGTCCAGGAGCGGTCGGCCCCCCGCAGCTCCACGCTGAGCAGCTCGGCCTCGCGCAGGTTGCCCGCGTCCACCTCCCCAACCAGCACCTGGGCCAGCATCATCTGGGCGTGCCACGAGCGCAGGTTCCCCTCGCCGCCGAAGGCCTCGAGGGCGCGGTCGCGCGCGGCGCGCATGTCGTCCCACCGCCCGTCCAGGGCGCCCAGCACTGCGCGCGTGCCGTGCAGGCTGGAGAGCCCGGCCACCGCCGGGTCGCCGCCGAACAGGGCCTCGGCCTTGCCCAGCAACGCGTGGCTGCGGCGCATCCCCACGGGGCTGCCGAGGCGGCCCAGGGTACCGGCCACGGCCACGAGGACACGCGCCACCATCACGGGATCACCCCGCCGGTTGGCCAGCCGCAGGGCGCGCGCCGTGAGGTGGGTGGCGCGCAGCGGCAGCAGGTCCCGCGTCACCAGGGCCAGCTCCATGCACAGCTCGGTGCTGTCCACGCTGGCGCGCCTCAACGGGAGCACCGCCGCGGGGAACCAGCGACGGGAGCCCAGGTACTCCGCCACGATGCCCAGGGTGATCAGCCAGCGCGGAGGCAGCAGCGGCTCCGACCACAGCAGCTGGGTCACCTGCTCCATGGTCTGCACCGCGGTGGCGGTGCGTTCGGCCTTGAGCATGGAGCGCGCGCCGCGCAGCATCAGCGACGTTCGCGCCGCGTCGGGCGCGCGCCGTGTGGCGTCACGGAAGGCGCGCCCTGCCTCGGCAAAGCGACCGCCGCGGTCCAGGGTCTGCGCCAGGCGCTCGCGGATCTGCCACTCCTCGATGCCCGAAGGCGGGAACCCCAGGGCCATGGCGTAGTAGCGGATGGCGCGGTCGTGCAGCCCCACCTCCTCGGCGTGCTCTGCCGCGCGCAGGGCGTAGGACGAGGCGCGCTCCGGCACACCGGCGAGGCGCCAGTGGTCGGCCAGGGCGTGGAATGCGCCCGGCCGGGTGGCCGCCAGGTGGGACGCCAGCCGGCGGTGGATGCGGCGGCGCTGGGACGGCTCCATGGCGTCCAGGGTGATGACGGTGACCTTGTCGTGGAACGGCACGAGGCGGACCGCGGCCTCACGGCCGGCCACGCGGCGCAGCAGCCGCTGCTCCACCAGCCGCGCCGTGGCGAACCCGGCCTCCTGGACCCCGGCCTTGGCGCCGGCCGCCACCGACTCCAGGTCCAGGGCGTACCCGGCGGTGGCGCACACCTCGACCACCAGACGGCTCAGGGGATCCAGCACGTCCAGCCGGCGGCTGACCATGTCCGCGAAGGACAGGGGATCGGACTGGCGCGAGTGGTCGTCGTGGAAGCGAACCAGCTCCTCGATGACCAGGGGATTCCCCTGGGCCTCGGCGGCGACCATCTCCACCATGGGCCTCGGGATGTGGTCGTGCCGGGTGATGGCCTCGATGAGCACCTCGGTGTCCTCGCGGTCCATCGGCGCGATGGGGACCCGCTCGATGCGCAGGCCCGAATCGGGATCCGACACCCACTGGGGGACCGCACCCTCGTCGGGTCGCAGGGTCGCCACGATCCCCAGCGGCAGGCCGCGCTGCTGCAACAGGTGGTGCAGCAACTCGAAGCTCCCGTCGTCCGCCCACTGCAGGTCGTCCAGGAACAGCACCAGGCCGCGGCTCCCGGCCACGCTGGCCAGCAGCTGCGTCAGGGTGCGGAAGGCCGCGTCGCGGTGGAACTGCACCGAGTCGTCGCGCTGCGGCGACACCTTCTCGCCGCCGGGGAGCGGCAGCTCCGCCGCGTAGGGGAAGATGCGCGCCAGCGCGGCGAGGGCGGCGGGCTCGATGCCGCCCAGCAGGATCTCGCCCTGGCCCGAGGCCAGCACGTGGCTGACGAGCTGATCCATCACCGAGTCCATGGCCTTGTACGGGATCTGCTCTCGTTCGAAGCAGCGGGAGCTGAAACACCGCGCCCCGCGCTCCTTGACGCGGGCGAGGACCTCCTCGGCCAGCCGGGTCTTGCCGATGCCCGAGATCCCCTCGGTCACCACCAGCAGGGGCCCTCCGAGGGGCACCTCGAGCAGGTGCCCCAGGACCCGGTGGACCTCTGCGTCGCGGCCGATGAAGGGCGCGTGGGCCGGCGTCGCCTCGTCGGCGCTGATCTCGATGGACAGGACGCTGCGGTCCTGCTCGCACAGGCGGCGGACCTGACGCGCGGTGGGCCGACGGTTCGGCCGCTTGCGCATCATCTGCATGGCCAGCCCGGACAGCTCCGGATCCGTACCCGGGACCATCTCCAGCGGGGACGGCGGGACCTTGGAGAGGTGCGCGACGAGCACGTCCTTCTTCTTTCCCCGGAAGGGCAGCTTGCCGGTGAGCATCTTGTAGAGGATCACGCCCAGGGAGTACATGTCCGACGCCGGGATCGCCTTGCCCCGGATCTGTTCGGGTGCCACGTAACCGGGCGTCCCCACCTTGCGGTCGCGCAGGGCGTCCTGGATGGCCTCGGCCGTACCCAGGAACTTGGCGATGCCGAAGTCCAGGATGCAGGGGCGGCCCACCGCGTCGATGAGGATGTTGGTGGGCTTGACGTCCCGGTGGACCATGCCCTCGCCGTGGATGTACTCCAGCGCCGCGGCGATCTCACCGAGCATGCGGCGGATCTCCGCGGCCACGGACGCTCGCTCGGTGATCTCCTCGTCGCCGTGGCCGGTCTCGAAGCTGTGCACGCTGGGGGAGGACCGCAGCGCCGCCACGTGGGTGATCATGTCGACGCCGTCGACCAGCTCCATGGTGAAGAACCAGGTCTCGTCGTCGTAGGCGAGGTCGTACAGGCGTACGAGGTTCGGGTGCCGCATGTCGGCGATGCTGCGGAACTCCTCCTTGAACCGCAGCAGGGAGAAGCCCTCGGCCCGCCGGATCTTCTTGACGGCGACGCGTCGGTCGTAGTGGGTGTCGATGGCCTCGAACACCTCGCTCATCCCCCCTGCGCCGAGCTTGCGGAGGATCCGGTAGCGCGAGGCCAGCAGCGTGCTTTCCTTCACGAGCACCATGATGCCTCCCCGCGCGCGCCTCGTCCAACGGGCGAGGCTGGCGCGCCTATGGCGCTGAATCCCCCCCGGGGGGATACTGGGGGACCATGGTCGCCACGGCCCGCCGCCGCCTCTCCCCCTGGCTCGAGATCGCCGCCGCGATCCTCGCGGTGACCTCCCTCCTCGCCCAGGCGCAGGCGCCCCAGCTGCTGCCCACCGCTGTCTTGCTCGCCGGGATCCTCGCGTGCCAGCGCTGGATGGTGGGCCGCCGCCGCCACGGTCCTTGGCCCACCGTCTCCGAGCTCGTACTGCAGGCCTTGCTCTGCGCCGCCCTGTTCCGTTTCGCCGATCCCTACCGCACGCCCCTGCTGCTGACCGCCGCCGCACCGTGGCTGCTGCAGACGGCGGTCAGGCCCTCCGTGGGCCGCCTCGCCGCGGCGCTCGTCCTGCCGACGGTCGCCGCCGCGTCGGTGCTGGTCTGGCGGCCGCCCTGGATGGAGCCCGTCGAGCCGGTCCGCGTCGTCGCGGCACACACCGCCCTGGCCTCCCTGGTCACCGTGGCGGCGGTGCTGCTCGCGGCCACGCGCCAGGGCCAGCGCCACGCTCGCCGCCTCGTGGAGGAGCAGCTGCGGCTGCGGGACCGTCGCCAGCGGGAGCGCGCCATCCTCGAGGCCCTGGACGAGCCCGTGCTCTTCCTCGACGGGGACAACCGCGTGGTGGGGACCAACCCACGGGCCGAGGCGACCCTGGGCGCGGACGTCGTCGGCGAACCGCTGACCGGACTGTTACGCATCCCGGAGGGCCACGATCCCATCCCGGGCGGCGACGATCTGCCGTCGCTCGGCACCTACATCGCCGTCGAGGCCTACCTGTGCGCCGGCCCCTCCAGCGGCGAGCGCTGGTCCCTGGAGGTGCGCGGCTTGCCCGAGGAGCGGGAGGAGGCCGCCCGCCGCATCGCGGTCCTCCACCGCTCGGAGCGTATGTTCGAGCAGGTGCGCACCGGGGAAGATCGCCGCCGCGCCCTGCAACAGGGCCAGACCCGGCGGCAGACCTTCCTGCGGTTGATGAGTTACGAGCTGCGCGCACCGCTGCACGCCATCGGCGGGTTCTCCCAGCTCCTGCTCAGGCCCGAGATGGGGCCGCTGACCGAGGAGCAGGCGAGCCGCGTGCGGGTGATCCACGACACCGTCGCCCATCTGGTGTCGATCCTCGACAACGTCCGCGAGTTCGTCCGTCTGGGGGAGAGGCCGCCCCCGGCCGTCGTGACCTTCGACCTGGGCGAGGTGGTGCGGAGCAGCGTCCAGCTCGTGGCGACGAGCGCCCAGCGCAAGGGGCTGGCCCTGGATCTGGCGCGGCCGAGCAAGCCCACGATCGCCGTGGGCGACCCGGCGATGACCACCCAGGCGCTGCTCAACCTCCTCACCAACGCCATCCGTTTCACCGGCAGCGGCGGTCGCGTGGCCGTGTCCGTGCGCGCGACCGCCGAGCGCGTGGAGGTGGAGGTGGAGGACTCCGGGCAGGGGATCCCCTGGTCCGAGCAAGCGCGCGTCTTCGAGCCCTTCGACCTCGGACGGACCGTGGTCGCGGGGGAGACCTCCACCGGGATGGGGCTGGCCGTGGCCCGCCGCCTGCTCGAGCGGCAAGGGGGCAGCATCGCGCTGCGCAGCCGGCCCGGACACGGCAGCACCTTCGTGCTCGGGCTACAGCGCTCGCCCGGCGGCGACACATCGGCGAGCCTCGAGAGCATCGAGACCCCGTTGCTGGAGAACTCCTGAGATGGGCGCGCACGTGCTGGTGGTGGACAGCCACGCGGACAGCCGCCTGTTGCTGGCCGATCTGCTGGAGCTCGAGGGGCACACGGTCTCCGGCGTCGCGTCGGGGCGCGAGGCCATCGAGGGAGGCTTCGACGCGGATCTGATCATCCTCGAGCTGCAGATGCCCGACCTCGACGGTTACGAGACCCTCGCCCGGATCCGCGAGTCCCGGACACCCCCGGCGGTGATCGCCCTGTCCGGACACGTGCTGCCCGACGACGAGCGCCGCATCCGGGAGGCGGGCTTCGACGCGGCGCTGAGCAAACCCGTGGACCTCGACACCCTGCTGGCCACGGTCGCGCAGGTGCTGGCCCGGCGGGTGGGGGCCAGGGCATGAAGCTCGCCACCAGCCCCCTACGCCGCCCCGCCGCCCTGGTCGCCCTGGGGGCTGCGGCTGCTGCTTTCACCTGGTCGGCGCTCCCCTCCGGTGCGGACGACCTCTCGGTCCTGGTGATCCACGCGGGCTACGCCGGTCTGGTGGGCGCCCTGCTGCTGGCCGCCCTCGCGGCGGTACGCGGTCACCGGGACGAGCTCGAGGACGAGATCGATCGCTCGAAGGCGCGGCAGCTACGGCTCGAGGCGATCCTTGCGGCCATCAGTACCGCCGTGCTCGTGGTGGACCGCAACGGCTGGATCCGGCGCGCCAACCGCGGCGCGGAGGAGCTCACCGGCCGGACCACGTCGCTGCTACGCGGCATGCTCGTGGACGCGGTGGTCCACCTGGGCTGGGATCTGGAGAGTGTCCCGCACGCCACGGGCCGCAGCGAGATCCCGGTGCGGGGCGGCGAGCCGATCCCCGTGGGCTACCAGGTGACCGCCATCGATCCTGGCGAGGATCGCCTGGTCATGCTCCACGACCTGCGCCCCCACTACGCCGCGCTGGCGGACATCGAGTCGCAGGCCGAGCAGCTCGAGGAGTCCAGCCTGAGCCGGAGCCGCTTCGTCGCCCAGGTCAGCCACCAGCTGCGCACGCCCATGGACGCCCTGGTGGGCGAGGCGGCGCGCCTGCTGGACCTGCCCCCCCTCGACGTGCGCCAGCGCCGCTACGTCTCCATCATCAATCGAAACGCCCGGCTCATGCTCGAGCTGCTCGACGACATGCTCCTGCTGACGACCCTCGACGCGCGCCTCGGCGCCCCGGATCTGGATGAGATCACGGTGCTGCGGTTGCTACACGAGGCGCGCCTGCCCCGACCTCAGGACCTCGACAGCATCACCTCGGGGCGGAACATCCCCACCGTCCGCGTGGACGCGGACTGGCTGGAGCGTGTCTTCGACGAGGTGCTCGACCCCATGCCGTTCATCGGGGCGCCGCCGGTGCGGTACGCCCACCGTCTCGAGCCGCGGGTCTACCGGCTGGAGATCCCGTCCCGCCGCCTCGAGCCGGGAGTGGACGACGAGTTCGTCTTCAGCCCCCATTTCGCCGAGCACGAGGGGGTGTCGCCCCTGTCCAACACCCGGCTGGGCCTCGCCCTCGCCCGCGAGTTCGTCCGGGGTATGGGCGGCGACCTGACCACACACTTCGAAGGGGACCAGGGACGCTTCGTGCTCACGTTCCCCCTGGCCGGCCGACGCGAGACCTGATCTTTTCTGATCTGGCGCCTGTGCCTGTACACTGATCCCTCCGAGGAGGCGGTGCCATGAACAAGGCCGTGTTCCCGCTGATGCTCACCGTGACCCTGCTCGCCTGTCAGGATCCCAGCACCAACCGGGTCCCCACCCCGCCGTCGGTGCAGATCCTCCAGCCCGACCCGTCCGAGGATATCCAGGAGTTCTCCGCCGGCGAGACCATCGAGTTCATCGCCAGCGTGGACGACGGGTTCGACGCGGCCGAGGACCTGCTGGTGGTCTGGACCAGCCAGTACTCCGACGGCGAGGGTCTACAGACCCTGGAGCTGGGGGAGACCCCGGTGGACGCCGGCGGCATGGCCACGTTGCAGATCAACTCCTTGCCCTCGGCCACCCACTCGGTCACGGTGCAGGTCACCGACACCGACGGGCTCACCGACAGTGACAACGTGGACGTGATCGTGCTCGCGGGAGACGCGCCGCCCAGCGTGAGCATCGAGGAGCCCCAAGACGGCGACGTCTTCGGCGAAGAGGAGATGGTCACCTTCGTGGCCACGGCCTACGACGACGCTGGCGCCGAGGCCCTGACGGCGTCGTGGGTGTCCAACCTCGACGGCGAGTTCGACACCGAGCCGCCCCCCTTCAGCGGCGTGATGGTCGTGACCACCGACGCGCTGAGTGTGGGAGACCACGCCGTCGTCATCACCGTGACCGACGTGTACGGCCAGGCCGCGGACGCCACGGTCACCATCCACGTGGAGGCGGCCAACGTGGCGCCGTCCGCCCCCCTGGTGGAGATCCTGCCCGCGGCGCCGTCCACCGACGACGACCTGCTCTGCGTGGCCGGCGACGCCGTGGATCCCAACGGCGACACGGTCACCTACACCTACAGCTGGTTGCACGACGGCGCCCCCACGGGCAACACCACCGACACGGTGGCCGCCGCCGACACCGAGCTGGGAGACGAGTGGACCTGTCAGGCCGTGGCCTCGGACGGCGAGCTGGAGGGGCCCCTGGGCGAGGCGAGCGTCTTCGTGCTACCGCTGGAGGGCGACCTGGTCATCACCGAGGTGATGGTCGCGCCCTTCGCCGTCGACGACTCCGTGGGCGAGTGGTTCGAGCTGTACAACGCCTCGGGCGCGGACATCGACCTGGACGGCTGGGTCCTGTCGGACGTCGTGGCCGGCGAGAGCGACACCATCACCGGGAGCCTGATCGTGCCCGCGGGCGGGACGGTGGTCCTGGGCAACAACTGGGATCCCGCCACCAACGGCAACATCCCGGTGGACTACTGGTACAGCGGGTTCACCCTGGACGACCTGGCCGACGAGATCGTGCTGAGCTTCGACACCGCCGAGGTGGACCGCGTGGAGTACGACCTCGGCGGCGGCTGGCCGGCCCTGCTGGAGGGGCAGGCGATGATGCTCACGGTGGGGGCGACGGACCACGTGAGCAACGACGATCCGGTGAACTGGTGTGGCTCCACCACCTCGCTGGGGGTGGGCTACGACTTCGGCACACCCGGGGCAGCCAACGACGACTGCGCCTGCTTCGACAGCGACGCCGACCTCGACGGGTTCGGCGTGGACGTGACCTGCGTCCAGATCGACTGCGACGACGGCGACGCCACCATCCATCCCGGGGCCCCCGAGGTCTGCGAGGACGGCATCGACCAGGACTGCGACGGCGCCGACACCTACTGCGACTGCGCCAACACGGACCTGGACGGGGACGGGTACGGCACCGGCGCCCTGTGCCCGTTGATCGACTGCGACGACGGCGACCCCGCCGTCTTCCCCGGGGCGATCGAGACCTGCAACGGCATCGACGACGACTGCGACGGGCTCGTGGACGACGGCATCGACCTCGACGCGGACGGGTACACCGGCTGCGGTGGAACCGACTGCGACGACGCCAACGCGGCCATCTACCCCGGCGCGGTGGAGCAGTGCAACGGCGTGGATGACGACTGCAACGGCGCCGTGGACGACACGGTGGACGCAGACGGCGACGGCTACTACGGCTGCGGTGGGAGCGACTGCGATGACACCGACGGCGGGGTCCACCCCGGCGCCACGGACGAGTGCGACGGCGTGGACGTGGACTGCGACGGCGTCGACGGCAACGACGAGGGGGGCGACGCCTACGAGTCCAACGACAGCCGGGGCTCGGCCGTGCACCTGTACACCAACAACAACAACGCCTCCATGTCCGACGCCGTGTCGGACGCCACGATCCACGTCACGTCCGACCAGGACTACTTCTACATCTACCAGGCCGATCCGTTCGGCGGCTCGTTCTCCGTCCAGGGCAGCGTCACGCCCCCGCCGGGCGTCAGCGTGTACCTGGAGCTCTACGAGGAGAGCAGCCTGATCGACGGCGGTCCCGGCCACCAGAGCGTGATCGACGAGGGACACTGGCTGTACGACGACAGCGCCAACTACTACTTCCGCGTGGTCTGGGAGAGCGGCACCCCCGATCCCTGCGACACCTACACCCTCTCGGTCTCCTCCTCAGGCTGATGTCCGGCGCAGCTTGACCCCCGCGACCCCACGGGGGAACATGGTTGGGCCCCAAGCGACCAGGAGGGCCCATGTCAGACGAGAGACGCAGAGACGAACGGCTGCCCATGCGCGCGCGCATGGATTACCGCGACACCACCGGCGGAAACTTCCTGTACGAGTACACCTCCAACATCTCCAAGGGCGGCATCTTCATCGAGACCCGCGACCCGCTGCCCGTGGGTACGGAGGTGGAGATGAAGTTCCAGCCCCCCGGCATGGACGAGATCCTCGAGATCGTGGGAACCGTGATGTGGGTCAACCCCTTCCGGCCGGACGCGGACGAGAACCCCAACCCGGGGATGGGCATCCAGTTCGGCGCGCTGTCCGACGAGGCCAAGGACCTGGTGGCCAACCTCGTCAAGGCGATCGCATACCTCTGATCTCCCCGACCAGGTCGTAGCCGCTCACCCCGACGACGTCCACGTCCACGAACTCCCCTGCGTCCGCCTCGGAACCGTCCAGGATCACCTGACCGTCCACCTCGGGGGCCTGCGCGGCCGTCCGCCCCACCAGCAGCGGGCCCTCGTCGAAGCCCTCCACCAGCACGGTCTGTGCGGTGCCCACCAGGGACTGGTTGTGCTCCAGGTGGATCCCCTGTTGCAGCTCCATCAGGGCGTCGCGGCGCGCCTCTCGCTCGGCGGCAGGGACCTGCCCCCCCAGGGTCGCCGCCGGTGTGCCCTCCTCGGCGCTGAACGCGAACACGCCGACCCGCTCGAAGCGAGCCTCCTCGACGAAGTCCATCAGGCGTCCGAAGGCCGCCCCGGACTCCCCCGGGAAGCCCACGAGGAAGGTGGTGCGCAGCGTCAGGCCCGGGATGCCGTCGCGCAGGCGCCGGACCACCCGTCGCACGGTGCGCTCGCTGGTGCCCCGTGCCATACCTCGCAACACGCCGTCGTCCACGTGCTGCAGCGGGATGTCGAGGTAGGCGCACACCCGCTCGCAGTCGGCCATGGTCTGGATGAGCCGGTCCGACAGACGCGCCGGATAGGCGTAGAGCAACCGGATCCAGGTCACACCGGATACCCGGTCGAGGGCCTGCAGCAGGTCGGGCAGGCGCTCACGGCCGGGACGATCGCGACCGAACGCCGTGGTGTCCTGGCCCACGAGGTTGACCTCGCGCACGCCACGGTCCGCCAGCTGCTCCACCTCGGTGACGATATCGGCGATGGGGCGCGTACGCAGCGGACCGCGGATGTCCG
Source organism: uncultured Rickettsiales bacterium (assembly GCA_964558555.1). Classification (GTDB taxonomy): domain Bacteria; phylum Myxococcota_A; class UBA796; order UBA9615; family CAYRNR01; genus CAYRNR01. The sequence continues at coordinate 22,702 of CAZLEO010000033.1, read as the reverse complement.
GGATGACGCAGAAGGAGCAGCGCTGCGAGCACCCCTCGCCCACCTTCACGTACGCGCTCGGGCCGCTGTGCAGGGCGATCCGCGCGAGGCCGTCGAGGGAGCTGCATTCGGGTGGCGGCGTGTGGACCGGACCACCGTCGGGCTCGAGGCACACCCGCGCCACGTCGTCGATCCCCCCGGTCCCCAGCACCGCGTCCACCTCGGGCATGAGATCACGGAGCGTGTCGCCGTAGCGCTGGGCGAGGCAGCCGGCCACCACCAGTCGCTGGCAACGACCGCCGCTTCGTAGCTCTCCCAGGTCCAGCGTGGCGTTCACCGACTCCTGGGTGGCGTCCTCGATGAAGGTGCAGCTGTTCACCAGCAACACGTCGGCGTACGCCGGATCGTCCACGATCACGGCTCCGGCCGCGGTCAGCTCGGCGGCCATGACCTCGGAGTCCACCTGGTTCTTGGCGCACCCCAGGCTGGAGATGTGGACCGATTGGCGGGAAGGGCGGGTCAATTGTAGGGAAGGATCTCGACCCCCTCGGGGGCCTCGTAGTTGAACCGGATGTCGGCGATGTCGTCCACCGTGCTCATGTCCGAGATGCGGGTGATGGTCTTGTTGCCCATGCCGTCGTCGATGGTCACCGCGGCGATGGCGTGGTCCGCGGGTTCCACGTCCACCCACACCGTGTCCACCCCGGCCATGGGCTGCAGCGGCACGAGCTTGAGGCGGATGTAGCGGGCGCCGCCGTCGGGGACCAGCTCCACGGTGAAGTGGCTGCGCACGTCCTGCAGGCCGATGACGAAGCCGAACAGCTGCGACTGGCTGGCCGAGTCGACCTCTTGCATGACAAAGGCGCGCTTCTCGTCCGGGTGGACCACCCAGAGGCTCGAGCCGTTGCTGATGAACTGGCGACGCGAAGGCTCGGAGTAGTCCCAGCGCATCATGGCCGGTCGCTCCATCTCCAGCGTGCCGCGCTGGACGAAGATCTCACCACCGAGGTACTGGTTCTCCTGCTCGAAGGAGCACTGCAGGGCGTTGACCTCCGCGTACCGTGTCTGGACGGCCGCGAGCACGTCCTCCACCGCGGTGGTCCCCTCCCCCGAGGTGGCTCCCAGCACACTCAGCATCAGCACCCCGACGATCACACCCGTGGTCAGCAGCCGCATCGTTCCTCCGTCTCAGCTCGCGCGCACCCTCTGCTCGAACAACAGCTCATCATCCCCGACTCTTCCCTACAGCTCACTCCCGAAGGGCTGGACGAACACCTCGCGGGGCTTGACGCCGTCCGCGGGGCCGACCACCCCCTCCTCCTCCATCCGCTCCACGATCCGCGCGGCGCGGTTGTAGCCGATCTTCAGCCGCCGCTGCAGCATCGACGTGCTCGCCTTGCGCGTCTCCGACACGATGGCCACGGCGCGGTCGTAGTACTCGTCGTACTCGCGTTCCTCGACCACCGTGCCGTCGCCGTCCTCGCCCGGCGCGGCCAGCACGTGCTCCAGGTAGCTCGGCTCGGCCTGCTCGCGCAGCGCCTCGGACACCCGGTTGATCTCGTCCACCGTCACCAGGGGGGCGTGGTAGCGCTTGGGGCTCGACGTCCCCGGCGCCAGCATGAGCATGTCGCCCATGCCCAGCAGGTTCTCGCCGCCGTTGGTGTCCAGCACCGTACGGCTGTCCACCTTGGAGCTGACCTTGAACGAGATCCGCGCCGGGAAGTTGGCCTTGATCAACCCCGTGATCACGTCCACCGAGGGGCGCTGGGTGGCCAGCATCAGGTGGATGCCCGCCGCGCGCGCCATCTGGGCCAGACGGACGATGCTGTCCTCGACGTCCTTGCGGGCCACCATCATCAGGTCGGCCAGCTCGTCGATGATGATGACGATGAACGGCAGCTCCTCGGGCGGACCCGTGAAGGGGCACTTGGGATCGTCGGGGTCCCACGGCATCTCGCCGTCACACTCGAGGGCCTCGCGCAGCTCCACCATCTTGCGGTTGAAGCCGACGATGTTGCGCTTCTTGACGAACCGCAGCATCTCGTAGCGGCGGGTCATCTCGCGCACGGCCCAGCGCAGCGCGGCCGAGGCCTCGCGCGTGTCCGTCACCACCGGCAGCAGCAGGTGGGGGATGTGCTCGTACACCACGAACTCGATCATCTTGGGATCGATGAGGATCAGCCGCACCTCGTCCGGCGTACGACTCAACAGCAGGCTCATGAGCATGCCGTTGACCGCCACGGACTTGCCCGATCCGGTGGTACCGGCGATGAGCAGGTGCGGCATCTTGGCCAGATCGGAGATGTGCGGCTTGCCCACGATGTCCTTGCCCACGGCGATGGGCAGGGTGCACTTGGAGATGGCCCTGGGATCGTGGTTCAGCACCTCACGCAGGTAGACCGTGTCGCGGCGCTTGTTGGGCACCTCGATGCCCACGACGCCCTTGCCCGGCAGGGGCGCGACGATGCGCACCTGCTCGGCCTTGAGCGCCATGGACAGGTCGTCGCTGAGGCCGGCGATGCGGGCGATCTTCACCCCGGCGGCGGGCTCGAACTCGTACATGGTGATCACGGGCCCCGGGTGGATCTCCACCACGTGTCCCTTGACGCCGTAGTCCGCGAGCTTCTTTTCGAGCTTGCGCGCGTTGGAGTGCAGCTCCTCTTCGCTGTACCCGGAGCGCGACGACGACACCGGATCGAGCAACCCCAGCGGCGGCACCTGGAACTCCACGTCACCGGACCAGCCGCGGAGGCTGTCCACCTCGGCAGCCTTGGGGCCGTCCTTCATGTGCTCGCTCTCGACGATGAGCGGCCCGTCGGTGGTGGCCTGGGTCCCGGATGCCTGGGCCAGCTCGGCGCTGGCCGACTCCACCTCGACCATGGCCTGCACCATCTCGGCGGAGACGGCGGCGACCTCGCTGCTGGCGACCGCGTCGAGCCCCTCGAGGCTCTCCACCTCGGTGGAGTCCGGCGGCGGCGGGTCGTCCTGCACCACGATGCGCGGCGCCGTCACCTGGACCGCCTCGAGGACGCTGGACTGGGCCTCGATGGCCAGCTCCTCCTCCACCGGACGCTCCTCGGCGTCGTCGCGCTTGCGCTCCTCGCGGGCGGCGGCTCGCCGCGCCCGGGCCCCCTTGAGGTCCGTCAGCCGGCCCATGACGCCGGCCAGGCCCTTCCTGGCGCTGTCCCGGGTGCCGGACCAGGCCGAGCCCCCTGCGCCCTTCACGAGGGCTCCAGCGCGCGCCAGCGGCCCGCGGGCCCAGCGCCCGATCTCGGCAAAGGAGATGTCCAGCGCCAGCTTCAGCGTGATCAGCAGGGCGCACACGGTGACCACGAGGGTCCCCGCCTTGCCCATCACCCCCACCAGCAGCCGCGTGAGGATCTCCCCCAGGGCGCCGCCCGTGGACAGGGGCTCGCCGCGGAAGGTCACGGAGCCCACCACCAGCTGAGCGAGCATGGCGACCAGCACCACCAGCGAGACCAGCCCCAGCAGCTCGGGCCACCGCACCGGGGAGCGGCGACGCACGAGCAGCCGGCCGCCGAAGACCAGGCACATGCCGGCGGTGACGAAGCTGGTCACGCCCAGCAGCTGGAACAGGAAGTCGGACAGCACCGCGCCGAACAGGCCGATCCAGTTGCGCACGGCTTCGGAGCTGGCGGTGTTCGACGAGGGATCCGTCGGGTGGTAGCTGATCAGGGCCAGGGAGATGAGGACGCCGGCGGCGAGCAGGACAAGCCCCGAGATCTCGCGGACGTGGCGACGCTGCTCGCCTGTGCGCGCGGGCGCTTTCTTCTTGCGGGTGGCCCGTCTCTTCGCCACGTCCACGACCTCAGCTACCGGCGACCGTTCGCCGGTGGTTCCGCATCCTCTATCAACGGGATCGAGCCACGGAGATCGTATGCCGTCGGCCCCTTCGTGTCAATAATTACACGTTTTTACCACGGCTCGACGTGAGCGCTCGGAGGGCGACCTCCGGACTCGATCGGATGCTGTTTGGGGAGACGGTCCGACACCGCCGCACATTCAAGGGTCGATGAGGATCAGCGCCTGATGGGGAGCGTCGAGACGGTAGCGGTCCGGGCAACGCGAGCAGCGGGCGGCGCCGTCGTCGTCCAGGATCAGCTGCTCACCGCAGCGGCACATCCACCCCACCTGACGCGCCGGCACCCCGACCACGAGGGCGTGGGGCGGCACGTCACGGGTCACCACGGCTCCAGCCCCCACCGTGGCGTAGGCGCCGACGGTCGTACCGCAGACCACCGTGGCGTTGGCGCCGATGGACGCCCCCACGCACACGCGGGTGGTCTCGAAAGCGTCCTTGCGCTCCACGGCCGCGCGGGGTGTGCGGACGTTGGTGAACACCATGGAGGGGCCGAGGAAGACGTGCTCCTCGAGGATCACACCCGGGTAGATCGACACGTTGTTCTGGACGCGCGCGCCGGCACCCACGACCACCCCCGGCCCCACGTAGACGTTCTGGCCGAAGTTGCAGTCGGGACCGAGCCGGCACCCGGTCTGCAGGTGGCAGAAGTGCCAGACGCGGGAACCTTCGCCGATCTCGACGTCCTCGTCGACCACGGCGGTCGGATGGACGTACACACTCAAGGGATCGCCTCCAGGAACGGCCCGTGGTGGAGAGGAGACCGCGACGGGGTCAGAAGCCGACCTCGACGACCAGTGAGATCTCGTGGTCGGAGAAGGTCGCGGGCTCGTAGTCCGAGGCCACGATGGACCAGAAGGAGTAGTGGGCACCCATCTTGAGCCACTGGGTCAGCTGGAAGTCCAGGTTGGCGCCCGCGCGGAGCTCGTGGTCCTTGCGGTCCACGTCACCGCTGTACTGTCGCAGCGCGTAGTTGAAGGAGGCCGACGGCAGCAGGAACCCCGCGATCTGGCCGCTGTAGCGCAGGTACGGCGAGGTGGTGATGTAGTAGTTGCTGAAGTAGACGTGGCGGTAGTCGCGCTGGAAGCCGAGGCTGAACCGCTGGGTCGCCAGGGGCGTCCAGTGCATCTGAATGCGGCCCAGGATACCCTGGCCGCCGCGCAGATCACCCGCGGTGCCCTCGGGGCTGTCCTTGTAGTAGGCGTTACCGTACCCGACCATGCCCTGCACGGAGATCTTGCGGGAGAGCTTGCCCTGGATGCCGAACCAGAGCCGCCAGTGATCCGAGTCGTACTGGTTGAGGTTGGCCAGGGCCGGGTCCGTGTTGCCGCCCAGGGACTCCTGCATGTCGGGCGACCACAGCACGTGGCCGAAGTCCGCCGAGAAGAGCAGGGACGTCCGCGGGAAGAAGCGCCATCGCGCGTCGATGGTGCCGTAGAAGTCGAAGGACTGACCGTAGGTACGCCGACCGGTGACGTCGTCGTTGATACCTTGCTTCTGTGCTCCGGAGTACTTGGCCAGATCGAAGTGGAACAACCCCTCGATCTCGAGTGAGGACCCGGGCCGCACGGCCACGCCGATGTGGGCGTCGTTGGCCAGGCGGTCCATCAACGAGTACTGACGCAGCAGGGGGGACAGCCATCCCGTGGAGCCCGTGTCACCCTTGGAGCTGGCGTTGTCGAACTCGGTGGAGTAGCGGCTCAGCTGGTCGCCCACCACGAAGGAGACCTTACCTTCGGGGCTGGTGACGAGATCCACGCCGAGCTTGTAATTGAGGAAGACGTCGAGGTCCCGGTGGCCGACCGGGTCCACCGTGCCGTCCACGAACGCGTTGGTGTACTTCTTGAGGATGTACTCGCCGCCGATGGAGAAGTCGGCCTTCTGGGACTCGTGCTTGAGCCACAGGTGCGGCGAGATCAGCAGGGTCAGATCTGCCTCGGGTTCGGCGTCCGTCTTGTAGACATTGCTCTGGTAGGCTGCGGTGAAACGAAGTCCCGGCTGGAACACCCCGTTGGCGCCCACCGCGATGCCTGGTTCATCACTGGCGACGGATCGCGCGGGAACGGTCAACACGACCGCAAGCACCGCTGCGGCGTAGACGACGCTCCAAACCCTGGTCCAACGCTCGCTCATACCGTCTTCCATCCGGTCAGCTCAGCTGCCGCCGCTCACGCTGCCTCTTGCTCTCGACTTCCGAAACCGGTTGCGAGAGTGAAGGGGCATCTACTTCCACACGCTTCGTGCTCGAGCGATGTCTTGTTCCCCTCGATCCGCCTCAGGAGAAAGGCGAGGCCTCGGGAGGCCTCGTGTACCCGGACGGATCGGACTCGTACTGACTGTCGTCCTCGTCACCCTCGGGGCCGGTGGTCGACCAGCGGCCCTGACCTGAGAACGAGGTACCGGACGCCGGCACGCAGGCGTCCGCATTCATCTTCAAGGTGTCGGCCTGACGCTTGGCCATGTCCACCTTGCCATATTCACTCTTGGCAAGGTCGTCGTTCCCGCGGACCAGCGCCTCGTCGTAGACCGCGTTGGCGGACACGACGACCGTGTACAGGGCCTGCAGTCCTGCCAGCTTCGGATTGAGACAATCCAGAAGCAAGGCATCGCCCTCCGTCTCCGCATTCTGGATCAGATCCAGGACATCGGACACGTGGTTGTTGATCTCATCGACGGTGTCGTCGATGAACTGCGTCTTTTGCCGTTGGCTCAGACCGTCGGCGTCCTGCGTTCCCGACTGGGCCGCAGCGACGCCACCGGCCAGGAACGAGACGAGCAAACTCGTCAAGCCCAATCCGATACGCCAGCTCATCGATCGCCTCCTCGCATCGCGCAGCCGCGCTGCAGCCTATGCGATGTCCTAATGCCCCGCAAACCAAAAAGTCCACAAAACTATAACCGGGAACCTCTCCAATGGGAGAATTTTCCCTGGTTCCGACCCGGAGGCCGGCGAATCATTCTCGTTTCGGCAACGCTGAACTCCTCGAAGTACAACCCCTCTCGCGACCTGCGCACGTGGCGCTACCGCGTCTTCTCTCGATCAGCTGCTGAAGAAGTTGAACGGATAGCTGATCTCGAACTCGTCAGGCGCCTCCGGGAACCTCCAGCGCTTGATGCGCCGGATGATGCAGGTCTCGAGCTCGGAGTTGCCGGTGGTGTTGCTGGTCACGCTGACGCCGGACACGGAGCCGTCGGGCATCACGGTCCAGGTCACCTCGACCTTACCAGCCAGCTCGGGCTCGGCCTTCAGCTGCTCCTCGTAGCAGGCCTTGATCTGGCCCTTCTTGCGACTCACGTACTTCTTGACGGAGCTGACATCCCCGGCGTCACCGAAGGTGATCTCCAGGTTGCCGCCCACGTTGGCCTCTACCTGCTCCTGGACGCGCGTGCCCTCGCCCGCATCGCCACCGCCCACGCCGGCCATGTCGCTGATGGTCCCGGCCTCGCCGGAGCCGCCGCCGCCCGTGCGCAGGGTGGTGTCCTCGCCTCGGCGTGCCACGCGGATGCCATCCGCTGACGCCAGCGCGGTGTCGAGGTTGCCCGCGAGGTTGCCGCCGTCCGCCAGGAGGTCGGCCACGGCGTCGCCCGAGGAGGTCTCACCCGTGGTACCGATGAGCGCCGCGAGGCCCTGCTGCATCAGCTCGGCCTTGCGCTGCGCGCGTAGTTCTTCTGCGGAGATTTGCTCTTCCTCTTCCCCTGCGCCGGCGTTCTCGGCCTCGTCGCCCTCGTCAGCCACCGCGTCGCTCTCGTCGGTCTCCTGCTCCTCGAGCCCCTCGCCCTCGTCGACCTCCTCCTCCTCGTTCATCATGTCCTTGAGCGCGTCCTCATCGAAGAACACCTGCGTGAAACGCTCGGGGATGTCGTCGATGCTGACCTTGCCAGGAGGGGGCTGCGAGTCGATGTAGATGTACAGCGCCGTGTTGACGATGCACGAGAACATGAAGAAGCCCCAGTAGACCCAGTCCACCTGGGACATGCTGAACGGGCTGAAGGTGACCGCGACCCGCTTGGGCTCCGGCGGTGCCTGTACGAACTGGAACAGGATGGTGACGTCGCCGACCTGGACCTTGCCTCGGTTCTTGTGGCTGAGGCTGAGCCAGTAGCCGTCACCGCGCTTCTTGGCCACGGTGCCCTGCAGCTTGGACAGCGGCTGCACCGTGTTGTTGATCGACACCTTCCCCTGCATCTTGTCGGTGAACACGAGGCTGTACTGCGGCCCCTTGGACACGAACAGCTTGTGCTGCTTGGGCAGGAAGGAGGGGGGAAGAACGAAGGTATTCCTGGTGGATTCGCCGACCGTGACGACATCGCCAGAACGGATCAGCCGCTCTTCGACGATCTTCCCACCCTGAATGATTCCGATTCGTAGAACCTTGTGGGTTGGCTGAGCCTTGGCGCCCATCGACGTCCCTTCAAGACATGCTACGACTCAGTATACTGCCCGTTCCCGTCATAGGGAAGAGGCCCCAGTCGTTACTCGCGCGCGCACAATGCGCACCCTTCTAGCATAGCATGCGTTGTCCACATCCGCATTTCGTGGACGAAAGAAAGGCGAAGCTATTCGCCGCTGTCCTTGAACACCACGAACTTGAACTCACCGAACTGGGCCTGTCCGGCGGTGTACATGACCTCCCTCAGCAGGGAGAAGGGGATGTCCTTGTCGCACTGAAGGAGGAGGCGCCCCTTGAAAGGGTTGTTGGGATTTCGCGCGGCCACGGCCTTGGCGTCGTCCGCCTTCTCCTGCAACGTGTCGTACAGGGGTGTGATCATGGTGCCGCGCTTGTACTCGTCGGCGACCTCCATGTCGGTCACGTCGATGACCTTCACACCGTCCACGGCGATGGTCCGCTTGGAGATCACCACGTTGACGGCGACCTCGGGGTCCTTCTTGGACGTGGACGAAGGGAGCTTCAGGTCGGCCGAGGGCTTCACCTGGATGTCCTCTACCGAGTAGCTCTTTAGGAGGAACACCAGGATGATGGTCATCATGTCCATCAGAGAGGTGATGGATAGACCACCCTCTTCTTGCATCCTGGCCTTGGTCTTGGCACGGAGTTCGGCTGGCGACGGCATCGTCGACTCCTACTGTGCGCCACCGGCGATGACGACGAAGGGGAACAGCAGTTCACTCTTCTCGGCACCCTCGGGCATGTGATCTCGGGTGGAATCCATGGTGTGCACGATCACCTCGTACCGGACTTCTGTCTCCGGGATGAGGATGACGCTCTGCTCATCTGGATACTCGGCCTTCACCTTGACCAGCAGGTCGGTGAGCTTCGCGTACTGGTGGAGGCCCTCGGCATCCACCGCGATCGTCGGCTCACGCTCGACCGCCTGGGCCACGTCGGTGACCTGACCTTCCTCGCTCTTGAGGATGGTGGCGTTGCCGCCCACGATGAAGCCGCGGTCCGTGATGGCCACGGTGAGCATCAAGGGAGGCTTGTCGTCGATCTGCTCGCTGGTCGCCTTGGGTGCACCGATGGCAGGCAGTGAACTATCGATCACCGCCAGGTGCACGAACTGGACCGTCAGCAGAAGGAACGGGATGAGGATGGTCACCAGGTTCATGATGGGCACCAGATTGGGGGGCCCGATCGCTTCCTGGACCTTCTTCTTCTTTCGATTTACGGCTGCGCCCATGTCCAACTCCTGGGTTGGTTGTGCCACCGCCGTCCGTTCGGCTCCCGAGGCGCGTCACAGCGCCCCGGTGTCGAGCGAACGTGGACCTACCAAACGCCCTACTTGCCCTCGGACTCCTTGAGGGAGCCACGCTGGCGAGCGCTCAGCAAGTTGACCAGCTTCACGGAGAACTGGTCGATGTCATCGATCACCTTCGTGGTCCGGTTCTGGATGATCGAGTGGAAGATCATGATCGGGATGGCCACGATCAGACCGAACTCGGTGGTGTACATGGCGATGGAGATACCAGACGCCAGCAGGGCCTGCTTCTGCTCGGCCGAGGCCGCACCGACCGCCTTGAACGCCTGGATCAGACCGGAAATGGTTCCGAGCAGACCCGTCAGGGTGGCGACGTTGGCCCACATCCCCAGCATGGGGGTGCGCTTGGTCAGCAGGGGCATCACCTCGAGGGTGGCCTCGTCCACGGCGTTCTGGATCTCGACCGTGCTGCGGTTGGCGCGGGTGAGACCGGCCTTGAGCACACGGCTCAGAGCCGCGTTCGCCTCGGCGTTACACAGCTTGATCGCGCGGTCGATGTTGTTGGCCATGACCAGCTTCTGGATCTGAGCCATGAAGGCCGCCCCGTTCAGGTTGTACCTGAAGAAGACGAAGTAGAACCGCTCGATGATGGTAGCCAGGGCGATAACCCAAACGCCCAGGATGCCGTACATGAACGGCCCGCCCTTGGTGAAGAACTCGACGATGTGACCCATTACAAAGTCCTCCTGTCAGACTTGTATCCGTATCCGTACCCCGGCAGCAGCCCCGATTTCGAGCTGCCGGCCGGTGTGGTTAGCTCCAGGTTCAGAAAGGTTCCTTTTCCACAGACTCGACGATCTTGGGGATGAAGGAGGTGCTGAGCTTCAGCTGCTCTTCATCCTCGATGTCCTGACGCGTGACAATGTACGTCACCTGCGGCTTCTGGACTTGCCCTTCGACTTCCATTTCATCAGAAATGACGATTTTTTTACGTTGCTGGGCGAGCCCCGGTAGGGTCACGGCCAGCAGCACGACCGCGATCGCCAGGGCGAGCAGTGAATGCCGAAAAAGCCTGAAACCCATTGAAATCACTTCCTTTTTCCAGCCGCTCCCCGTCTGGGGCTCCCCATTATAGGGGAACTCGTCCAGCCGGTCCATGGAACCCTCTGGGCTCCGCTCTCATCCGTACCAACGGCCCTTCCGTGTGGGCCGTTTCGCGCTGCGAACTGCGAGGCAGTTTCTTGACCGGCTCTTGACCGGCCACGCCTCAGCCGCCGTCGTCTCCCTCGGCCGGTACCGGCTCCCCATCGGGGGCGGTCTCGCCCTCCGCGGGTTCCGCCGGCTCGACCGGTGCGGGCTCCTCCGCAGGAGCGCCCTCGGCGGCGGCAGCCTCGGCGGCGGCGGCCTCGGCGGCGGCAGCCTCGGCAGCAGCGGCCTCCTCGGCAGCAGCGGCCTCCTCGGCAGCGGCGGCCTCCTCGGCGGCGCGGGCCTCCTCGGCGGCGCGGGCGGCCTCCTCGGCAGCAGCGGCGGCCTCCTCGGCGGCGCGGGCCTCTTCCTCGGCCTTGCGCTTGGCGTCGCGTTCTTTCTTCAAGCGATCGCGCTCGAGGCGCTTCTGCTCCCGCTCGATGTTCCGCTGCAGGTCCTCGATGTAGCTGTACAGCGGGTCGTCCTCGGCGATGCCGGGGGTGGCGCTGATGAGCTCCTCGTACTGCTCGATGGCCTTGGGCCAGTCGCGGATGTAGTCGCCGTTGGTCACCGCCAGGGCGTACAGGGCGTCGGTGTCGCCGGGGTCCACACCCAGCAGGTGCTCGAACTCGGCCTTGGCCCCCTCGAGGTCACCCATGCCGCGCTTGGCGATGCCCAGGGCCAGGCGCGCGCCCTTGTGGGACATGTCCGCATTCACGGCGCTCTGGGCGAGGTTGCGCGCCCCCTCGAAGTCGAGGTTGAGGATCTTGACGTTGGCCAGGTTGACCAGGCTCTGCACGTGGTTGGGGTCCAGCTCGATGGCCCGCTCGAACTCGGCTATGGCGTCGTAGGGGAGTTCCATCTCCCGGTAGATCATGCCGAGGTTGCAGTGGAGCGTGGGGCTCAGCTCGGCCATGGGGTTGGCCTGCTTGGCCTTGTCCAGGGCGAACTTGGCCAGCCGCGGCTCACCTTGCCGCATGTAGGCCTTGGACAGCAGCACGTACGCGCCGATGCTCGTGGAGTTGAGCTGCAGGATCTCGCGGATTCGCTCGACGATCCGGGCGGGGTCGTCCCGCGCGTCCAGGGCCATCTGCACCTGGCCGAGCCGGCAGTCCACGTTCGACGGCACGTGCTTGACGCACTGGTCGAACGCGTCCAGCGCGGCGCCGGTGCGGCGCTGTCGCGCGTAGCTCTGGGCCAGCAGCACCCATCCCTCGCCCAGCTCGGGGTCCAGGCGGGTGGCCTGCTCGAGGGCCTTGGACGCCTGGACCGCGTTGTTGCCCTTGAAGTAGGCCAGGCCCAGGTTGAAGTGGGCCTCGGTCCACTCCGGCTGGTACTGGACCACCTGGGCGAACCGCTCCACCGCCGTGGGGAGCTGCGGGGGCCTGTAGGCCATGGCCGCCAGCCCCTCGGTGAACATCTGCTCGGCGAGCTGCTCCGGGGTGATGACGGGGACCACGACGGCCTCCTCGCCCTCGGCGCCCTCGCCCGCAGTCCCCTCCCCTTCCTGGCCGGTGGTCTGGCCGGCGGTCTGGTCGGGCTGCTGGTTGCCCGAGGTGGAGGGATCCACCTCCTTCTTGCACGACGCCATGCCCCCCAGGAGCAACACCAGCGCGGTCGCGGCGCTCAAGGTACGGAGGCTCATGATGCCTCCTCCACCGGGCGGGCCATCGGATCCGCGGGCGGCTCGTAGGGAGAATCGGAGTACTGGATGCGATCGGGCTTGAGCAGCGGATACGTGTTGGGATCCGCCTCGTGCAGAGCTTCGCGCGCGCGCTCGACCCACGGAGAGTTCTGCTTGAGCTCACGTGCGCGCGCCAGCACGACCTCGAACAGCTCGATGGCCTTCATCTCCTGCGGCTCGGCCAGATCGATCTTGATCTCGTCGATGAGGTCGATGAAGTCCAGCTCGGCGTCCTCGTCGCCGCGCCATGCGGCGGGAATGGGCGGGTCCCAGGCGTAGATCATGTCCGCGAACTTCCGGTACAGGTCGGCCATGATGAACAGGCAGGCCATGATGTGGTCGAAGTCCGGGTAGGTGTTGAGGAACTCGGTGGCCTCGGCCGAGATGTCCTGGGCCATCGCCTTCTTCTCGTCCAGGACCGGCTTGAGCTTCTCCTGATCCTGGGTGTTGGGCAGCCGGATCTCGTCGTACTCGTCGATGCGCGCCAACAGCGTGGGGAAGGCCCGCTCCGCCACGACGGCCACGGAGTCCTTGCTCAGCTCGCCGATGCGTCCCGCCTCCCGAAGGGCGTGATAGTACTCGAGGAGCTCCTCCTCGGTCTTGGTGACCATGCGGGTCTTGCCCTGGGCCTCGTAGATCTTCAGGCGGTGGACCAGCGACTGCATGGTGCGGTCGATCTTCTCGTCGGGGAACCGCCGGTTGTACTCGAGGTACGCGTCGAGGGCCTTGGTGTCGAGGCCGCCGTCACGGTAGGCCTCCGCCGCGCGCCAGTAGGCGTCGGGGGCGTCCTCGACCTCGAAGTCCTCGACGTAGGTCAGGTAGTAACTCGCCGCGTCCTCGAAGTTGCCCAGGCCGATGCTGAGGAAGGCCGCGTTGTAGTAGGCGTCCGGGGCGCTCTCGTATTCGGGGTGCAGCCGGGCGACACGTACGTAGTAGTCGATGGCCCGGTCGAGGTCCATGGTCCGCTCGTACTGCTCGGCGATGCGGAAGAAGATGCTGGGCGCGTCGTCGTGCTCGCCGAACTCGTCGAGGAACTCCTCGTAGAGCTCGTTGGCCTTGACCGTGTCGCCGGCCTTCTCGTTCCAGATGGCCGCGTTGAACAGGGCCAGCGCCTCGTTCTCCGTGTCCGCGTGCTCGCGGTAGTACTCCTCGAAAAGCCGGCCGCCCTCCTTCATGTCCGTGCCCGCGGCGAACTCGGCGAGGCGGAACTGGGCGTTGCGGCGCTTGGTCTCGTAGGTCTCGAGCTTGGTCTGCCAGTACTCCTCGTCGCTGCCCAGCAGGGGCACGCGGAGGAACCGGTCGCACATCTGGAACACCATCTGCACGTCGCCGGTCTTGTGGTAGCTGTTGACCAGCAGGCCCGCGGAGAAGGCCGCCACGTCCTGGTCGGGGTAGCGGTCGATGATCATCTCGAAGCGCTTGCGCGCCTCGTCGATCTTGTTGTGGAAGTAGAAGATCTCCGCGACGATGTACTGCATCCGAGCCATGTCGTCGTAGTTCGGATCGTACGCGTTGAGGGCGTCGGTGGCGGCGATGTACTTCTGGCGCAGGTCGCTGATGGGGATGTCCGGGATGGTCTCGGGCTTGGCGCCCAGGTCGATCTCGAAGTTGTCCAGCGCCAGCGGGTTGTCCTTGTAGTTGCCCTCGCGCTGCCGCATCAACTCCTCGTAGGAGAATGCCACGGCCACGAAGGTCTCACCCTCGTAGGTCTTGTCCGGGTAGCGTCGCAGCTTGTCGTACTCGGCGATGGCCTGCTCGAACTCGCCGGCCCAGTAGTAGCACTCTGCGATGTAGAACTGGGTGGTGTAGGCGTCCGACGTGAACGGGAAGCGGTCCAGGTAGTCCTGGTACGCCTCGGCCGCGCGCATGTACTCGGACCGGGCCGGCTCCTGGCCCCGCACACCGCCACTGGCGGCAAACATGGCCTGGGCGTTGGCGTGGTAGACCTTGGCCACGTCGCCAAGGGACTCCTCGATGTACTGGCTGGCAAGGCGCAACGCGTCGGGGTTGTTCTTGTTGGCCTCCCACCAGGGGGTGCCCTCCTTGAACCGCTCCACCAGCTCGATGCGCGCGGCCACCGAAGCGTCCACGTCCGGGTTGTCCTTGTTGACGTGCAGCGCCATGATTCGCCGCTGGAACTCGGGGTTGTCCGGGCTGTTGGGGTACAGCTCCTGGATGCGGATCAGGGTGGCCAGCTCCTCGTCGTACCGCGCCTGCTGCGACAGCACGTCGTCCACCTGCACCATCACGTCGTACTGGTACGGCCTGTCGCCCGTGTTGGAGAAGTACTCCTCCACGCGACCGATGGGGGGCCGCTCGACGTCGTCGGCCTGGTCCACCAGGGAGATGGCGAGGTAACGCACGGCCTCTGGCCGCATGTCGCTCTCCTTGCCTCCCTCGGTGAGCATCTGGTCGGAGTAGTCGATGAGCTGGACGAACTTGGGGATGGCATTGCCCAGGTCGTCGCCGCGGTAGTAGGCCCACGCGAGCTTGTACAGGGCGCGGTCGTAGTGGGACGTCTCGCCGAAATCCAGCACCTTGGAGTAGTGGTGGATGGCCGCCTCGAATTCCAGCTCGTTGAAGTAGATCTCGCCCAGCGCGAAGTGGCCGTTGACGGCGTAGTTGCTGTCGGGCAGGCGGCGGACCAGGTCCCGATAGGTGGCCATGGCCAGGCCATCGTCCTGCTGCGCGCTCAACTCGTCCCAGTAGCAGTACCCGAGCAGGTAGTAGGTGGCGCCCAGGTGGTGGTAGTCGGGGAACCGCTCGATGATGTCCTGCATCAGCGCGATGGCGCGGGAGTAGTCCCGGCCGGGCGGCTCGGGCAGGGCGTCCACCGGCTCGCCAGCTTCCAGCTTGCGGTCGAACTCCTCTTCGAGATCGCGGTACGCGGCGTTGGCCTCGGCGAACGCGTACTCGGTCTCGTCCAGGTAGAGGTTGGCCAGCCGGAAGATGCGGTGCGCCGTGTAGGGGCTGTCCGGGTACTTGCGGATGAACTCCTCGTGCTGGGCGATGGCCTCGAGCCGCTGGATGCGCTCCTCGGCCTCCTTCTCCGCGGTCTGCGTGTCGTAGCTGGAGCGGATGCGGTCCAGCTCCTCTTCGTAGCGCAGCGTCACGACGCGCTTGATCTCGTCGTGCATCTCGCGCACGCGATCTTCATATCTCGAGTACGCGGCGCGGAACGCTTCCAGATCCTCGTGCGTGGAGGCCTCGGACGTCTCCGCCGAGCCCGAGTCGGCCTCCCCTTCGCCCGACACCTGTGCAGCGCACAGGGAGGGGACGAACAGGGCCAAGGCCAGGATGGAGAGGCGGTAGATCATTCGATGCTGATCCCTTCCTCTTCGCCGGCCTCTTGCACTTCGGCGTCTTCGAACTCCTCGAAGTCCAGCAGATCCTGGTACATGCGCTGGAGTTCCTTGATCATCTGATTGCGCTCGTCGCGGATGCGCTCGCGCTCGTCCGTGATCTCCTCCTTGCGCATCCAGTACACGTCGATGGCGCCCATGTCGGCGCGCATCACCGTGTCGCCGAACTCGGCCTGGACGTTGCGGAAGCTGGCGGCCGCGATCTGGCCCGAGACCGCCTGGCTGTCGACCTCGAAGCGGTTGGCGTCCGAAGCGCAGCTGAGCAGGGACGACTTCTCCTCGTCGAGCAGCAGCCGGATGCGGGACGTCTCGTCCCGTTCGAGGCGATCCAGAGCGGAGGCGAGGACCACGCACTCGCTGCGCATGCTGCGCAACCGGGAGCGGGCACCATCGACGCGGGCAAAGAAGTCGCGCGCGTCAGGGCGACTCACGCGGGAACGATAGTCGATCATCTCCGCGACCAGGCCGCCGACCTCGCCGCGGACCGCGCTGCGCAGACCGGGGCCGTCGTCGTCCTCTTCGGGGGCGACCAGCGCGGCGATCCGACGCTCTTCGAGGCGGCGGTGGATGTCGGAGAGATCCTCGGCCTCGCTGTCGAGATCCTGGCGGATGGCCTGCAGCTCGAGGCGGAATCCCTGCACCTCGTCGTCGGTCTTGGTGCCGCTGGCGAGCTCGCTCTTGAGGTAGAGCTCGATGCCCGCGGCGCGCGCGAGCACGTCGTCGACCATGGCCTCGAGCTTGTACGCCTCGGCGTCGAGGCCGCGGGCCGCGGCGATCACGTCCTCGCGGTACTCGGTGGTGTCGGTGTACTCGGCAGAGACGGCGGAGACGCTGGCGTCCACCGCGGCGCGGCGCTCCATGATGTCGCGCACGGCCTGGGCGTCGGTCCCGCTGAGGGCGGCGATGAGGTAGGAGGCCTCGATCTCGAGCAGCTCGTTCTCACGGAACAGGATCTGCGCGTCCAGCCCATCGAGCTCGATCTGGCGTGCCCGGTACGTGGTCATGAGCCCGCCGGCGCTGCCCTCGGCGACCGCGTCCTCGAGCCGGGCCACGGTCTCCTGGCCCTCCTCGATCTGGCGCCGCTCCTGGTACAGGTCGGAAGCCACCTCGACGGCCTGGTTCAGCCGGCTGTCCTCGCGCGCAATGCGCGCGGCGAGCTCGGGCACCTCGTACTCGCTGGCGACGATGAACGAGCGATCCACGAGCTGATTGAAGTACATCATGGGGTCCACGTCGGCGCCCACCAGGTGATCCAGCCGCAGCTTGATCTCCTCGTACTCCTCCACGACCTGCTTGTAGTCGACCACGGCCCGGTCGAACTGCTCCAGCTTGACCCGCAGGTGGGCCATGAGCAGCTTCAGCTCGGGCTCCCGGGTGTCCTCGGGGAAGGCCAGCAAGAAGATCTCGATGGTGCGCAGCGCCCCCTGGTAGTCCCCCAGCAGGATGTCCGCCCAGCAGATCTGGAACAGGGCGTCGGCGAAGTGCGACGACTCCGCCGGCACCTCGTTGTAGAAGCCGATGGCCTGGGAGATGAGGCCCTGCTCGAAGTGGAGGGCCCCCAGCGCCAGGAACGACAGGTGCTGCACCGCCACCTGGTCCTCGGTGGTGGTGGGCATCTGCGAGACGTCGAGGAAGACCGGGATCGCCGCGTTGTACCGCTGCAGGGCCGTGGCGTCGTCACCGGCCAGGGAGGCCTCGTAGCCCTCCTTCACGAGGATCTCGCCGTAGTGGTACCGGGCCTGGGACGTGTACGTGCTGCCCTCGGGGAAGTTGGCGAACATGGACTTCGCCTCTTCCAGCTTGCCCTGGAGGTACAGCGTCCGGCCCAGGGCGTAGCGCACGCGCAACGTCGAGGTGTCCCCCGACCGCGTCGTCTGCAGGAAGTTGTCGTAGTAGTAGTTGAACTGCTCCACCTCGCCGGTGATCCCGAGCAGCTCGATGAGCTTCATCACGGCGTCGTCGTAGTGCGGGTGGATCGTGCCGATGCCGACGATGCGCTCGTACGCGCGCTGGGCCGGGTAGTAGTTCTCGCTGAGGAACAGGGCCTCGGCCATGTGGTACTGGGCGTCGGCCTCCTGGGCGTGCCCGACCAGGTCACCGTTCTCGAGCAGCGAGTAGTACAGCAGCGCGGCGTGTTCGTAGTCCTCGGTGAGGAACGAGAAGTCCGCCTCGAAGAGCAGGTCGCGCACCTCGGTGGGCGTGCGGCTGAGGGGTTCGTTGTGGACGATCTCCCGCACGGCGCCCAGGCGCCCCTCCATGACGGTCACCTGGTTCTCGACGAGCTCCAGCTGGGCCAGGGAGTTGGATGGACCGCGGGCCGGGCGCGCGGAGGCGCTGCCGACGCTGGCCAGGACGAGGCAGGCCAAGCACAGGAAGGGTCCGGATCGATGAGCCACACTCAGCATCAACGGTATCCTCGCGGCAGCACAGCCTCCTAGGAAGGCTCCTCGGATCCGGGCAGGTTCGGGACGTCTTCTTGCTCGAAGCTCATCTCCGGCCCCTCTTCGAAGCCACCCAGAGGCCCGCCCTTCTTGCGCAGGACCATCCGGATCACCGCCGTCTTGTTGTCCTCGGCGATGAACGAGAAGCTCTCCTGGCCCTTGAACGAGTAGTCGTCCAGGTAGGAGAACGCGCCGTTGCCATTGCCCTTGACCACGATGTTCGCGGTGATGGTGTGGCTGCCCGGCGGGATGTTCCCTTCGAAGATCTTCAGCTCCTTCTTGCGATGGAACTCGGCGGTGGTGTCCACCTTCTCGAAGATCGGCGTGCCGTCGAAGTAGTACGAGATCGACTCGATGCGATAGGCGCCACCCAGTCGATTCACGTGGATCAGCCGCGCCTTGGCGCCGGCGACGACCCCGCGGATGACCTTCTCCTCGAGCAGCAGCAACCTGGCCTTGGAGCGGAAGACCCTCTCCTTGAGCACGTTGACGTTCTGCTCGACGGTCCGCAGCTCGCGGGTGATCGAGACCTCGTCCACCACCGGCTCGGCGGGCTCTTCCTCGACCACGATCTCGTCTTCGGCGTCCGAGACCTCGACGCCGCCTTCGTCCTCCTCCTCGTCGGTGGGCTGCGCCTGGGCGAAGTCACACCACACGAGCTGGAAGGCGAGAGCGAAGAAAACCAGGGCCGGCAACGCGTAGAATCTAGCTGTCATCTTTGACCCCCTCGGGAGGGCGATTCTCCTGCAACTATCCGCAAGTACTCGAGTATCGGGTCTGTAGCGCTAGACGACAGACTGCATTGAGCAGATAGGATAGACGTGAGTGTCACGGCAGTCAACGACTCCAATGACGGATCCAGGCCCCTCAGGAGCCCGACATGACTCGATTTCCAGCCCCCTTCTTACCACTCTGTTACCTCGCGGTCACGACCCTGTTTGCACAGTTGAACGTGAAAGCGGCAGAAAACGTCCCTACGGACGATCCCACGGAGGTGTTCCTGCCGGCCCCGGTGGCGTGGGTGGAGGGGCCACGCGCGCTCGCAGCGAACCCGGCCGGATTGGGCTTGCGTAGGGCGTTTGCGGCCGAGATGGGGTTCACCAGCACCCGTCCGGCCGGGGGTCTGATGGGCCTGGGCGGCTACGCGGGGATCTGGGGCCTGGCGGGCGGCGGACGGCTGACCTTCGATGACGCCGGCACCGGCGCCCACGCGGCGCTGGGGTTCGGCCACGCCCCGGTGGACGGCCTGTCGCTGGGAGCGGCGCTGCGCTTGCACGCCCCGGGGAGCGGGGTGCAGACCTACGGGGCGCTCGACCTCGGCGTCACCATGCGGCCGGCCTCGTGGCTGTCCATCGCCGGTGCGGTTCGCGACCTGGCGCCACGCGAAGGGCACGAGGGTCGGTACAGCCCCGCCGTGGTCGCGGGCATCGGCCTGCGGCCGTTCGGGCGGCGCTTCTCCATCGCCTTCGACTGGCGGTACGAGTTCGTGGGAGACGCGTCTCCCTACCACTACGAGGTGGCCGCCCAGCTCGAGCCGCTGGACGGGCTGCAGTTCTTCGCGACGCTGGACGAGCAGATGACCGTAGGGGTGGGCGCGGCGCTGGTGTTCCGGTCGGGCTGGATCGGCGGCCGGGCTCGGGTCCACACCCGCGGTGAGGCGGGCTTCGGCGGCTGGACCGCCGGCGTCGGCACCTCGTCGGACACCCCGCCGACGCGGCTGAACCTGACGCGCAGCGTCGCCGAGTTCGAGCTGCAGCGATATCACGAGAACCCCACCTACAATCCGCTCTACCCCCGCCGCAACAACACGTCCTTCACCGACCTCCTCGAGGGGCTGCGGCGCGCCGAGGCCGATCCGTCGATCGCGGCGGTGCTGCTGCGGCTGGACGGCTACGGCGGAGGCATGGCCCGCACCGAGGAGTTGCGCGACGAGATCGCCCGGCTCCGCGCCGCGGGCAAGCCGGTGTACGCCTACCTGGCCGCTGGCGGCGGGAACGTGGACTACTACCTGGCCAGCGCCTGTGACGAGGTGTGGATGCACCCCGGAGCGGTGCTGTCCCTCACCGGCCTGTCCACGCGGTTGACCTTCTACCGGGGTTCACTGGACAAGCTCGGGGTCGAGGCGCAGTTCAGCCGCATCGGCATCTACAAGTCGAGCCCCGAGCAGTACACCGAGACCGAGCCCACCGCGCCGAATCTCGAGGTGCGCACCGCCCTGCTCGACGACCGCTTCGATCGCTGGCTCGCGGCCATCGCCGAGGACAGGGGCATCGAGCCAGGGCGCATGGCCGAGGTCGTGGACGCCGGCCCCTACCCCGCTCGCCTGGCCCTGGAGAACGGCCTGGTGGACCACCTGATCTACGGCGACGAGGCCGCCGAGCAGGCCAAGGAGACCGCCGGGCGGCCCAGGGCCACGATCCGCGAGCCGTTGAAGGAGAAGCGCGCGCCCGTCCACTGGCGCGCGCCCTGGCGCATCGCCGTGATCCACGTGGACGGCCTGATCAACACCGGCGCCAGCGGGCGGCTCCCGCTCGGCCTGCTCGAGGTGGCGGGCTCCGACACCACCGTCGCGGCGATCCGGCGGGCCAGGGAGTCGAGGGACATCGCCGCCATCGTCCTGCGGGTGGACAGCCCGGGCGGCTCCGCCTTCGCCAGCGAGGAGATCTGGCGGGAGGTCCAGCTCACGCGCGGCCACAAGCCGGTGGTCGTCTCCATGGCCAGCCTCGCCGCGTCGGGCGGGTACTACATCTCGTGTGCCGCCGACCGCATCGTGGCCAGCCCCTCGACCCTGACCGGGTCCATCGGCGTATACAGCGGCAAGGTGAGCCTGGCCGGGCTCTACGACAAGATCGGGCTGTCCACCTACCACCTGCAGCGCGGGGACCACGCCGGTCTGTACGACATGGCCGAGCCCTGGTCCCCCTCGGAGTACCGCGCGGTCGAGCGGATCGTGGATCACCTGTACGCGGACTTCATCGAGCACGTGCGCGAGGGGCGCGGCATGGACAGCGTGGACGACGTCGACGCCGTGGCGCGAGGCCGCGTCTGGACCGGCGCGCAGGCCCTCGACCAGGGGCTCGTGGACGAGCTCGGTGGTCTGATGCGAGGCGTCGAGATCGCGCGGGAGCTGGCTGGAGTCCATCCCACCGCCCCGGTGGAGCTCGTCCACTCGCCGCGGGTCGGCCTGCTGTCGTCGCTGGAGATTGGCAAGGGTTTCGTGGCCCGGCCCGAGCTACCCATCCCCGAAGAACTACGGGCCACCCTCTCGGGGCTGGTGCTGATGGAGCTTCAGCGCGGCCGGACACCGGCGATGATGTGGATGCCCGTCACGGAGACCCTCGAATGAGGGCAGGACCCCTGCGACCGAGGGATCAGCTGGCGGAGTCGTCGTCCCCTTCACCCTCGTCCTGGCAGGTGGGGTTCTCCTCGGGGAAGCCAGGCGCGAACGGGTCGTAGACCTCCTGCCAGTACAACGAGCAAGGCTGACGGTACAGCTCCTTGTTGTCCTCGCAGTTGCGGTCGATGGCCAGCAAGGTGTTGTCCTCGCACTCGGCCTGGTTTTCCTCGATCTCTTCCGCGGTCAGGTCCGGGTTCTCCTCTACGGAGGAGCAGCAGTCCGAGACCTGGGCGCGGCCGTCGTTGACGCTTTCCACGCACGCGTCGCGGAAGGTCCCCTTGTCCTCGTACCCCAGGCCTTCCCAGGAGGTGTTCCACTCCGAGAGGCACTCCTCGTAGAAGTCGGCCGCGAAGTCGCACCGCTCCTTGCAGGTGTCACACCCGATGGTCAGCAGCGCGAAGGCGGCGATGACAACGAACCCGACGATCTGGATCTTCATGGTTCTCTCCGGCTTGTTCCAAAACACGGGCGCACACGTGCCCGTGGCAAGCTCGGCGGATATTACCCAAAGGTCCCGGGCGATGCAACGTAGAACCCTGCATGCCGCCAGACGGCCCGATCACAGCTCGTGGAGCAGCACGCCGCTGCAATCCTCCACCCCCTCCAGTTCGTCCAGCGCGTCGCTGCATCCCTGGCGCAGATCTTCGCGGACCTCCGGGGACTCCGCCCACGCGTCGGCCTCCCGCTGGTCGTACGTCTCCACGCATCGCGTACGGTAGTCCTCGTCGTCCGCGAAGCCCTGGTCCTCCCAGGTCGTTCCCCAAACGTCCAGGCAGCTCAGATCCTCGATCTTCGTCAGCGTCCCGTCGCAGTACGCGTCACAGGGGTTCGCGCACCCCGCGCCAAGCAGCCCCATCGCGACCACCGCCGCCAGACCACACACCAGCCATCGTTCCATGATCGACACCCCGTTGAAGTTGTTCGACGTCCCAACCCTACAACCCCCCTCCCCCACCCCACCAGGGTCGAACCCCGCCCGTTGCCCATCCTCCCCTGCATTCCAGATGTTGACATTTGGATCACGGTTGAACTAAAAACCACCCGCTCTTTCGAGCACCCCCTCGGTGGGCAGGTAGCTCAGTCGGTAGAGCAGGGGACTGAAAATCCCCGTGTCGG
>CAZLEO010000032.1:31002-46992 GCA_964558555.1 uncultured Rickettsiales bacterium | reverse complement strand
CGTTGTCGCCGCCGTCGCAGATCTCGGTGGCCCCGGGGTGGCTCGCGGCGTCGGCGTCGTCGCAGTCGCCGTCGCACGCGGTGTAGCCGTCGCCGTCCACGTCGGCCTTCTCGTCCGTGCCGGGATCACAGTCGTTGTCCACGGAGTCACAGATCTCGGCCGCGCCGGGGTAGACGGTGGGGTCCGCGTCGTCGCAGTCGCCGTCGCACGGGGTCCAGCCGTCCCCGTCGTCGTCGTGCTCGTCGTCCGCGGGCTCGCCGTCGCAGTCGTCGTCCACGCCGTTGCAGGCCTCCGCAGCTCCGACGAAGCGCGTGGGATCGTAGTCGTCGCAGTCGCCTTCGCACGGCATCTGGCCGTCCCCGTCCCGATCCCACTCCGAGGACGGGAGGTCACCGTCGCAGTCGCTGTCGTATCCGTCGCAGACCTCGGGTGCTCCGGGGTAGACGTCCGGATCGTGCTCGTCGCAGTCCATCGTGCCCGAGTACCCGTCCCCGTCGGGATCCGGGGGTACGTAGGGATCGTCCCCGGTCTCCTCCGTGGGCCAGACACAGCCGACGGTCAGGCAGGCCAGTGCGCCCAGCAGCGCGGTGCTCGCTCTTCGCATGGGACTCCCTTCGGCCCTCGACGGGCCCGCGACGAGGGGTGGACTCGATCGGCCGGGGGTTCGAGGGCTCACGGCGTCTCACACTGGCCGTAGTGATTGGCCCCCCAACACGTCGTCATCCCCGCTGCCGTGCGCCCGCAGGTGTGGGAATAGCCCGCGGCCAGGGTCTCGAACTGGATGTTGGCCGGGGGGCTGCACTCGCCGGAGCCGCAGTAGCCCCAGCATTCGGTCTCCCCCGAGGGGGTGAGCCCGCACGCGTGGTGACCGCCCGCCTCGATGTAGGTGAAGGTGGTGTTCGGCGTGACGAGCACGCCGAAGGGGTTGTTTCCCCAGCACTCCACGGTGCCGGCCACGGACAGGGCGCACGAGTAGTTGTCCCCGGATTCGACCTGCAGGAAGGTCCCGGCCGGGAACCCCGCGCCTCCTCCGGTCGGCTCCCCCCAGCAGCGCAGCCCGCCGACGAGGTCCAACCCGCACACGTGGTAGTAGCCCGCCGAGATGTGGTGGAAGGTCACGGCGGGCTCCGTCTGGAGACCGTGGTCCGAGCTGCCCCAGCACCGGGCCGAGCCGTCCGCGCGCAGTCCGCACGAGAAGATGAAACCCATCACGACCGCGTCGAAGGGCTCGGCCGGCGGGGAGGCCTGGCCGTCGTCGTCGTAGCCCCAGCAGTGGGTCGTCCCGTCTGTGGCGATGGCGCAGCCACCGTACTTGCCGGTGTTCAGGTACCTGAACGAACCCCCGGGCGGGGTGACCTCGCCGTGCGCGCCGTCGCCCCAGCAGGTCAGGGCGCCGTGCACGTCGAGGGCGCACGTGTGCTGGCGGCCGGCGTCCAGCTGGACGATCGCGCCGCCATCGCTGATCCCGTCGCAGTTGTTGTCCACACCGTCCCAGAGCTCGGCCGCGCCCGGGAAGGTGTCGGCGTTCGCGTCGTCGCAGTCGCCGTCGCAGACCATGAACCCGTCGCCGTCCGCGTCCACCTCGTCGAGGCCGGCGAGCAGGTCGCAGTCCTCGTCGAGTCCGTTGCACAGTTCGGGGAAACCCAGCCCGACGAAGGGATCACCGTCGTGGCAGTCTCCCGCGCAGATGATCTGGCCGTCGCCGTCGGAGTCGAACTCGTCGGGGGGTAGCCAGCCGTCGCAGTCGGTGTCCCAGCCGTCGCAGATCTCCTCGGCGCCCGGGTGGATGCGGTCGTCGAGGTCGTGGCAGTCCCCGTAACACACGGACCAACCGTCCCCGTCGAAGTCGTCGTCCTCGTCGGTGAGGGGATCGCAGTCGTTGTCCAGGCCGTCGCAGGTCTCGAGGTGGCCGGGGTGGATGCGGTAGTCCCCGTCGTCGCAGTCGCCGTCACAGGCCGACCATCCGTCCAGGTCGTCGTCGACGAGCTCGGGGCCGAGCACGCCGTCGCAGTCGTTGTCCAGATCGTCGCAGAGCTCGACCGCGCCGGGGTAGACCGAGGGCTCGCTGTCGTCACAGTCGCCGTTGCAGATGCTCCAGCCGTCCCCGTCGACATCCACCAGCTCGTGGGTCGCGGGATCGCAGTCGTTGTCCAGCCCGTCGCAGACCTCGACTCCGCCGGGGAAGATGGCGGCGTCGGAGTCGTCGCAGTCCCCCGCGCAGTCCGTCACGCCGTCACCGTCCAGGTCGGCGATCTCACCCTCGGCCTCGTCGGTCCAGCCGTCGCAGTCGTTGTCCAGGCCGTCGCAGAGCTCCGTGAATCCCAGCCCGACGACCGCGTCGTTGTCGTCGCAGTCCCCGGCGCAGCTCGTCTGGCCGTCCCCGTCGAGGTCGAAGTCCTCGTCGATGTCGCCGTCGCAGTCGTTGTCGAGGAAGTCGCAGATCTCGGCCGTGGCGGGTCCCACCTGTGGATCGAAGTCGCCACAGTCCCCCTCACACATGGACACGCCGTCGCCGTCGCCGTCGACGGTCTCGTCCGTGGTGGGATCGCAGTCGTTGTCCAGGCCGTCGCAGACCTCGGCGCGGCCCGGACTGACCTGCGGGTCCGCGTCGTCACAGTCCCCTGCGCACGCGGTGTAGCCATCGTGATCGAGGTCGTACTCGTCCGCCGGCACCGTGCCGTCGCAGTCGTCGTCGAATCCGTTGCACGACTCCACGGCGCCGGTGAACATCGTGGCTTCCGCGTCGTTGCAGTCCCCCTCGCACGGCATCTGTCCGTCCCCGTCCTGGTCGCGCTCCTCGTCGGACAGCTTGCCGTTGCAGTTGTTGTCCTTGCCGTCGCAGCTCTCGTGTCGGTCCGGGAACACGGTGGGATCGTTGTCGTCACAGTCCCCGTCGCAGCTCGTATAGCCGTCCCCGTCCTCGTCCCGGAGGTTCCACGCCGCGGAGTGGTCCTGGCAGTCGCCTTCGCACTCGCTCGCGCCGTCGCCGTCCCGGTCCTCCTCGTCCGCGGGGAGGTCGCCATCGCAGTCGGTGTCGACACCGTCGCATAGTTCCGTCGCGCCCCTGTGGACCGTCGGGTCGAGCTCGTTGCAGTCCAGGTTGCCGGCGTAGCCGTCCCCGTCGAGGTCCGGCAGCACCACCTCGGACTTGGGGAACTGGGCCCAGTCGCACGCGGTCAGCAGGCACAGCGCGATGCACGCGAGGGTCGTGCGATACCCGGTCATGACGCTCCCCTCCGCATTCACGCACCCCTCCCTTGGAGGAGAACGCACGCGAGACGATTTTCGTTCTATTTCGGGGGATATCGTCGAGGGCAGAAGTGATCCCGGGCGCGTCCGTGCCCGCTGCGGATCTACAACTCCCCCACCAGCACCGGGATACGGTGTGCGGCGAACCCGCCGGCCTTGGCCCCGTCTTCACCGAGCATCCACATCTGCCAGACCTTCTGACGGTCCTCGGTGAGCTCGAAGATGCGGTTGTCGCTGCCGCCCTCGAGGAGGTGGGGGACGAACACCAGCGTGTTGCCGTTGGGCTGGCGGTCGGCGTCGCCCATGTGGAAGGAGTACCAGGGATCGTCGATGTCCTCGCCAGGGTACTCCCAGACGATGCGCGAGGTCAGGGCCTGCTCGTCGAGCTCGTAGCGCACGACGCGGGACTGGTTGGTGGACGAGAGGCCGTTGTCGTACAGCAGGATACTGCCGTCGTCCTGGATCTCCGGGGCGTGGGCCTCGGCGGTCCAGGGACGGGGGTTGTCGGGGTCGGGGGCGAAGTCGCCGTTGGCGCCCAGGGCCCAGAGCAGGTCGCCGGAGGCGCGATCGACCTTGTACAGGGCGTCGTGGGCACGGGAGTTGTAGTAGGCGACGTCGTCGAAGAGCAGGGCGGCGTTGCCCCAGGCGTAGAAGTCGGGATCCTCCACCGGCAGGTCGCGGGCCTCCCACGACCAGGCGTCGGTGTGGTCCGGGGCCAGCTCGACCAGCTCGTCGTAGTAGACGTTGCCGTCGAGGGCGTAGCGCACGCCCACGTAGTTGCCGTTGTCGAGCTTCTTGAAGGAGTGGTGGTAGGCGCCGGGCGGGGTGGGGGTGTCGTCCGGGGGCATCACCGGCCCCTCCCAGACGATGTTGCCGGCCAGGTCCACCTCCACGGGCGAGGTATCGCCGGCCATGGAGCCGGCGATGAGGATGTTCTCGCCGTCCACCAGGGTGGCCTCGATGTCGGCGCGGGCGAGCTCCTCGCCGTGCTCGTGGTACCAGACCACGTGGCCCTCCATGTCGAAGATGACGGCGGTGGCGGGCGCGTTCATGGTGTCCACGAGGATGTTGGTCAGGGTCCAGCCGGGCTGGACGAGGTCGGGCTCGTACACGTCCACCTCGGTGGCCAGCCCCTCGAAGGGCAGCGACCCGGTGGTGTACTCGGCCTCGCCGGCGTCGATGCCATCGCCGGCCTCCGTCACCGAAGTCGCGCGTAGCGCGTAGGTGGTCTGCGGCCGCATGCCGAACACCAGCAGCTCGTGGTCGGTGACGAGGGCGTCGTCCTCGACGAAGAAGGTCCACTCGCCGTCGGTCCCGAACTCGACGCGCGACGTGGCGGGCATGGCCGTGGTCCAGCGCGCCCATGCGGTCAGCGTGCAGGCATCGTTGTCGGTGACGGTCAGCGGCTCGGCGTCCGGGGAGGCGGAGTCGTCGTCGCCGGCGGGGTCCTCGCAGGCGACGAGGAGCGACAGGGCGGCCGCGAACCACACGGGATGCACCAGCTTCATGGGACTCACCTCGAGCACGTACCTTG
Source organism: uncultured Rickettsiales bacterium (assembly GCA_964558555.1). Classification (GTDB taxonomy): domain Bacteria; phylum Myxococcota_A; class UBA796; order UBA9615; family CAYRNR01; genus CAYRNR01. The sequence continues at coordinate 42,209 of CAZLEO010000032.1, read as the reverse complement.
ACCGGAACCGGGGGCGGTTGCAATGGGTGGGGGTAGGGGCCACAGTGGGCCAGACCCGGGAGGGAAGAGATGAGTTACACCCGCGTTGCGATCGCTGCGGCCACGCTCCTGACGGTCGGCGGCCTGTCGGGCTGCCCGGACCGGGGCGGTGAGCCGGAGGCGGGAGGGGACATGGCCGACCTGCTGCTGTTCAACGGCGTGGTCCACACGATGGACGCCGCCGTGCCCACCGCGGACGCCGTGGCCGTGCGCGGCGATCGTATCGTCGCGCTGGGCGAGGACGCGTTGGCCCTGCGCGGCGAGACCACCCGCGCGATGGACCTCAAGGGCAAGGCCGTGTTGCCCGGGTTGCACGACGCCCACGCCCACTTCCTCGGACTGGGCAAGACCCTGCAGAACCTGGACCTCAAGGGCACGACGTCGGCGCAGGAGGTGGGGGACAGGGTGCGGGCCGCGTGCGCCGGGGCTGCGCCGGACGAGTGGATCTACGGCCGCGGCTGGGACCAGAACGACTGGGAGGTCGCCGAGTTCCCCAGCTGGCGGGACCTGCACGGCTGCGACGACAACCCCGTGTACCTGTCGCGGGTGGACGGCCACGCCCTGTGGGCCAACGACGTGGCCCTGCGCAAGGCGGGTATCCACAAGGGCACCGCCGATCCGGACGGCGGGCGCATCCTGCGCGACGCCAACGGCATCCCCACCGGCGTGCTGGTGGACAACGCAGAGACGCTGGTGCTGGAGTTGGTGCCTGCACCCTCCCACGAGCAGCTCGTCGAGCGGGCGATGCTGGCCCAGGAGGAGTGCCTGCGGCTGGGCCTGACCAGCGTCACCGACGCGGGCGTGGACGCGGCAGGGTTCGCCGTGTACGAGGAGCTCGGCTCCGAGGGCAGGCTGAAGATCCGCATCCACGCCATGGTCCAGGGGCAGGCCGAGCTGATCGAGCAGCAGCTGGCGCTGGGTCCGCGTTCGGGGTTGTACGACCATCACCTCGGTGTGCGCGCCATCAAGCTGTACGCGGACGGGGCGCTGGGCTCCCGCGGCGCGGCGCTGCTGGCGCCGTACAGCGACGAGCCGGACCACAGCGGCCTCGTCGTCACGGATCCCGACGAGATCCACGACGTGTGCGTGCGGGCGCTCCAGCGAGGTTTCCAGGTGTGCACCCACGCCATCGGCGACCGCGGCAACCGCGTCGCCCTCGACGCGTACGAGCGGGCCCTGGCCGACGTGCGCGCCGAGAATGGCGACCTGCCGGACCACCGCTTCCGCGTGGAGCACGCCCAGGTCCTGCACCTCGACGACATCCCGCGCTTCGCGGCGCTGGGGGTGTTGCCGTCCATGCAGCCCACCCACGCCACGTCGGACATGCCCTGGGCCGAGGCGCGGCTCGGCGCCGACCGTCTGGCCGGTGCGTACGCCTGGCGGCGCCTGCTCGACACGGGCGCACGCATGCCGCTGGGCTCGGACTTCCCGGTCGAATCCGCCGATCCGCTGTGGGGCATCTACGCCGCGATCACCCGGCAGGACCACGCGGGCGAGCCCGCGGGGGGCTGGCTCCCGGACCAGCGCCTGACCGCGCACGAGGCGGTGCAGGGGTTCACCCTCGACGCGGCCTACGGGTCCTTCGAGGAGGATCTCAAGGGCAGCCTCGTCGTGGGCAAGCTCGCGGATCTGGTGGTGCTCGACCGCGACATCCTGGCGGTCGATCCCGCTCGGATCCCGCAGGCCGAGGTGGTGCTGACCGTGGTCGGCGGCGAGGTGGTCCACGGCGCGATGGAATAGTCGCCATCCCGGCGCGTAGGTCCCAGCGACGCGCGAAACGGAGGGACGACCATGGATATCTCGGTCTCGAAACCCCTGGAACATGCCTGGAATCGCATGGTCGACGTGTGCTTCCGGCCGTTCGACGCCGCCAAGTGGTTCACGCTGGGCTTCTGTGCCTGGCTGGCCTCCCTGGCGTCGGGCGGGGGCAGCTTCAACTACGGCAGCGACAACGGCGGCAGTGGCGGCGGCGGCGGCGGCAAGGGGGCGCTGGAGTTCGTGCAGATGATCCTCGATTGGTGCGCCGAGAACGCCGTGCTGGTGGTCGCGGGTCTGGCCGGACTGTTCCTCGTCGGGCTGGCCGTGGCCGCGCTGGTGCTGTGGCTGCGCAGCCGCGGCGAGTTCATGCTCCTCGACGGTATCGCCCGCAACCGCGGCGCCGTGCGCGAACCCTGGCGCGAGTACAAGACGCTGGGCGACAGCCTCTTCCTGGTGCGCATGGCCCTGACCCTGGTGATGACCGGCTGGATGTTCGCGGTGTTGCTCGCGGGCCTCTTCAGCTGGTGGCCCTCGGTGGTCGCCCACTGGCTGACCCTGGGCAACGACGTGTCCTTCGGCGAGTTCCTCCCCGGCGATCTCTGGGTGGCCATGGCGGTGGTGACCGGCCTGACGCTGGCGCTGATGCTGCTGCTGGGCGTGATCGGCGCCGTGATCGATCGGCTGGTCGTGCCGGTCATGTACGCCCGCGACGCCACGGTGGGCCAGGCGTGGCAGGCCGTCCGCGCCGCGGTGTTGCCAGGTCATCTGGGCACCGTGGTGCTGTACTTCCTGATGCTGATCCTCGTGAGCCTCGGGCTCGGCCTCGTGGGCCTGATCGCGATGATCGTGACCTGCTGCATCGCGACCCTGCCCTACATCGGCGCGGTCATCCTGCTGCCGCTGGCCGTGTTCGAGCGTGCGTACGTGATGTACTTCGTCGAGCAGTTCGGCTTCGACATCTTCCGCTTCGATCCCGACGACGATCCCCGCGACGATCCCGCCCTGGCGCTCGGCTCGACCTGGTCGGCGCGGATCTGACCCCTTTCGCGTTCCTGGCAGCCGTGAGAACCTCTTGGGTCCGGAGGATCTCGTGTTCCGAGTCTGGATCACCCTGTCGGCCATGCTCCTCGTCGCGGCCGCCCCTGCGCGAGCCATGCAGGAGGACCTCACCGCCGATCAGCTGGCCGCGCGTGCCGAGCGGATCGTGCGCGCCGAGGTGACCTCCCTGGAGACGCGCTGGGCGGGTACCGAGGCGGGCGACCTCGAGACGGTGGCCTGGGTGTCGGTGGAGCAGACCCTGAAGGGGGAGCAGGCGCACACGCTCGCCGTCGTGCTGGCGGGGGGGCGGCACGGTGACCTGGGCGCCTGGGTACCGGACGAACCGACGCTGCTGGCCGATCGCCGCTACGAGCTGTCGCTGGTGCGCGACGACCTCGGCCGCTGGCGGGTGCTGGGTGGGCCGCGGGGCGCGGTCCCCCTCGATCCGCTGCCCTGCTACCAGGTCAACGGGATCGATTGGTCCCACCAGGCCCACCCGGTGGAGGAGGACTTCAAGCTCAACGTGGGCTCGTTCCCCGACTCCATGACCTCGGACGAGGCCGTCGAGGAGGCGTTCGAGCTGGCGCTGAACCAGTGGAACCACGAGGGCGCGGCTGCGGTGTACGCCCCCTACGGCGGCCACACCAGCGACAACCACTACGGATCGGACAACGGCACCAACGTCACCCTGTACACCTCCAGCACCTGGGGGTCCGCGCTGGCCCTGGCCACCTACTACTACGTGGGCGGCGGCCAGATGACCGACTGCGACGTCGAGTTCTACGGTTCCAACAACGGCGGCAGCCTGTCGTGGCACTTCGACGTGGGATCGAGCGCGTCGTCGAACAGCTTCGACTTCACCCACGTGGCCATGCACGAGCTGGGGCACTGTCTCGGGCTGGGCCACTCCTCGCACGCCGCAGCCATCATGTACGCCTACTCCAGCCCCGGCTCCGGGGAGTCGGCCCGTCACCTGCACTCGGACGACAAGGCCGGGCTGCAGGCCATCTACGGCACAGGTTCGGTGGACGTGGTGGTGGTCGACGCCTGGTTCGAGGCGGCGGACGGGGCCGACGACGGGGACGGGGCCCTGGACCGCGACGAGGTGTTCGAGCTGCACGTGACCCTGCGCAACCAGGGCTCGGCCACGGCCGTGGACGTTCTGGGGTACGTCAAGGCGCCGGACGACTGGGTCAAGGTGGACCCGAATCCCGTCCCCCTCGGTGACCTCGCTCCGGGGACCGACGCCGGCTCCCTCGCCGACGAGCTCGTTTTCCCCCTGACCCTGCTGCCGGGGTGCAACGAGGACGGCAGCGTCGAGCTGTACATCGAGATCGACGACGCGAACGGCAACGAGTGGACGTCGGAGAGCTGGACGTTGCAGTACGAATGTGACGGCCCCCCGGCTGGCGGCGACGACGATGACGACGACGGCGACCACCACCCCTTTGGCGGCGGCGTCGAACCCGAGGGGTGCTCGTGCTCCTCCGGGACTACCAGTCTCCGATCGGTTCCGGCGGCTCTGGCGTGGCTGGTATGGGGGGTGGTGGCGGCTCGGCGGCGGCGCCGCTGAAGATGGGCTCATCGCAGCGCTGAACAGCCCCATCGAACAGCGCGGGGGCTCCCGCCAGGGTGTCGGCGAGGTGGCGCGCCATGATCGCGTGGCCCTCCACGGTGGGGTGGACCCCGTCGATGAACAGCGAGTGGGCGGTCTCGGCGAACGGGATCGAGAAGTCCACCAGCGGGACGTCGTGTCGCGCGGCCACGGCGCGCAGGGCTGCGCGGTGATCGGCGGCGAACTCCACACGGGCCGCCGCGGACTGGGCGTGCCAGTCGTCCATCATCCGCAGCATGTCCTCGGAGTGGGGCATCACCACCAGGATCACCTGGATGCGCCGGGCCTCGGCCTCGGAGATCATGTGATCGAGGTTGGCGGCGTACTCGTCCGGCGACACCCGGTAGACGCGCGCGTCGGGGGACCCCTCGAAGTAGATGTACCTGGGGGAGACGATCTGTCGGGTCGCCAGCCGGAACAGGGCGCTGTGCCGGAGCACCGTCGCCGCGGCCGTCCACGCGGCGGGCGGCGTGACCGGGGCCTCGTAGAACTCCCGGTCCGGGGCCGCGACCCGCGTGTGGTCGCTCCACAGGTTGCCGATCACCAGCAGGTCCGGCTCCAGAGCCCAGCCGTAGAGATCGAGGCGCATGATGGTCTGGTAGGTGGAGTAGCCGGGTACCGCGCCGTTGATCACCTCCACGGCCAGCCCTCGGGTCTGCTCGCGAGACAGCAGCGTCGGCGCCAGCTCCGCGAACGCCCAGCCGTCGGGGGCCCCGTGGCCGTAGACGCTGGAGTCGCCCACCACCAGCATACGGGCAGTGCACGGCGCCGGCCGATCCTCGAACTCCGGGCCCCGGAAGCCGCGGCTGTTGATGCGATTGGGGATGCCGGCGAGGGTGACGAACCCCTCCGAGGGCATGGTCCAGAGCTGGGCCTTGTCCGGGATCAGCTCACCCTCCCGGACGGGCGGGTGCCACAGGAGTCGGGTCGCCCCCTCCGCGACGGCGAAGAACGCGGCGCAGACCAGCGCCGAGTACATCACCTTGCGCCCCGTCGAGACGGGAATGGGCTCGCGCACGAACGCCGATGGTACCATTGCGGCGAGGAGTTTGGCATGCACGCCGTGTGGATCCGCAACGCGTCGGTGGTGGACGGCCGGGGGGCCTTCCGTGCGGATCTGGTGATTCGCGGCGATCGCGTGGAGGCCCTGGGGGTCGTCCGGCCGTTCGGCGCGTACGAGGAGTACGACGCGGCGGGATTGTGGCTGGTCCCCGGCCGGCTGGATACGGATGATGGGCGGCTGCTCCCCGGCGATCCCCTCGAGGCGGGGCGGCGTGCCGACCTCGTGGCCGTGGATCCCGCCGCCCTGGACGAGGCCTCGCAGGGGGACGACGGTGCCGCGCTGCTCGACGGCGAGGGGGACGTGGCCGCGGCGGTGCGGTGGTGCCTGGTGCGCGGAGAGGTGACGACGAGATGAGTGACTGCCGTGGATGGATGGTGCGCGTGCTGGCCGCGGCGGCGGCTGCGGTCCTGGCGTGGCCGGCCGTCGCCGATCCGGTGGACGAGCGGCTGGCCGAGGAGACCGAGGCCCTCGAGCGCTTCCTGACGCTGCGTATGGCCCGGGCCGGGTTGCCCGGCCTGGCCGTGGGCGTGGTCGTCGGCGACGAGCTGGCCTGGACCTTTGCCGCGGGCGTGCAGGATCGGGACAGTGGCTTGCCGGTGGACGAGAACACCGTGTTCCGCATCGGCTCGGTGACCAAGACCGTCACCGGAGTCACGCTGCTGCAGCTGCGCGACGCGGGCGTGCTGGCCCTGGACGACCCTGTGGTGGATGCGGTGCCCGAGATCGCCTCGATCGTCGCGCCGTCCGCCGACAGCCCCGCCATCACCTATCGACACCTCGTCACCCACACCTCCGGGCTGCCGCGGGTCGGGGATCTGGACTACTTCAGCCGGCCCGACGAGCCCGTGACCGAGGCGGAGCTCCTCGCGGCCCTCGACGGCGTGCAGCTGGAGTTCGCGCCGGGGACGCGCACCCGATACTCCAACCTGGCCGCCGGCCTGGCCGGCCTGGCCGTGGCGCGGCTGACGGGGAAGCCCTACCGCGATCAGGTGACCGCGGAGCTGCTCGAACCCCTGGGCATGGCGGCCACCGTGTGGGATCCCGAGGCCGTGCCGCCGGACCGGCTGGCCACGGGATACCCGGCCGAGGAGTCGGCCGGCGGGCATCACTGGCGTATGGGCGAGGCCGAGGCCATGGGCGGGCTGTACTCGTCCCTGTCGGACATGGCCCGATACGCCGCGTTCCAGCTCGAGGCCTGGCCGCCGCGCGACGATCCCGATGACGGCCCCGTCGGCCGCGCCTCGCTGCGCGAGTCCCACATGATCGCCGGCCACGCGAGCCCCGTGGGGCAGACGTTCGGCATCGGCTGGGCCGTGGTGCAGGACGAGGTCCTGGGCCACCTGGTCTTCCACACCGGCGCCACCTACCAGTACGCCTGCTCGGTGTTCCTGCTGCCGCGCCAGGGCATGGGCGTGGTCGCCCTGGCCAACACCGGCGCCCCGGACGAGCTGGACCGCATGGCCAAGGAGGCCCTCGAGCGCCTCGCCGAGGCGTTCCCCGGCGGAGTTGCGGTGCAGGACCCGGCCCTCACCTGGGGCCTGGACCGGGTCAAGCGGCTGATGGCGGACCCGGACGCCGATCTGATCGGTGAGACCTTCTCGCCGGTGTTCCTCAACGCGATCCCGACCACGGCGGTCCAGCGGACGTTCCAGTCCCTGGGGAGGGTCGGCCTGTGCGGCGAGCCCGAGCTCGAGCGCCTGGACGGACCGGGCTGGGGCACCTTCCGCATGACGTGCGAGCACGACGTGCTGCAGATCTTCCTGGTGGTGGACGCCACACCGCCCCACCAGATCCAGGGGTTGCGGATCACCTCGGAATCCGAACCCAATGAGGTAGACTCCACGTCGCCATGAGGACCACCCACTTCGAACTGGACGGCGCCCCGATCCAGGTGTCTTACGACGACGGCGAGAGCCTGCTGGACGTGATGCGCGAGCGGCTGGGGATCACCTCGGCCAAGAACGGTTGCGGCACCGGGGCCTGCGGGTCCTGCACCGTGCTGGTGGGCGGCAAGGTGCGCCGCGCCTGCACCCTGGCCCCGCACAAGGTGGAGGGCAAGGCCGTGACCACGGTGGAGGGGTTGCCCCAGCCCCACGCCCTGGTGGTGGCCACGAGCCTGGCCCACGGCGGCGCCGTGCAGTGCGGCTTCTGCACACCCGGGATGGTGGTCGCTGCCACGGCCCTGCTGCTGCGCAACCCCGATCCGGACGAGGCCGCCGTGCGCAAGGCGCTGCGGGGCAACCTGTGCCGGTGCACGGGGTACGCCCGCATCGTCGACGGCGTCCTCGACGCCGCGGCACGGCTGCGCGACGGCAAGGGGCCGGCTCCCCCGCCCGCGGGCGGGCGCGTGGGCAGGTCCGCCTGCCGCGAGGGCGACATGCGTCGCTCCCTGGGCAGCCAGCCCTTCGTGGACGACGTGCGCGTTCCAGGGATGCTGTTCGGGGCGCCCGTGCTGGCCCATGTGCCGCGCGCGCGGCTGCGAGGCCTCGACGTCAAGCCCGCGCGCACCGTACCCGGGGTGAAGCGGGTGATCACGGCCGACGACGTGCCGGGCGACCGCTTCCAGGGCATGATCCACCGCGACTGGCCGGTCTACGTGCAGGTGGGCGAGGAGATCCGCTACGTGGGCGACGTGATCGCCCTTGTGGTGGCCGAGACGCGCCTCGCCGCCCGCGAGGGGGCGGCCGCCGTGATCCTGGACCTGGAGGAGCTGCCCCCCGTGACCTCGCCCGCAGCGGCCCTCGCCGAGGGGGCGCCGGCGCTGCACGAGGGCGGCAACGAGCTGTCCAGCCCCCGCGTGGAGCGGGGCGATCTCGACAGCGCGCGCGCGGCTGCGAAGTTCACGGCTCGCGACGTGTTCCGCGTGCCGTCGGTGGACCACGCCTTCCTGGAACCGGAGTCCGCGCTGGCCCTGCCGGCGGGCTGGGACGGCCCCCGACCGTCCCCCATCCCGGCGGACTCGGCGAGCGCGCTGACCGTGCTGGCGGCGTCCCAGGGCACCTTCGCCGATCGACGTCAGATCGCCGGCTTCCTCGGGCTGCCCGAGGACCAGGTGCGGGTGGTGCTGGTACCCCCGGGCGGCGGCTTCGGCGGCAAGGAGGACCTGTCCGTGCAGCCCCACGCCGCCCTGGCCGCGGTGCTGTGCGACGCCCCGGTCAACGTCACGTTCAGCCGGGCCGAGTCGATCCTGTTCCACCCCAAGCGCCACGCCATGGAGATCGACATGGAGGTGGGGTGCGACGCGGACGGGAACCTCACCCACTGCGTCGCCGACGTGCTGGCCGACACCGGCGCGTACGCGTCCCTGGGCGCCGAGGTGGTGGAGCGGGCCACGGTCCACGCCACCGGGCCGTACCGCTTCGGCGCGGTGCAGCTGCAGGGCCACACCGTCCACACCAACAACCCGCCGGCCGGCGCCATGCGCGGCTTTGGCGTCCCCCAGGTGGCCTTTGCCGTGGAGGCGCTGCTGGACCGCCTGGCCGACGACGCCGGCCTGGACCGGCTGGACCTGCGTGAGATCAACGCGCTGCGCCCTGGCTGGGCCTTCTCCACCGGCCAGGTCATGGAGGACGACGTCCGCTTCCTGCAGACCCTGCGCGCGATCAAGACGGCGTACCGGGAGGCCCAGGAGGCGGGCAAGGCCGTGGGCCTGGCCTGCGCCATCAAGAACGTGGGCATCGGCGTGGGCGTGCCCGACGTGGGCCGCGTGCGCCTCCAGGTGTCCGGCCGACGCGTGGTCGTGTACACCGGCGCCGCCTGCATGGGCCAGGGCCTCGAGCAGGTCCTGCGCAACATCGCCTGCGAGGAGCTGGACCTGGCCGAGGAGGCGGTGGACGTGGTGCTGGGCGACACCGCCATCACCCCGGACTCCGGCGTCACCACGGCCTCGCGGCAGACCTACCTCACCGGCGCGGCCTGTCTGCTGGCCTGCCGCGACCTCGCCGCGGCGGTACAGGGCGACCTCGAGGCGCTGGACGGCAAGGTGTTCGCCGCGGAGTACGGGCCGACCACCCACCCCGTCACCGATCCCCGCCCCGACCCGCGCAGCCACGTGGCCTTCGGCTTCGCCGCCCAGGTGGCGGTGCTGGACGACGATGGCGGGATCGAGCGCATCGTCTCCGCCGTGGACGCGGGGCAGGTGGTCAACCCGCTGGGCGTGGTGGGGCAGGTCGAGGGGGGCACCTCCATGGGGCTGGGGTACGCCATGAGCGAAGGGCTCGGCCTGCGCGATGGCGTGCCGACGGTCCAGGACATGGCGCGGCTGGGGCTCCCCCGCACCACGGACATGCCGGCGATGGAGACCCTCCTCGTTCCCGGCGCCCCCGCGGGGGTCGGCGCCACCGGCAGCCCCCTCGGCGCCAAGGGTGTCGGCGAGGTCAGCGCCATCCCGTCCGCTCCGGCCATCGCCGCGGCGTACCGCATTCGCACCGGCCTGCCCCTGACCGTCCTCCCGCTGGAACTACCCAAGAAGAAGAAGTAACGAGAGAGAAGCACCCATGACGAAGGCAACTCTGGTCGGCAACGGAACCGTGTTCACCCTCGGCGATCCGGGCCGGGTGATCGAGGGCGGAGGCGTGCTCTTCGAGGGGGACACCATCGCCGCGGTGGGTTCCACGGACGAGCTGCGGGGGCGCGAGGACGAGTTCATCGACGCCCGCGGCCGGGTGATCATGCCCGGGCTGATCTGCGCCCACCACCACCTGTACAGCACCTTCGCCTGCGGCATCGCCGCGGCGCCGGCGGCCAACTTCGTCGAGGTGCTGCAGAACCTGTGGTGGAAGCTGGACCGGGCCCTGGATCTGGACGACGTCCGTTACAGCGCGCTGATCCCGCTGGCCCGCTGCATCCGATCCGGCACCACCACCATCCTCGACCACCACGCCAGCCCCGAGGCGATCACGGGCAGCCTGTCGGCCATCGGCCAGGCCGTGGACCGCGCCGGGATCCGCGCCTCGCTGTGCTACGAGGTCACCGACCGCAACGGCCCCGACGGTACCCTCGCGGGCATCCGCGAGAACGCGGCGTGGCTCGAGGCCTGCGAGGGGAACGACCGCCTGCACGGGCTGGTGGGCCTGCACGCGGCCATGACCGTGGGCCACACGACCCTCGCCGCGTGCGTGGATCTGGCCAAGCAGGCCCGCAGCGGCCTGCACATCCACGTGGCCGAGGACAAGGCCGATCAGGTGGACTCCCTCGGCCGTTTCGGCAAGCGCGTGGTGCAGCGCCTCGCCGACGCCGGCGGCCTCGGCCCCGACTCCATCGCCGTGCACTGCATCCACGTGGACGACGCCGAGGTGAAGCTGCTCGCCGAGTCCGACACCACCGTCGTGCACAACCCCCAGTCCAACATGAACAACGCCGTGGGCTGCGCGGACGCGCCGGCCATGCTCGAGCGCGGCATCCGCGTCTGCCTCGGTACCGACGGCATGACCTCCAACATGTTCGAGGAGGCCCGCGCGTCGCTGTTCGTGCGCCACCACGTGGCCGGCAGCCCCTCGGTGGGCTTCGGCGAGACCGTGCAGATGCTGTTCCAGAACAACGCCGCGCTCGCGTCTCGCTGCTTCGGCCGCACCGTCGGCGTGCTCGAGCCCGGCGCCGCCGCCGACCTGATCGTGCTGGACTACATCCCCTTCACCCCCGCCACCCCCGACAACGTCTTCGGCCACCTGCTGTTCGGCGCCGCGGCCGAGCGCG
>CAZLEO010000032.1:0-30992 GCA_964558555.1 uncultured Rickettsiales bacterium | reverse complement strand
CCCCCCCCCCCCCCCCCCTCCCGGGCTCGCCCCTGGGGGGGGGGGGGCCGGGGGGCGCGCGCCCCCCCACGACCATCTGCGCGGGCAAGGTGCTCATGCAGCGCGGCGAGCTGACCACCCTGGACATGGACGCCATCGCCCACGAGACCGCCGAGCGCACGCCGGCGGCGTGGGAGCGGTTCGGCAAGCTGTAGGAATCCCCGACTACCTCGTCAGCAACCGGATGTGCTCCAGGTCCGCGCTGCGGTCGTCCCACCGCAGGCCCCAGCGGGTTCGCAGCTCCGCCCTCGCCCAGTCGGCGGCTTCCTTCGAGTGGCAGGGATCGGACAGCAGGAGCAGGAGCAGGTCCGCGATGCCCTGGGCGTTCTGCCAGTTGGCGTGTTGCTGCTCGAAGTGGACCTTCCAGCGGTCGCCGTGGGTGCGGACGTGCGCGAGGACGGCGTCGCGGGTCTGGTCGGCGAGGGCGTCGAGGATCTCCTGGATGCACGCGTCGTCGTCGGGCACGACCTGGGTGGGGTCGGTCCCTTCGGGTGCCTCGTCGGCGGGGTATCCCTCGTGGGTGTTCGAGTAGGTCAGGAGCTGTGTGATGGGTGCGTCGATGCCGTCTGGCTGGATCTGGATCTCGAGGCTCGCGTCGAGCCGGGCCTTGCACCAGTTCTCGTCGCCGTAGTCGAGGGCCACGTCGAACGAACGGAACTCGCCGGAGACCACCGCGTCGGCGCCGTTGGGGTTGCGGAAGGTCACGCCGGCGTGGAGATCCGTGCCGTCCAGGGCGCTCTCCATCCGGGGTCTCAGCGCCTCGAAGAACGACGAGGAGAGGTCTCCCCAGCCGGAGACGTCGCCGTGGGCCGGTGGGGTGACCGCCACGGTGTAGTGGAGGTCTTTCGTGATGCGGGCGAGCGCGTCGTCCATCCGCTGCTCGACGGTCGCGCCGTCGTACACGGCCTCGGCCAGGGCGTACTCCACGTAGGCGCGGGCGTGATCGTCGTAGCCGGCGTACTCGTCGCCTCGCGCCGCCAGGCGTCGGGCCAGGGCCTCGCCGTAGACGGCCTCGGCCTCGTCCAGCGCGGCGAGGGTGGGGGCGTGGGTGGTGCTCAGGGACCTGGCGCGCTGGAGCAGCTGTGACGCCTCGAGGTCCTTGCGCCGGTCATGGGCCCGCGCGGCGTCGGCGAGCAGGACCTCGATGCCGCGCCGGTTGGCGAGATCGCGGCCCTCGACCAGGGGGGTGTGATCTTCGTGGAGGGCCAGGGCCTCGTCGTACAGCTCGATCGCCCGTACGAACTCGTGCTCGTCTGCGTCGAGCAGCGCCTCGGCCTCTTCGGCCAGCTCGTCGGCGCGGCAATAGTCGCGCGCCGTGTGCGCACGGGCCTGGAGGTCCTCGGCCTTGGGCTTGACCTCGATGGCTGCCTCGTACCGCTGCGCGGCCCGGCGGTGATCTCCGGCGACCATGGCCGCCTCTCCGTCGCCGATCAGCAGGGGGAAGATCTTCTTGCCGATGCGGTCGTGGATCTTCTTGATCTCGCGGTCCACCTCGTGCCAGCGCACGAGGTCGCGGTATTCCTCGAGCAGCTCGAACCACGCGTCCACCTGGCGATGGATGTCGGGGTCGCCGGAGAGCCGCTCGTAGGTGTACGAGGCCTGGGAGTGGCGAAGGACCACCTCCGATCGTATGTCGGCGATGCGCGTCGCCAGCAGGGCCAGTTCGTCCACCTGGTCGATGTCCTGGCCCCGCTCCAGCAGCTGCTCGGCCAGCGCCAGGTCGTACTCCTCGTCGAGGGCGCGTTCGCCGAATGCGGCCAGGGCTTCGGCCGCGTCGTGGCGTAGCTGGTCGAGGTCGCGGCTGGCCTGCGCAGCGGAGTACGGGTCCTGACGGTCGAGCCTCTCGACCTCCCGCTGTTTCGCCGCGATCTGCTTCTCGTAGTCGGGTACCTCGATCTCGGCTGCGGCGGACCACGCGAAGGCCAGCGCGATCGAGATGGCGAAGAACCTGGTCATCGTTCGGGTAACCCTTCGAGAAACTCCCATCGATCATACAGCTCGCTCAGCTCGGCGGAAGTCCGCTCGAAGGCCGCCTGAGCCTCCTTCACCGCGTCGCCGCCGGCCTTGTACAGATCGGGATCGGCGAGCCGGGCCTCCGCCTCCTCCTTCGCCTCCTCCAGGGCCTCGAGGCGATCGGGGATCTCCGCGAGCTCGAGATTCTCGGCGTAGGTCCGCTTGCGGGCGCGGGGGGTGTCGGGGCGGCGCCTGGCTTTCTTGACGCGGGGCCTGGCCGGCTCGGCCTCGGGCGCTCGCTGGCGGAGCCAGTCCTCGTAGCCGCCCACGTACTCGGCCACGCGGCCCTCGCCCTCGAACACCAGCGTGGAGGTGACCACGTGGTCGAGGAACGTGCGGTCGTGGCTGACCAGCAACACCGTACCCTCGTAGCCCAGCAGCTGCTCCTCGAGCAGCTCCAGCGTCTCGGCGTCGAGGTCGTTGGTGGGCTCGTCGAGTACCAGGAGGTTCGACGGCCGGGCGAAGAGGCGCGCCAGCAGCAGCCGGTTGCGCTCGCCACCGGACAGCACGCTCGTGGGGGAGCGGGCGCGGTCCGGGGAGAACAGGAACTCCTTGAGGTAGCCGATGACGTGCTTGGTGCCGCGGCCGAAGCGGACGGTGTCGGCGCCGTCGGCGACGTTGTCGGCCACGGTGCGATCGTCGCGCAGCTGGGCGCGGAGCTGATCGAGGTAGGCGACGTCCAGGCGCGTGCCCAGGCGGATGCGGCCGCCGTCGGGCTTCAGCTGGCCCAGCAGGACGCGTAACAGGGTGGTCTTGCCCACGCCGTTGGGCCCGATGAGGCCGACGCGGTCGCCGCGCAGGATGGTCGTGGAGAGGTCGCGGACGATGGGGACGGCGTCGTCGTAGGCGAAGCTCACGTCGCGGGCGTTCACCACGAGCTTGCCCGAGGCGTCGGCCTGCTGGATGTGCATGGACGCCGTGCCCATCTGCTCGCGGCGCTGGCGGCGTTGCTCGCGCATCTTCTGCAGGGCGCGCACGCGGCCCTCGTTGCGGGTGCGCCGGGCCTTGATGCCCTTGCGTATCCACACCTCCTCGGCGGCGAGCTTGCGGTCGAAAAGGGCGCGCTCGCTCTCCTCGGCGGCCAGGGCCTGGGCCTTGCGGCGCTGGTAGGTGGCGTAGTCGCCGGGGAACGACACGAGCGCCCCGCGGTCGATCTCGACCATGCGGGTGGCGAGCTTGCCCAGCAGGGTGCGGTCGTGGGTGACGAACAGCATCGCCCCCCTGCGCTTGAGGAGGTGCTCCTCGAGCCAGGTGATGGTGCGGATGTCGAGGTGGTTGGTGGGCTCGTCCAGCAGCAGCAGGTCGGGGTGGTCCACCAGGGCCCTGGCCAGGAACACCCGCCGCTTCATGCCGCCGGACAGCTCGGCGAAGTGGGCGTTGGATTCCAGCTGTAGTCCCTCGAGCACGGCCTCCATGCGCCGCTGGCGTTGCCAGGGCTCCTCGTCGCGTGGCCCGGGTGCGCCTGCGGCCACCAGGTCCAGCACGTTGCCCTCGACGGCGGGGGGGACCTGCTGGGGCAGCAGGGCGGTGCGCAGGCCGGGGGCCCGCAGGATCTCGCCCGCGTCGGGCCTCTCCGCGTCGTGCAGCAGCCGCATCAGCGACGACTTGCCCGTGCCGTTACGGCCCATCAGGCAGACCCGCTCCCCCTTGTCGATGCGCAGGTCCACCGACTGCAGCAGGGAGGGCCCGCCGTAGGCCAGGGCGACGCCGGAGAGGGTGATCAGGGCCACGAGTCTGGTTCACTCCAACCGCGGTAGGATACTCGATGGAGGTGGAACCATGCTCCGATCCCTGTTCCCGGCGCTCTGCGGGGTCCTGGTGGCGTGCTGTTCGGCGAGCGGGGGGGCGCGGACGCCACAGACCGCACCCATCGCGTTGCCCCCGGCCGAGAACGCCGTGGCGTTCCCGTTGCGGGCCTTCGCGTTTCCCGGGCCGGCCTACGGCGAGGTCGCCGAGGCCGGGGCTTCCGGTCTGACCGACGCACAGGCCGAGGCCTGCTTCGCCGGCGAGGACATCACCGGCGAGACGTCCATGAGCCTGGCGCTGGTGGAGGTGCGTCGTGACGTGGTGCGCGTGTGGGGTCGGGACGTGATGGCGCTGGAAGACGGCATCGCGCCCGAAGACCAGCGCAAGCGGTTGATGCTCCTGCCCCTGTACGACGCGCTGCAGGCCGCGGCGGACGACATGAAGGCGTGGGCCTCGCGCGGGTGTGCCCCCTGGGCGCTGGCCGGGGAGGACTCCTCGTTCGCGGGCAGGGTGCTGCTGGCCGTGGAGCCCGACGTCCCCATGGACACGGTCAACGCCGCGGTCTACACCGCCGGGCAGGCCCAGTTCGGGCAGGTGGCGTTCTGGGTGGACGATCCTGAACCCGCCGAGGCGGCCCTCGAATGGCCGACCCCCGTCCAGGGTGAGGCCCCCTGGCCCACGGTGAGCCTCGACGGAGACGGGATCCACGTGATGGGGGGGGAGTCCGATGTCGGGATCCCCTGCGCGGGCGGCGCGTGTGGGAACGTGTCCGATCACGACTGGGCCGGGCTCGCCCGGACGCTGGATGCCCTCGAAACCGCAGACGTGGATACGGCCGTGATGACCGGCCTGCCGGGCACCGCGCCCTTCGACGCCTGGATTCGGATGGCCGACGTGGCCCGGGGACTGCCCAGGCCGCCTTCCCTCGTGCTCGTGGCGCTGGTGGAGGAGCCGGAGGTCGCGCTGGGCGTGGACGCCGCGACCGCGGCCCCCCGGCCCGTGGCCCTGGACGGGACGGTCGCGGTCCTGCGCGCGACGCAGCCGATGATCACCGTGACCCGATCCGCCGCTCTGCCCGCCCTGGACGATGCCATGACGGGGCTGATCGGCGGCGCCTACGGCGAGATGCTCGACGGCGGCGGCCTGGGCTCGCGGGGCACCGGCATCTCCCGCGGCGAGCCCATGGGGCTGGGCGAACTGACCTCGCGGGCGGGCCCGCGCTCCGAGTCCTCGCCCGATCCCGGCGGCGTGGTGGAGACGGCCGCGGACGGGATGACCACGGTCCGGTGGCCCGGCGAGCGGACCTATGTGCTGACCTTCGGGCCGCCCTCGATCAGCGGCGACCTGTCCGCGGAGGCGGTGATGGCCGGGGTCGTGGAGCAGCGCAACGCGCTGCGGTACAGCTACCAGAAGGAGGTCTTCAGCGACGCGTCCCTCTCCGGCGATCTGGTCGTGGCCTTCCGCGTGGACCCGGACGGCAGCGTGCCGTCGGCGGAGATCACGCACACGACCCTGAACGACCCGGACGTGGAGACCGCCGTGGTCTCCCGGTTCCGCCGCATGGCGTTCGCCGCCCCGGGCGGCGAGGGCGGGGTCGCGGTGGAGCTCTCGATCCACTTCGCCACCGAGTAGATCCGCCCCCCGCCTCCGACTGGGCTACAATGGCCGGCCCAGAACGGAGGCCCACCATGCCCGAACTCACCCCCGCCCAGCTCCGATCCGAGATCGAGCGCTGCGAATCCTGCGAACTCAAGCCTTGCCGCGACGCGTGCCCGGCCCACTGTTCGCCGGCCGACTTCATCATGGCCGCGCGGGTGGGCGAGCCCTCGGACATCCGTCGGGCCGCGGCGCTGATCCTCACCCACAACCCCCTGGGCGGCGTGTGCGGGGCGGTGTGCCCGGACTCGCACTGCATGGCGGCGTGCTCCCGGGTGGGGTTCGACCGGCCGGTGGAGATCCCGTCGATCCAGGAGACGCTGGTCCGCTGGGCCCACCGGCTGGGGCGGTTGCCGGAGATGACCGAGGCCGCGGACACGGGCAAGCGCGTGGTGATCGTGGGCGCAGGCCCGGCTGGCCTGGCCGCGGCTTTCACCCTGTCCAAGCTCGGCCACCACGTGCTGCTCCTCGAACGCGAGGACCACGCGGGCGGCGCGTGCAACCTCATCCCCGAACACCGCCTGGACCGCACCGTGCTGCTGCGCGACCTGGAGTTCGTGCTGGGCTCCGAGCGCATCGACCTGCGGCTGGGCCAGGACGTCGAGGACCCGGACAACCTCGTGGGCTTCGACGCCGTGCTCGTCACGGACGGCCTCACCGTGCCGCTGCAGCTGGGGCTGACCGGTGAGGACGCCGCGCTGTACGGCTGGGACTACCTGGCCGACCCCGTCGAGCTCGACGGCGGCGTGGCCGTGGTGGGCGGCGGCGCCGTGGCCGTGGACTGCGCGGTGACCGCTCGTCGCAACGGCGCACAGCGGGTGGAGCTGTTCTGCCTGGAGAAGTACGGCGAGATGCCCCTGACCGCCTCCGAGCGCGCCGAGCTCATCGAGCACGGCATCCAGGTCAACGGCCGCACGCGGCTCACGGGGATCCACGGCAGCGCCGGCGGCGTGGCCAGCATCGACACCGCGCGCGTGGCATTCCCCGGCAGCGACCGCCCGCTGGCCGACGGCGAGGAGCCCTTCGATCCGCGCGGCATCGTGGACGTGGAGGGCAGCGAGCAGCGCCGCGACGACATCGACCACGTGATCATCGCCATCGGCCACCGCTCGTCCATCCCCCGCGGCCGGGGGCAGTTCGTGGCCGGAGACTGCGAGACCGGCCCGTCCACCGTGGTGGAGGCGGCCGCGGCGGGCAAGAACGCCGCCGCCGAGGTCCACGCCTACCTCACCGGCGCCGAGTACGAGGCCCCGTCGGACAGGCGCAAGTCCACCGTGACCGTGCCGGGCTACGACGACCGGCCGGTGTCGCTGGAGACCGACTTCTTCGGCCGCAAGATTCCCTCGCCGTTCCTGCTGTCCGCCGCCCCGCCGACCGACGGCTACGAGCAGATGCGGCGCGCCTTCGAGGCCGGCTGGGCCGGCGGCATCATGAAGACCGCGTTCGACGACGTGCCCATCCACATCCCGTCGGAGTACATGTTCTCCTTCGGCGACCGCACCTGGGCCAACTGCGACAACGTCTCGGGCCACCCCCTGGACCGCGTGTGCGCCGAGGTGAAACAGCTCGTCGAGGAGTTCCCCGACCGCCTCGTCATCGCGTCCACCGGCGGCCCGGTCACCGGCGACGACGCCGCGGACGCCGCCGTATGGCAGTCCAACACCCGCAAGATCGAGGCGTCCGGTGCCGGCGGCATCGAGTACAGCCTGTCGTGCCCCCAGGGCGGCGACGGCACCGAGGGCGACATCGTGTCCCAGAACGCCGCCCTCACCACCAAGATCATCGAGTGGATCCTGAAGGTGGGCGACCCGGACGTGCCCAAGCTGTTCAAGCTCACCGCGGCGGTCACCTCGGTGGAGGCCATCGTCATCGCCATCGGCGAGCTGCTCGCCCGCTACCCCGACGTCAAGGCGGGCGTCACCCTGGCCAACACCTTCCCGTCCATGTCCCTGCGCCCCGTCGCCGGGGAGGACTGGGAGAAGGGCATCGTCGTGGGCATGAGCGGCGAGGGCGTCACCCCCATCTCCAACCTCACGCTGGCCAAGGTCTCCGGCCTGGGCGTGGCCGTGTCGGGCAACGGCGGCCCCATGGACTACAAGGCCGCCGCCGACTTCCTCGCGCTGGGCGCCCGCACCGTCCAGTTCTGCACCGTGGCCATGAAGTACGGCTACGGCATCATCGACGAGCTCCACTGCGGGCTGAGCCACCTGATGGCCGAGCGCGGCATCACCTCGGTGGAGGACCTCATCGGCGCCGCCCTTCCCGACCCCATCACCGACTTCATGGACCTGACGCCGGTCAAGAAGATCTCCTCCGGAGACGCCGACCTCTGTGTCTCATGCGGCAACTGCACCCGTTGCTCCTACTTCGCCATCTCCATGGACGACGACCGCCACCCGGTGATCGACCCGGCGCTGTGTATCGGCTGCTCGATCTGCACCAAGAAGTGCATCAGCGGCGCGCTGAGCATGCGAGACCGCTCCTCGCAGGAGCTGGCGGTGCTGAAGGAAGACTGAGCCGCTGTCGCGGCCGGTGGGGCGATCAGACCGCGGACTTGAGGCGGCGGGCGAGGTCCGGGATCTTGGCCACGGCCAGCATCGCCATGATCACGTACACCTTGAAGTTGGCCTCCCTGGCCACGTTGACGCGGTGCAGGTCCATGACGCCGGGGGTGACCTCGTCGCCGATGTCGGCGGGCAGGCAGTGCATGTACAGGGCGTCGCCGCCCTCGGTCAGGGCCATGCGGCGCTCGTCGCAGATCCAGTCGGTGAACTGGGCGTTGCGCTCCAGGGCGCGGCGCTCGATGTCGGCCAGGGCGGCCTTGTCGCCGTCGCGGTTGGCGCCGACGCGCTCCATCATCAGGTCGTAGGGGCCCCAGCTCTTGGGGTAGACGGCCACGGCGCCCTCGAAGGCGTCGTCCATGTCGTTGACGATCTCGAACTTGCCGCCGTGGCGGCGGGCGTTGTTCTTGGCGGCCTTGATGCACGGGTCCATCAGCGTGTAGCCCTCGGGGTGGGCGAGGCTGACGTGGGCGCCGAAGCGGGTCAGCAGGGTCATGATGCCCTGGGGGACGGACAGGGGCTTGGCGTAGCTGGGGGAGTACGCCCAGCTCATGGCGATCTTCTTGCCCTCGAGGCCGTCGGGGAAGTTCTCCTGCAGCCACATCAGATCGGCGAGGGTCTGGGTCGGGTGGTCGATGTCGCACTGGAGGTTGACGATGGGCGCCTTGCGCTCGCTGCCGGAGGCCGCGAGGTAGTCGTCGATCCCCTTTTGCAGGTCCCGCATGAAGGCGTTGCCCTCGCCCAGGATCAGGTCGTGGCGGATGCCCATGGCGTGGGCGTTCATGCCCAGCATGGCGCCGGTCTCCTCGGCGGTCTCGCCGTGGGCGACCTGGGTGGACGAGCCGTCGACGATGACGGGGTTCATGCCCAGGCGGGTGGAGGCGCCGGCCCAGGCCGACTTGGTGCGGGTGGAGTTGTCGAAGAACACCGCGTAGGCCAGCTCGGCCGGGATCCAGTCGGTGCGGGCTCCGGCGCGGTCGAGATCCATGAAGGCGCGGGCCACGCCCAGCAGGGTGTCGAGCTCGGGGCGGGTCCAGTCCTGGGTCAGCAACAGACTGCGTCCGTACAGCTTGCGAAGCGCCTTTTCGTCCATGGTCTTCTCCGTTTCTTGATCGGGCCGGGGATCTTTACACCAGAACCGCGCGCGACGCATCTGGATTTTCGCTGCGATTTGGGCTATTTCCGCCTGCACCCCTCCCGGAATCGGGGTGGGTGAAGGAGATTCAGATGAGCGAGAAGATCGTACAAGAGGCCCGTCGGCGCACCGACGAGATCATCCGGTTCCTGCAGGCCATGGTGGCGTTCCCCAGCCCCTCCTGTGAGGAGGGCAAGGTCGTGGAGTGCATCGTCGCGGAGATGGAGAAGCTCGGCTTCGACGAGGCGCGCATGGACGCCATGGGCAGCGCCATCGGCCGCGTCGGAGACGGCCCGATCCACCTGCTGCTCGACGCCCACGTGGACACGGTGTCCGTGGCCGACGGCGACGCCTGGACCGTCGATCCCTATGGCGGTCTGGTCAAGGACGGCTGCGTCTGGGGCCGCGGCACCGCCGACAACGAGGGCGCCATGGCGTCGATGGTCTACGGCGCGGCCATCGCCCGCGATCTCGGCCTGCTCGACGGCGTCAGCCTGTGGCTCTCCGGCACGGTCCAGGAGGAGGACTGCGACGGCCTGGCCCTGCAGTACCTGCTGGAGAACTCGGGCGTGCCCGCCCAGTTCGTGGTCCTCGGCGAGGCCACCAACCTCGACATCTACCGCGGCCACCGCGGCCGCTGCGAGCTGCGCATCGACGCCACCGGCCGCTCCTGCCACGGCTCGGCCCCTGATCGCGGCGTCAACGCCCTGTACCGCGCCGCCAAGGCCGCTGTCGAGGTGGAGCAGCTCAACGAGCGCCTCGCCCACGACGACTTCCTCGGCAAGGGCACCATCGCCGCCACCTTCGTCGAGTGCCTCACCGGCTCGCTGAACACCGTGCCCGACTCCACCTCGGTCTACCTCGACCGCCGCCTCACCGTGGGCGAGACCCCCGAGTCCGCCCGCCAGGAGGTCGCCGAGATCCTGCCCGACGGCTGCTCCGTGGACGTGCTGCCCTACGAGGCGACGAGCCACACGGGGCTCGAGGTCACGGCCCCCAAGGAGTTCCCCACCTGGATCCTGGACCCGGACCACCCGCTGGTCCGCGCCGGCGTGGGCGCCGCCGCCGACGTGCGGGGCACCGAGCCCGCCGTCAGCCGCTGGGTCTTCTCCACCAACGGCGTCGCCTCCATGGGCCGCCTCGGCATCCCCACCATCGGTTTTGGCCCCGGCGAGGAGCGCTTCGCCCACGTGGCCGACGAGCGCATCCCGGTCGAGGACCTGACCCTGGCCGCGGCCTTCTATGCGCGGCTGCCGCAGGTGCTGGCGGGGACGCTGTAGAACTCTCAGACCCGCCATAATCCCTCGTTGATGGTCAGAATTGCGCCCCCAATCGGCGTTAATTGGCTAGAATAATGACCATCATGGCTCGACGAACCACCGTTCAGCACCCCTCCGTGCGCCGCATCCTCGAATCCCTGGGCGAGAACATCCGGCTCGCCCGCCTCCGGCGTGGCTTCTCCATGCAGATCGTCGCCGAACGGGCGGGCATGTCCCGCACGACCCTGCGCTCCGTCGAGCGAGGCGACGCGGGCGTCACCCTGGGCGCGTACGCCAACGTGTTGCACAGCCTGGGGCTGCACGAGGACCTCGCGGCCGTGGCCAGGGACGACGAGCTGGGCCGCAAGCTCCAGGACCTCGGACTGCCGACACCCCGCAGGGCGCCCAGGAAGCGGCGACCGTGAGCCACAGGCGGACCATCGACGTGTTCGCGGATTGGGATGGGCTGGACGGGCCCGTCCTCATGGGCCGACTCTTCGCCAGCCGAGCCCGCGGCAAGGAGATCTTCTCGTTCGAGTACGAGCCGTCGTGGTTGACCGGCGGTCACCACAGCCCCCTCGATCCTGCGCTGGGGTTGTTCGGCGGCGCACAGTATCCGACCTCCGGCAGGCCCAACTTCGGCGTGTTCCTCGATTCGGCTCCCGACCGCTGGGGTCGCGTGCTCATGCGCCGGCGAGAGGCCCTCTCGGCCCGCCTCGAGGGCCGACGACCCCGGCGGCTGACGGAGTCGGACTACCTGCTCGGTGTGTTCGACGGACACCGTCCAGGTGCCCTGCGCTTCGCCATGGGCGGGCCGTTCCTCGACGACGACGAGGAGCTGGCCACGCCTCCGTGGACCTCACTGCGCGACCTCGAGTACGCCAGCTTGCAGCTCGAGCGCGAGGACGCGGACGCGCACCCAGACCACGCGAAGTGGTTGGCCTTGCTCGTCGCCCCCGGGAGCTCTCTGGGCGGCGCGCGGCCCAAGGCGAGCGTGGTCGACCAGCTGCAACGGCTGTGGATCGCCAAGTTCCCCAGCCGGCACGACACCGACGACGTGGGCGCCTGGGAGGCGGTCGTCCACACGCTCGCCCGGCGGGCGAAGGTGAGCGTCCCGGAAGCTCGGAGCCAGAGATTCGGGTCGCGACATCACACCTTCCTGAGTCGTCGCTTCGACCGGACCGACGGGGGCCGCCGCCTCCACCTGGCCTCGGCCATGACCCTCCTCGAGCGCCGGGACGGGGACGACGCCGACGACGGGGTGAGCTACCTGGAACTGGCCGACCTGCTGATCCGACTGGGAGGGAACCCCGCTGCCGATCTCGAGCAACTCTGGCGCCGGATCGTGTTCTCCGTGTGCGTCTCGAACACCGACGACCACCTGCGCAACCACAGCTTCCTTCTGTCCGCCCGGGGGTGGGTTCTCTCCCCCGCGTACGACATGAACCCCGATCCCTTCGGCGAGGGCCTCAAACTCAACATCTCCGAGCTCGACAACACCCAGGACCTGGACCTCGCCCTCGACGTGGCACCCCATTTCCGGCTGTCGCATGGCGCTGCAAAGGCGATCGTCGAGGAAGTCCGGCAAGTCGTGAGGGGATGGCGCCAGGTCGCGCAGGTTCGGGGACTGTCGCGGGCCGAATGCGACCGGATGCGGTGGGCTTTCCGTGTGGCCGACGAATCCCGCCCGGGCCCATCTGCGCTACGCTAGTCGTCAGGCGAACTCCCCGCCTCGCGCGCGAATTCGGATTAAGGACGACCCATGTACCTACGTATGCTCTTCGCGTCCACGCTGACCCTGGGGGTCCTGCTGGGGTTCGTGGGCACGATCTTCATCATCGCGGCGTTCTGGGGGGGGCTGATCCCGGCGGCGCTGATGATCGTGCTGACGGTGTTCGTGAACTTCATCTCGTGGGCCATCGGGCCGTTCCTCACCGACCTCATCCAGGGGTGGGTGTACAAGCTGCGGAAGCTGACGTTCGAGGAGTTCGAGGCGGAGTACCCGGTGGTGGGGGCGTTCATCCGCAAGACCTGCGAGGAGAAGAGGATTCCGCTGCCGAAGATGCGGATCGTGCAGGACGACAACCCCACGGCGTACACGTACGGGTCGATCCCGCACAATGCGCGGGTGGTGGGCAGCGAGGGGCTGTTCCGGTTCCTCGACGACGACGAGGTGTGCGCGGTGTTCGCCCACGAGCTGGGGCACATCAAGCACCTGGACTTCATCCTGATGACGCTGGCGGCGACGCTGCTGCAGATCCTGTACGAGGTGGGGCACATCCTGATCCGGCTGCGCGGCGGCAAGCGCAACCCGTTGCCGTTGATCGGGTTGCTGTCGTTGATCTTCGCCTGGGTCGGCCAGTACCTGCTGCTGTTGCTGAGCCGGTCGCGGGAGTACCTGGCGGATCGGTTCGCGGCGCGCGCGGTGGGGGATCCGGCGCCGCTGCAGCGAGCCCTGGTGAAGATCGCCTACGGCATGGCCGAGATGGCCAACGCGGGCAAGGAGAGCCGGCTGCTCAAGTCCACGCGGGCCATGGGCATCTTCGACCACAAGGCCGCGGCCACGGTGGGCAACGCCCTGCGGGCGACGGAGTACCCCACGGACGGCAGCTCGGCGCTGAAGGCGGAGGCCGTGCCGGTGACCGGCGGCGGCGGCTTCGACGCTGCCAAGGTCGCGCCGGTGATGTTGTTCGACCTGTACAACCCGTGGGCCAAGGTGGCCGAACTCGGGTCCACGCACCCGCTGACGGGCAAGCGGCTGCGGGCGCTCAACGAGTCCGCCGCGGAGCTGGGCAAGGAGCCCCTGTTCGACTTCGCCGCGGTGGACCGCGCGGGCAACAACCTCGACAAGGGGCGGCTCTGGGGCAAATTCTTCGTCGAGGTGATCATCTACTACGCGCCCTGGCTCGGGCTGGCGGCGGGGCTGCTGCTGGCGGCGATCAGCGCGCTGGTGGTGCCCGACGCGCCGTTCTTCCCGGCGGTGGTGCTGGGCCTGGGCTGCGGCATGGTCCTCAAGGGGCTGTACCGCTACTCGGTCGGTAAGGACTTCGAGCCGACCACCATGTACGAGCTGATGTGCGATCCCTACGCCAGCCCGCTGCGGGGGCGGCCGGTGCAGCTCGAGGGCGAGATCATCGGCAAGGCCCAGGCGGGCGCCTACTTCGGCGAGGACGTGACCATGAAGGACCGCTCCGGCGGCCTGGTCAACCTCAACTACGAGAGCCTGATCCCGCTGCTGGGCAACCTGTTCTTCGCCCTGGGCAAGGCGCGCAGCGCGGTGGGTGGGCAGACCGTGGCGCGCGGCTGGTTCCGCCGCTCGGTGCACCAGTTCGTGGACCTGTCGGACATGGAGGTGGACGGCCAGGCCATCACCTCGTGGACGCGCTTCTGGGGGATCTGTGGAGGTTTTGTGGTGGTTGTCGTGGGATTCCTGAGCATCGTGCCGTGGGTGGGGTTGTTATGAGGCGGTCACTGCTGCTGATCGTTGCGCTGTGCGTGTTGCCCTGGAGCGGCGCGCAGGCCGCGAACCGGCTCGCCGTGCTGGATCTCGCCGGCGACGACACCCTCGGCGCCGACGAGCTCGACGAGCTGACGCAGATGGTGCGGGCCGCCGCGGCCGACCACCTGGACCTGGTCGAGTGGAGCGTGATGGACCCGGTGGCCATGGGCGCCATGATCCAGGCGCAGGCCGCGGACCTGGCGGGCTGCGAGGGGGACTGCGCGCTGGAGACGGGCGCGGCCATCGGCGCCACCTGGGTCGTGGCGGGCAGCGCCATCGAGTTCGACTCCGCCTACTCGCTGGTGCTGAAGCTGTACGACGTCGAGGCCGGTGAGTTCGTCGGCAGCGAGGACGTCACCGCCCAGGACACCGACGAGCTGCCCGCCGTCCTGGCCGAGGCCTGCGCGGCGCTGTTCGTGGATCCGGACGAGGTCGAGGCCCTGGCCGACATGGACGACGGCCCGCCGCCGCGGGAGATGCGCACCCGCCGGGGCAAGGACAAGGGCCCCACCGCCGATGAGGTGCGCGAGCAGATCGACGGCATCTCGGACGTACCCGAGGGCCGCGACGACGGCCCGCGGCCGCCCCACAAGCGGCTGTTCCGGCTGGGGTTCTGCGGATTCGCCGCCCTGGAGCAGGACGGCGGCGGCGACGCGGCGTTCGGCACGGGCGCGGGCCTGGTGCTGCCCTACCTGCACGTGATGGTGGGCCACGGCCTGGGCTTCCGCGTGGCGTTCGCGGCGATGATCCACCCCCCCGGGGACGGCACCGCCAAGATCGGCTACTACGACCAGTACCAGGTGCCCGACTCGCTGACCTCGGCGACCGTGTCGGCGTCGGCCTTCGCGGCGGGCGCGCTGATCGAGTTCGAGTACGAGATCACCGTGGGCGAGGGCTCGCCCGCCTACCCCTTCTTCCACCGGGTGCAGCCCTTCGTCGGCGTGGGCGCGGCGCTGATGAACGTGCGGACGCAGACGGACCTGCCCGCCGAGCTGGACGTCCTGATCACCAACGACACCTACGCCGCGGACCCGGACCTGGCCGATCCCCACGCCAGCCAGTTCCGCGCCGGCCTGGACGTGTTCGGCGGCGTCCACGTCAACCTGGCCGACGGCTTCCGGCTGAGCTTCGAGGTGGGCTACACCCGCGTCGAGGTGCCCGGCGAGCCGACCCTGGCGGGTTCGACGGCCGAGCCCGTGGGCTTCCTGGTCAACTCCACCGAGGGCCACTACGCCTACCACACATCCTACGTGCTCGACGATCTGCGGATCGGCGGCGGGTTCGCGCTGCTGTTCTGATGGGACCTCGAATCACCCGCGCCGGGCTCGTCGCACTGCTGGTCGCGTGGTGGATGCCCGCGGTCTCGACGGCGGACTGCGAGGCGCTGGACGGTCAGGACGCTGCGCGGGCCGAGGCCCTGATGGGATCGGTGTACATCCACGACTGCTGCGATCAGGTCCTGGCGACGTGCCTGGAACAGCAGCCCGTGTGCGCCCTGGCCGGGCGGATCGCGGCGAACGTGTGCCGGCGGGTGGCCGCGGGGCAGGACGACGAACAGATACGGCAGGCGCTGACCCTCAGGGCGCGCACCATGCTCCCCGGATACCCTGCGGCGAACTTCGACCTGGAAGGGAACCCGGCCACCGGCGATCCGGACGCGCCAATCACCCTGGTGGCCTTCGCCGACGCCCGCGGCCACCACTGCGCGCGCATGATCCCGCCGATGATCGAGGCGGTGCGCGACGGCCCGCTGACGGGCAAGGTCAAGCTGCACCTCGTGGTCTTCCCCCTGCGCTCCAACCCCCACTCCAAGGAGGCGGGGCTGGCGTTCCTGGCCGCCCGGGAGCTGGGGGCACAGTGGGCGTTCGTGCGGCTGAGCTACGCGCACTTCGACCGGTTCGACCTCGACACCCAGGCCGCCTGGGCCGAGACCGTGGGGCTCGACGCCGCGGAGTTCACCGCGGCGCTGGCCGATCCGGCCCTGGCCGAGGCGCTGGTTGCGGGCAAGCGGGCGGGTCTGGACGCCGGGGTCGAGGGCACACCCACTTTCTTCATCGACGGGCGCAGGTACGTCGGCGAGATGGAGGTGGAGGAGCTCGTGGACGTGCTCGAAGAGGTCCACGAGCGGGGCGAGGGAGGCTGACATGGAGACCGCACTGACCGGGCTGGTGCTGGGCGTCGTCTTCGGCGTGGTGCTGCAGCGCGGGAGCTTCTGCGGCTCGTCGCTGCTGAGCACGGCGGTGCTGCACCGGGACGTGCGCGGCCTGGCGGGCATCGCCGCGGCCGTGCTCGTGTCCATGGTCGGGTTCGCGGTCCTGGCGCAGCTGGACCTGGTGGTGATCAACCCCAAGCCGATGCGGCTGGCCTCGGCCGTCGCCGGCGGGGGGCTGTTCGGTGTGGGCATGGTGCTGGCCGGCGGCTGCGTGACCGGGACCCTGTACAAGGCCGGCGAGGGCCGGCTGACGTCCATGCTGGCCCTGCCCGGGATCGCCTTCGGCGCGGTGATCTTCGACCACGGCGCGGCCGTGTCGCTGAAGAAGTCGCTGGTGACGTGGACGAAGACGTTCCGCCCGCCGGCCGGGCTGGACGAGGTCGCCGGGATCGACTTCGCGCTGTTCGCGGGCGGTGTCGGCGTGCTGGGCGTGGCCGTGCTGGGTGTGGCCCTGCGCGTGTTCGGCGGGGGCGGCGGCCAGGGCGGCGGGGGCTCGTGGAGCCGCCGCAGCCTGTCGCCCATGGCCGCCGGGGTCCTCGTGGGTGTGCTGGGCTGGGCCGCCTACCCGCTGTCCTCCGCTGCGGGCCGCAACTACCCGCTGGGCGGCATGGGCGGGGTCAAGGGCGCTTTCGCCTGGCTCACCGCCGGCGAGATCGAGGGGTCGACCTGGATGGTGGCCCTGGTGGGCGGAATCGTCGTGGGTTCCCTGGTGTCCTCGATGGTGCAACGGACGTGGAAACTACGCTCCGCCGATCCCACGACGCTGCTGCTGGCCCTGGTCGGCGGCGTGCTGGTGGGCGCCGGCGCGACCCTCGGCCGCGGCTGCTTCATCGGCAACGGGATCAGCGGCCTGGCGCTGCTGAGCCTCCACTCGATGGTCTTCCTGGCGGTCACGGCCGTGGCAAACTGGATCACGACGATCGTGTATCTCAGGGGACTTCGATGACCCGGACCGCTCACCTGCCGCTGCTCGCCGCCGCCATCGCGGTCGCGCTGTGCTGGGCGCTCCCCGCGGTCCCCTGCGACGGCATCCCGCCCGAGCTCACCAACAAGGACACCGTCGAATACCCCTACGAGCTGGTCTGCGGCCGCAAGACCGAGCAGCACACCCTGCCTGCCGGGGCGACCCAGTCGCTGGAGGGCAAGTCGGGGTGTGAGCTGAAGCTCGGCGACAACGAGCCGACCAAGCTGCACACGGAGATGGTGTGCAACGTCGAGGCCGGCAAGCTCACCTGTGATCTGATCTGACCGCTGGGCTGTATCCCGTGAGGCCGGCCTCCTGCGGCCGTGCACAGCGCTTCATCGAACGAGCCTGCGAGCCCACTGTTGCGAGCGCGCCTGCGGATGGTCGCTGCAGCGGCGGCAGCTCGGGGGCCGGGAACAACAACGACGGAGTCGAGGACACCATCGACGGCAACAACGGCAGTGACAGCGACACCTGCTACTACGTGTCGGGCCAGGACACCATCTCGGACTGCGAGAGCCCGCAGGCCGGGAACGACTGCTACTGCGGCTAGGACCGGCAGTACCTCGGATCACTGATACGCTCGTTCACGAACCGTCTGGACGGTGTCCGCCACCTCCCGAGGGGATGTTCATGTCGTTTTCGACGTTGCGACGACTCGCGGCTGTAATCACCGTGCTCGCGTTCCAGGGGTGTCCGGAGCAAGAGCAGACTGATGACGACCTGGTCGTGGACGACGACCAAGACGATGACGCCCAGGACGACGACTCAAGCGTGACCGACGACGACGTGGCAGACGATGACGCGTCCAGTGGAACGGACGAGGACGGTGACGGCTGGACCGTGGAGGCAGGCGACTGCGACGATGCGGACGCGGCCGTCCATCCGGGGGCCGAGGACGAGCCGTGCGACGGCGTGGACAGCGACTGCGACGGACAGGGCGAGAACGTGGCCGCCGTAGTCAACGGGCAAGAGTTCGCGTCGATCCCGAGCGCCGTCGACGTGATCGCGGATGGCGAGACCCTGTACATCTGTCCCGGGACCTACGAGGTCCAGGTCTTCATCGGAGACGACCGCGATCTCACGATCACGTCCTACAGCGGTGACGCATCGAACACGATCCTCGACGGACAGGGATACCGGACCGTGGTCCACGTGGGCGAAGGGAGCGCGGTCACCGTCTCCCACCTGACCATCCAGAACGGCCTGGGTGAGGCCTGGATCGGTGGAGGTCACGAGGGCGGCGGGATCATGACGTTCGGGACGTCAACGACCATCGAGGCCTGCGCCTTCCTCGATAACAGAGTGACCGGATCGAGCGGAGATGGTGGAGCGATTTCTTACCACGGCAACTACGGTGCACCGGCCGCCGAGCTTGCGATCAGGCGCAGTCGATTCGAGGGAAACAGCGTCCAGATGGACGGGATCGACGGTGGAGCGATCAACACCGGCGGCGGGGGCTGGCTGATGGACGACGAGGGGTCAATTCTGCACTCGGTGAACACCGACTGGGGCTCCGGCGCCGACGACAACACGCCGTTCGACGTGGGCGTGCGCAACACCGCTGAGTACACCGGGCTGGGCGCCGGCGAGACCTTCACGTGCACGCCTGGCGGTGGTTGCCTCTGATCCCCTGGGTCGGGTGGATGGGTCAGGAACCGAGGTCGGCCGCCGCGCAGAGCGCATCCCACTCGAGCACACGCGCGTCTTCTTCACCGACCGTCTCCACCAGCCAGTGGCGCACGTACGCCCGGTCGAGGTCAGCCGCCTGCACGACGAGCAGGCGTTCCACGTCGCTGAGGTCCTTGCTCCTGAAGAACAGCATCTTCAGTGTGGCGATGTCCTCTGCGGACAGGACCACGATGCTCGCGCCCGCAAATGGCACGCGCACGGTCCGGGTCGCGGCAGACTCGTGGAACGGGATGGAGTTGACGAACAGGTCGACGCGGAGACCGCCGCAGTATCCGATGGCGTCTCCCCGCTCGGCGGCCGTCGCGAGCGCCTCGTCCTCGTCGATCTCGAGACCGGCCGCGCGGAGCGTTTCGAGGGCTGGCCGGAAGTCGCTGGCAGACACGAAGACGTTGATGTCGACGTCCATCGTGGCGCGCGGGATCGCCCACACGCCGTAGGCCAGCGCGCCACCGATCGCGTAGGGGATTCCGGCGCGCTCGAGGGAGCCGGCGAGCGCCGCGGCGAGGGTGCTGGGGAGGGTCAAGCGACCTTCTCTGCGGCTCGGTCCCACTTCTCACGGAGGTCCAGAGGAACGGGGTCGCGGTGTTCGAGCAGCTGCTCCTTGCGTGGATTCGCCTGGAAGAAGGCCCAGGAGAGCTCGATGACGTCCTGGAGCATCTTCACCCGCTGCTCGAGGGAGAGTCCCTCGACGATTCGAGCGTCCTCGCGTGCCTCGAGGATGCGGTCGCGCGCGGCACGGCGACGGTATCGCTCGCTGGACCTGGCACCCGGATCGTCCATGCTCAAACGATACCCCCTGTCCAGCAGGTCGTCGACACGCGACTAATCGACACACTGCGACCCGCGTCGCGCGCCATCCTCCTGCCGCAGCAGATCCTGCACACGCTCGAGGCCGCTATCCTCGCCCGCGAGGCCGTAGGGCAGGGGCTGGTATCCGCGAGAAGTGGGGGCGCGGCGGGGGCGCTCGGGGTCGAAGGAGCCCTCCCAGCGGAGCTGCAGGACGACGCGGTGGTCGGTGTAGGAGAAGGTGTCGGTGGCGTTGTCGACGCTGGAGTCTCGGTGGGCGAGGTTGTAGGTGAGGCCGGCGCGCCAGCCGCGCCAGGGGGGGGCCCAGGGGCCGACCTCGACGCGGAGCATGGCGTCGCGGCGGACCTCACCGTAGTAGGCCTCGGAGTAGGGGAATACGTCCACGGATGCCAGGACGCGGGCCTTGATCATGGCGCCCGCGGGCAGGGGGATGCGCAGGCGGATCAGGCCGGTGATGCCGCGATCGTGGAACGCCTCGTTGCGCGCCTGCTGGACCCGGCCGGCGGCGACCGCGGTGAGGTTCCAGCCGCGGCCGAGGGGGAGCACGGCGGCGACCCCGCCGTCCACCTCGGTGCGGGTGCGGGGCAGGTGGGTGTAGATGCGGCGGCCCATGCCGAGGAAGACCTGGACGCCGCCGGGGACGTCGGCCTCGATCTCGCCGCGGTGGGCGACCATGGTCCAGCCGGCGTCGCGCACGGCGAGGATCTCGTAGCTGTACAGGGTGCGCAGGCGGAAGCCGTCGGTGCGGCCGAGCTCGCCACCGGCGCGGCCGGCGAGGTCCATGTACGACATGCCGCGCGCCGCCTCGGCCAGGGGGGCGAGGGCCTTGAAGCGGGCCTCGCCCACCGGACGAACGAGGGGGGAGGCCCAGGGTTCGGCGCGGAGCACGCCGTCGAGGCTCAGCAGGGCCGAGCCGATCCGGTCCTGCCCGGCGCCGATGTCCTGGGGCGCGCTCTGGCTGGCGTTGGAGGTGTAGCCGCCGCCGATCAGCACGCGGCCGCTCAGGGGATGCCCGGGATCCCCGGTGAGGTCCCGGCGCAGCTCGTCGAACAGCTGCAGGTCCTCGGCGAACAGGGTGCGGTCGCGGTCGCCGATCTCGTCGAGGATCGCCACCGCGTCCTCGGGACGGTCCGTCACCTGCGCCAGGGCCGCGTCGAGCAGCAGCACCCGGCCGTACATGGGACCGTCCGCCGGCACCTCGGCGGTGTCGAGCAGGTGGCTCGCGCGGTCCAGGTCCCCGTCCTGCAGCAGCAACCACACCGCCCAGGTGCGGGTCTGCAGATCGTTCGGCGTCTCCTCCAGCGCCTCGAGCAAGGTCTTGATCGCCCACAGGCGGTTGCCGTCTTCGAGGTAGGCCAGGGCCTGCGCGCGCTCGGCGTCACCGGTGAGCGCGGGCTGCCCGGCGAGGGCGGGGCCGGCCAGCAGCGCGACGAGCAGGGCGCACGCCAGTCTCATCCGCCGTCCTCCCCATCGGCGCAGCAGCGGAAGCCCCGCGCCGAGGGGAACGGCCCGGCCGCCACGCCGTCGTACGCGCACGAGTGGGCCAGGGCCGGATCACCGCAGTTGAACGCGCCGCCGCGGAAGTGGTCGGCGCCGTCGTCCCCCTGCACCGCCTCCCAGACGTTGCCGCTGAGGTCGTACACGCCGAACTCGGCGACGCAACCGTCCATGGAACCCGTGGGCAGCACGCGGTAGTCGGACTCGCAGTCCCAGTAGCAGTCCGGGTACACGCCGCAGTCGGGATCGCAGTGGGTGTCGATGGCGTTGCAGACGGCGGGATCGTACTCGTCGCCGTAGACGTACGCCGTGGCGTCCACGTTGGAGCAGACCACCTCCCACTCGCGCATCAGGCACAGGCGCTTGCCCGCGGCTGCGCAGGCGGCTGCGGCGTCGGCCGGAGCGAGGGTCTCGGTTTGCCACGGCAGCACGCCGGCCCGGCTGACCGCGCGGGAGGAGTCGGTCCCGGCGGAGGTCTCGGTGGCGTCGGGACGGGAGGCCTCGTACACGTCGATGCAGAACGAGCCGCAGATGGCGGTCATGTCGTCGGGGCAGGTCAGGTCGCCGTCGGAGCAGTCGAACTGACAGGTGTGGTCCAGGCAGGAGAAGCCCACGCCCTCGCAGTCCTCGTCCGTTTCGCACTCGTACCCGCACTCGCCAGCGACCGTGTCGCAGAGCATGGGCGACGGGCAGTCCCGGTTCTCGCGGCAGCGCTCGTCGAGGGTGCAACCCGCGACCAGGAGGACCGTCAGCGGTATCCAGCGGTGGGCCGCGCGTGGGGCGGTGGGCATGGGCCGAGGATACCACGCGGCCCGGCGGGCAAAGCCCGGCCCGTGACACGATCGCCGGACATCCTATAGAGTTCGGATGGATCACCCCTGGAGGAGGACACCATGAACGAGCTGACCAAGACCCTCGCGCTGATGTTGACCCTGCTGCTCGTCGGCCTGGCCCTGCCCGCCTGCGACGGCGAGGCGGACGACGACGACGACTCCGGCGTCGGCGACGACGACGACGCCACGGCGGACGACGACGACGCCACAGCTGGCGACGACGACGACGCCACCGCCGGCGACGACGACGACACGGTCGCGGCGGACGCCGTGATCAGCGGCGTGATCAACCGCGAATTCTCCACGTGCCCGCCCAGCGGCGATGGCTTTGGCACCCTGTGTGTGTCCCTGCAGGGTACCTGTGACGACTTCGGTACGGAGGTGGCCAGCTTCGAGCTGGCGGACGCGGACATGTCCTGGCCCACCAACGAGGTGCCCTACGAGCTCACCGGCATCGCGGACGGCA
Organism: uncultured Rickettsiales bacterium; assembly: GCA_964558555.1. Taxonomy (GTDB): domain Bacteria; phylum Myxococcota_A; class UBA796; order UBA9615; family CAYRNR01; genus CAYRNR01. The sequence continues at coordinate 8,613 of CAZLEO010000032.1, read as the reverse complement.
CGTGGCAGCTCTACTCGTGGCTCGACGAGGACGGCGCGGGCTGCGACGGCGGCGCGGACGCCGGCGATTTCATCGTCCTGGGCCTGTGCGTCGAGGTCGAGGTGGCCAACCAGGAGGACGTGATCCTCTCCGTCTCCTTCAACACCAAGATGTAGCCGCCGCGAATTAGTTCCCCCCCTGAGGCGTCTTGGTAGGAGAGGTGCGCCGCAGGAGTTCCCGTGATCCTCGCCCGTTCGATCCTGTCGACGATCCTGTTCGTGGCCCTGGCCACGCCCGCGGTCGCCCTTGCCGAGACCGGGGACGGCAGCCACGACATCGGCTACATCTGGACCCCGTACCTGCGCGGCGCGCTGGACTACCGCGACCTCGTGGCGGAGCAGCTGGGCGAGGACGTGGAGGTCCACCTGCAGATCGTGCGGGGAGGTAGCGGCAACTACGGCGTCATCTACGACCGCTCCGGCTCGGATCCCGACGTGGCGCGGGAGGTGGCCAACGCCCACCACCGCATCCTGCAGCGGGCATTCGGCGGGACCGATCTGCTGGCCGACGTGCTCGCCGACAAGGGCTTCGAGCGGTTGCACCACGTGCGGTACGGCGAGTGCGAGAAGGCCGCGGTGTGCGAGGTGCGGTTCGACGAGGTGGCCGAGGCCCTGGGCGGGGACGCCGCGCGGGACCTGGTGATCCAGCGCGAGGCAGACGGCACCTACTCCATCGTCCACCGCATCTACGCCGACGCCGAGGGGGCGAAGGAGGCGGCGCTGGAGCCGACGGTCCAGGCCCACGCGCCCGAGGTCATCACGGCCGCGGATCCCGTGGTGGTCAGGGACAGCTCGACCGCCAGCGCGCAGCCGGCCGCCGATCCACCCGAGGTCGCGGCCGATCCCCCTCAAGAGGACCTCGTCCTGCGGTTCGACAAGATGGACCAGAGCCTGCGCGACGCGGTCAACGACCACATCCAGGCCATCCGCGGGTCGGGCGGCATCGGTGCGGACGAGCGCACCGCGTGGGTGATCTACGACCTGGCCGAGGACCGCACCCTGGTGGCGATCAACTCGGACGCGAAGCTGCAGTGCGCGTCCATGATCAAGCCCTTCGTGGCCCTGGCGTTCTTCCACGAGGTGGAGCGGGGGCGGTTCGTGTACGGCCCCCGCAGCAAGGCGAACCTGGAGGCCATGCTGCAGAGCAGCTCCAACGAGGCCACCAACTGGTTCATCGACCAGATCGGCGGCGTGGCCGGCACGCGCAAGATCCTGCGTGAGAACTACGGCGACATGCTCGCGGGGGTGGAGCTGGTCGAGAAGATCCCGCCGGGGGGCGGCACCTACCGCAACCGCGCCTCGGCCGAGGACTACACCCGCTTCCTGCGCGCCCTGTGGCGTGACGAGCTGCCCCACTCCGGCGAGATCAAGCGGGCGATGAACCTGCCCAACGGCGATCGCGTCTACAAGGGCGTCCCCCAGATCCCCGCGGGCACGGCCGTGTACGACAAGACCGGCACCACGGCGCGCCTGGTGGGCGACATGGGCATCCTCGTGGCGCGGGACGACCAGGGCATGGCGACGCCTTATGTGATCGTCGGCATCGTCGAGAGGACTCGGCGCCACCCCCGCCTCTACGAGTTCGCGCGCACCCGCGGCGACGTGATCCGGGAGGTGTCGGGGCTGGTCTACGACGACCTGCGTGCCGCGCGGAATCTCCGCTAGCGGGTCGGCGCGTCGGGTTGCCCCGATCGGGGGGCGACGTTAGAGTTTTGGGGTCCCGAGGCGCAACCGAACACCATGATGACCCCCGACCGCAGTGACTGCGCGGCCAGCCGCAGCACCGTCGTCCTGCTCAACCCTCCCTTCGATGGGCAGGTGGTCAGGGACAACTACTGCAGCTTCGTGCCCAAGGGGGACTACCTGTGGCCGCCGTCGGACCTGCTGGTGGCCAGCGGCTGGCTGCACGGGGAGTTCGAGCTGCGCGTCATCGACGCCGTGGCGCGGCAGCTCTCCACCCGCGCGTGCCTCGACGAGCTGAGCGCCGCCCGCCCCACCGCCGTGTTCGTGCTGTCCGCCGAGGCCACCTGGGCGTCGGACGCGACGTTCTGCGACCGGTTGCGCGCTGCGCTACCCGATCTTCGCATCGTGGTGGGATGTAGCCCGCTGGCGGGATCGGACCTCACCCGCCGCTTCCCCACGGCGGACGCTGTGCTGCTGGACTTCTCCGGGCCGGCCTTGAGCGACTACCTGCGCCGGGGCGCGTCCACCCCTGACCACCTCCTGCTGCCCGGCGACGTCCGGCGCGGTCCGGTCACGTTCTGTGCCGAGTATCCCCTGCCGCGGCACGAGCTGATCGACCCGCGGCACTACGCGCTCCCCCTGGGGTGGTCGGGCGGTCTGACCACCGTGTTGACCTCCATCGGCTGCGCCCACCACTGCGAGTTCTGCGCGGGCGGTGCGCTGCCCTACGCCAGGCGGCCGCTGGAACAGGTGATCGAGGAGCTGGAGCACGTCCGCGGGCTGGGCATCCGCAACCTGTTCTTCGCCGACTACACCTTCACCACCCCGCGCCGCTACCTGCTGGACCTCTGCGCGGAGATGACCCGCCGCGAGTTCGGCTTCCGCTGGACCGCGCTGGCGAGGCCCGATCAGCTGGACGACGAGACGGTGCGAGCCATGGTCGGCAGCGGCTGCGCGCTGATCCAGCTGGGGGTGGAGAGCGGCGACGATCGTATCCTGGAGCGGTACCGCAAGGGCTTCACCGTGGCCCAGGTGCGCGAGGCCTTCGTCGTGTGCCGTCGCGCCGGGCTGCCCACGCTGGGATTCTTCATCCTCGGGCTGCCCGGAGAGGACGAGGGCACGGTCCGGCGCACCATCGACCTGGCCATGGAGCTGGACCCGGATCTGGCCTCGTTTGCCATGCCCACCCCCGACCCGGGCTCGGTGCTGAGCGCTGCGGCGGGCGACGGCGAGGTCCGCTCCACGTCGTACCCCATCGTCGAATCGGAGCAGCTGGACGAGGCGACGATCCGGCGCCTGCACGCGGCCGCGGTCTGGCGCTTCTACGCGCGCCCGCGGTTCCTGGCGCGGCAGCTGCGCGAGTCGGCGTCTGCAGGGGATCTCGGACGGAAACTGGCGGGGGGGGCGCGCTTGCTGCGCAGCGCCTTGAGGAACCGGATCTCTAGCCGCCGCCGATATTGACCGGCATCCCCATCAGCGGCCACACGACAAGGACGAAGATCGTCACCACGATCATCAGCAGGATCGACGCGGGGATCCCCGTGATGAAGAACTCCTTGGACGTGAACTGCTTCGACGCGTAGGCGATGGCGTTGGGTGCGGCGCCCACCAGCAGCAGGAACGGCATGCCGGCGGTGACCAGGGACGAGAACACCACCACCTCGGGGGACACGTTGAGGTAGGGCGCGATCACAAGGGCCACGGGCATGGATATGGCGATGGCCGCCACGTTCATGATCAGGTTGGTCATGATCATGACGAAGAAGGCGATGGAGATGACGAAGACCCAGCCGGGGGCGTCGGCGAACATGGCCAGCCAGTTGATGGCGAGCCAGGACGCGGCGCCGGTCTGCCACAGGCAGTAGCCGATGCTCATGGCGCCGCCGAACAGCAGGATGATGTTCCACGAGGTGGACTCGAGATCCTCGAGCTTGAGGATCTTGAAGACGAAGAACATCACCGTGGCCAGCAGGATGATGGCGGCCTTGTCGATCTCCTTGAGGAAGTGGCCGTCGGGCAGGAAGGACCGCGAGGCCAGGGCCAGGATGGCGGATCCCACGATGACCAGGGCCAGGATCTCCTGGAAGCGGACGGGGCCGAGCTCGGCGTACAGCTCCTTGGAGCGCTCCTTGAGCCCGGGGATGGTCGGCCGCTCGGGCTTGTACCAGACCATGAAGAAGGCCCAGAGCAGGATCGTCATCAGCACGCCGACGGGGAACATGTACCAGGTCAGCTGGAAGAACCCGACCTTGTCGCCGGTGATCTGCGTGTAGAAGCCCAGCGCCACGGCGCCGCGGGCGGCGCCCAGCAGGGTGATGATGGACCCGGCGCCGGCCACGAAGGCCATGCCCATGAACAGGCCCTTGCCGAACTTGGTGGGCTTGTGGGGGTCGTCGGTGTACAGGGCGTAGATGGCCACCAGCAGGGGGTAGATGGTCGCGGCCACGGCGGTGTGGGCCATGATCAGCGTCAGGGCCGACGTCAGCACGAAGCAGCCCAGGTAGATCATGGACGTGCGCTCGCCCACGATGGACAGCATCTTGTAGGCCATGCGTTTGGTCAGGCCCACCTTGGTGAAGACCATGCCGAAGCTCAACGAGCCGAAGATGAACCACACCGATGGCGCAAGGAAGTCGGTGAACGACCGCCAGGCCCCCGAGATGGGCTTGATCTGATCCCAGTCCACCTCTCCGCCGACCATCTCCGGCGGCACCGGCATGACGTCGGGCCGGATGAAGAACATGGCCTGGACGACGCCGATGACGATGGAGGTCACGCCGATGGGCACCACCTCGGTGACCCACCAGGTGGCCGCGAGGCCGAACAGCGCAAGCGCAGCCTTGCCCTGGGGTGTGAGGATGAAGTGCTGTCCGTTGGGGTCCACGGCATCGGGCCATGCAGGAGAGAAGTACACGGCGCAGAAGATGGCGGGGCCCAGGAGCAGGAGAACCAGGCGCTTGACGTCGAACCCGGCGTCTTTGGCGTCGTCGCTCATGAGGGTCACCTCGTAGTTGAACTGCGGCGGCGTCTGAGTCGGCGGAGTGTAGAGGTGTTGGAAAGACCTGTCAAAGACAGATCGCGTGCGCGCTGCTATGCTGGGCCGCCATCCGCTGACGAGAAGGGATTCCGGTCATGCAACCCGTCCGCACACCGTCGTCCATGGCCCCCGATGGCAAGGTCCACCCGCTCCCCCTGAGAGAGGACTATCCGGCCGAGCTCGACCGCGTGAAGGCGCTGGTTCAGCAGCAGCGCGAGCAGGGCCGCGAGATCGTGGTCGTGATGGGGATGGGCTTCGTGGGCCTGGTCATGGCCGCCATCGTCGCCGACGCCACGGACGACGAGGGCAACCCCCAGTACTTCGTCATCGGGCTGCAGCGCCCGTCGGCCCGCTCCTACTGGAAGGTGCCGATGATCAACCGCGGCGTGTGCCCGCTGGCCTCCGAGGACCCCGAGGTCCCCGAGATCGTCGAGCGCACGGTGGCCGACAAGGGCACCTTCACCGCGTCGTTCAACGAGGAGGTGCTGTCCCTGGCCGACGTGGTGGTGGTGGACGTGCAGTGCGACATCATCAAGAAGGGTCTGGCCAACGTGACCATGGCCACGGTGGAGATCGCGGCCTTCCGCGCCGCCATCAAGACCATCGGCGACTACATCCCGCCCCACGCCCTGGTGCTGGTCGAGACCACCGTGCCGCCGGGCACCACCGAGAACGTGGTGTTCCCCATCCTCGACAAGCGCTTCAAGCAGCGGAACCTGGGCACGTCGCCCGTGGTGGCCCACTCCTTCGAGCGGGTCATGCCGGGCCGCGAGTACGTCAGCTCCATCCGCGACTTCTGGCGCGTGTGCGCCGGGGTGGACGCGCGCAGCTCCGAGCGCTGCGAGCAGTTCCTGCGCAACGTGCTCAACACCGAGGAGTTTCCCCTGACCGTGCTGGACTCGCCGGTGGAGTCCGAGACCGCCAAGGTCATGGAGAACAGCTTCCGCGCCACCTGCATCGCGTTCTCGGCCGAGTGGGGCGACTTCGCCGAGGAGCACGGCGTGGACCTGGTCAAGGTCATCGAGGCCATCAAGATGCGGCCCACGCACCGCAACATGCTGTTCTCCGGCCCGGGCGTGGGTGGGTATTGTCTGCCCAAGGACGGTGGCTTCGGCCTGTGGTCCCACCGCTACCTGCTGGGCAGCAACCGCGACATCTTCGCGCTGACCCCGCACGCCATCGACATCAACGACACCCGCGGCTTCCACGTGGTGGACCTGGTGGGCGAGGCCCTGCACGAGCTCGGTCACCAGCTCGAGGGCGCGCGCGTGCTCATGCTGGGGTGCTCGTACCGCGAGGACGTGGGCGACACCCGCTACTCCCCGTCGGAGCTGATCGTGCGCAAGGCCCACGAGAAGGGCGCGTACATGTCGGTGCACGACCCCTACGTGCGGGTGTGGAACGAGATGCGCCACCAGGACAGCGACTACGACCACTCCCTGGCGCGCCACTTCCGCCGCCAGCAGGAGCTGTCCGTGCTCGAGGTCCTCGAGGATCTGCCCGCCGCCCTCAGCGGCGTCAACGCCGTGGTGTTCGCCGTGCGGCACGCCCAGTACAAGACCCTCGATCCCGCGTGGGTGGTGAAGCAGGCGGGCGGCCCCGTCGCCGTGGTGGACGCCTTCGGCATCCTCGACGACGCCCGCATCGTGCGCTACCTGGAGCTCGGCTGTGCCGTGCGCGGCGTGGCCCGCGGACACATCAAGCGCCTCGCCGACCGCCTCGGGGGCTGAGCCCCTCCCGCTCGAATTTCACCTCCTCGAGTCCCCCAAGTCCGGGAAACGGCGTTTCTAGCGTTAGGAACCGCGGGGCGGAGGCGGTGTCCCATGGGTACGTTGTACTCGCTGGTTCGTCCGGCCAGACTCACCGCACACTGGCGCCTGACCGTCCTCGGCCTCGTCGCCGCCCATCAGCTGCGCGCGCGGCACCTGTCGGTACGGCTCGACCCGATCCTGGCCTGTAATCTGCGCTGCGCCATGTGCCACTACAGCGATCCTGCGGCGCGCGCGCGGCACCGCGGCCAGTTCACGGAGGCCGAGCTCTCGCGCATCGCCGCGCTGTTCTTCGGCCGGGCCCTTCAGGTGGTGGTGGGCTGCGGCTCGGAGCCCACCCTCCACTCCAGCTACATCGACGTCGTCCGGTGGGCCAAGGGGCGGCACCGCGTCCCCTGGGTGGGGCTGACCACGAACGGCCAGCGGCTGGACTCCATGCAGGTGGACGCTCTGCAGGCCGGCGGCCTCGACGAGATCACCCTGTCCGTGCACGGGATACGCGCGGACACGTACGAGCGGATGATGGTCGGGGCATCCCACGCCCGGCTTCACGAGGTGCTGGGGATCCTCGCTCGCGCCCGGGCCGGCGCAGACAGCGCCCGCCCGGCGCTGCGCCTGAACTTCGTGGTCAACCCCGACAACCTCGACGAACTCGAGGTGCTCTTCGACGAATTCGGCGGCTACCCCGTCGACACGCTGCAGATCCGGCCCATGGTGGACATGGGGGACACGGCGTACGAGGTCGGCGACCTGCTCCCGCACGCGAACCGATATGCGCAGTTGATCCGCCTCATCGAGGCCCGCTGCCGCGAGCGCGGCGTGCGGCTGCTGGCGCCACCGACGGTCGGGCCGCCGGGCCGGCCCGCCACCACGGGTGGGTTTCTTGTGGATTGCGCGGTCCGCTACATCGGGCCGCAGCGGGTCTGGCAGGACGACTTCAACTGGCGCACGGAGTCCTACGAGGGCTACTGCGCCCGCACGGGCTGGCACCGCCGGCTGCTGCACGCCGCCGTGTCTCGCGGAGAACCCGAGTCGCCGACCGGATGTAACTCCCTGGGTTACGACGTGATCGGGTGAGCTGGCATCGGACCCATCCCGGTCCGGACAACCCGGACCGAACACCCCTCGAGTTCGGGGGACTGGTCCAGCGCCTGGCGCGGATGCCGGCGGTGTACGTCGCCGGCTCCGCGATCGTGCTGGTGTTGCACGTGGCGCTGAGGCACCCCGACTACCTGCCACGGCAGGCCGCGATGGCCGGGGCCATGGGTGTGCTGACGTGGATCGTGCTGGTGCGGACCGTTCGAGCGGGTCGGCAGGAGCTACCCATCCTCCCCTGGGCGATGCTGCAGTACTACGTGTACTGGGCCTTCCCGGTGTTCTACGAGGGGGAATCGCTGGTCCTGTACCCGTTCTCGGTGCTGCGCAATTCCGGAGCCATCGACGCCTCGATGCTGGGCAATCTGGTGTTCCTGGGCGCGCTGCTCGGCGCGTTCGCCCTGACCGCACGGGTGGGCCCGCGGATCGGGGGGAAGGCCTCCACCGTGCCCACGTCGCAGCTTCTCCTGGTGGTGGCGGGGGTCGTGTCGCTGGCGATCTCGTACGAACTCATGTGGCTCGAGCGGTCCAGCGCGCCGCTGCGGTACGTCGCGGTCTCCGTGTTCTCGCCCACGCTGATCCAGCTGTTCATGATCTTCGAACGCCAGCAGCACCCCACGGCTCCCTGGTTCGACGCGGCGTACGCCCTGTTCGTGATCGCCGCGGTGGCCGTGGGGGTGATGTCCGGCCGCATGGAGCACGCGATGTACCCCGTGATCGTGGTGGGGCTGACCCACCTGACGCACACGCGGCGCATTCCGTTGAAGTACGTGGCGGCGGTGGTGTTGCTGATGATCGTGATGCAGCCGGTCAAGCTGATCTACCGCGATCTGACCGGCTTCCGCACCAGCTACTACCAGCGGATGACCCCGGCGGAGTGCCTGTCCTCGCTGGGCCAGAGCATGGACACGGGTTGGACGGGAAGTTCCAGCGAGGACGTGTACTCGGACAACGTCACGCAGCTCGGCGAACGGCTCAACGAGCTGACCAC
>CAZLEO010000031.1:23493-47166 GCA_964558555.1 uncultured Rickettsiales bacterium | reverse complement strand
CGGTGCACATGCCACCCAGCGTGGCCCCCACCGTACCGGCCAACCACCACATCATGGCCACGTTGAGCCCGCCGGAGATGAGCTGCACGATGCCGACTGCCGTCAATGCGCCTGGTCGCGGTTCCATGAATTCTCCTCGATGGACCTGTCCTCGGACCGATTGAGAACTTACAGTATGAACCAAAACCCAGACCACCACAGCCGTCCACCGGAGCCGCGAGCCTCGCTCGCAGGGGGAGCCCACCGGCCATGACCGTCGAGATCGGCATCCTGTTCGCCGTCGTGTTCGTCATGGCCGTGCTGTTCTTCACCGAGAAGCTGCCCATCGAGCTCACCGCCTTCCTGGGGCTGGTGGTGCTGACGCTGGGCGGCTACGTCACGCCGTCCGAGGCGTTCACCGGGTTCGCCTCGCCCGCGGTGATCACCATGCTGTCGATCTTCTTCGTCAGCGCCGCGCTGCTCCACACGGGCGTGGCAGACATCATCGGCGGGCGTGTCCATCGCATCATCGGCAATCGCGAGATCCTGCTGGTGGTGGCGATCATGGTGGTGGCCGGCGTGCTGTCGGCGTTCATGAACAACGTGGCCGCGGTGGCCGTCCTGCTCCCCGCGGTCGCGTCCATCGCCCGGCGCACGGGCATCGCCGCGTCGCGCCTGTTCATGCCCCTGTCCTTCGGCGCGATCCTCGGCGGCACCATGACCCTGGTCGGGACGCCACCCAACATCCTCGCCGCCGACCTGCTGCGCGAGCGCGGCCTCGAGCCCTTCGGCCTGTTCGAGTTCACGCCCGTGGGCGCGGTCCTCCTGGCGGTGGGCGTCATCTACATGATCACCGTGGGCCGCTGGCTGCTACCGAACCGCACCCTGTCCGGCGACGCAGGCTCGGCCGTGGACCTGACGCGCGTGTACGACCTCACCGCTTCCCTCGTCGGCATCCGGGTCCCGCAGGGCTCGACCCTCGTCGGGCGGACCCTGGGCGAGGCGCGCCTGGGCAGCACCCTGCATGCCCAGGTGGTCGGCATCGTCCGCGACGGCCAGCGAACCCTCGCCCCCGGCGCCGACACGGTGGTCTACGCGGGCGACGAGCTCATCGTCGAAGGCCAGCTCGATCAGGTCCGCGAGCTCTTCGGTGGTCACGGCATCGAGCTGGACGATCCGACGCCCGACTTCCTCGCGGACGCCTGGGGGGACATCGGCTGCAGGTCGTTACGCGTCGGCGAGGGCGCACTCCTGGTCGGCAGCACGCTACGGGACGCCAGGTTCCGCGAACGCCACGGCTCCCTCGTGATCGGCATCCGGCGCGGCGACGACATCCTGGACTCCGACCTGGGCGATCAGGCCATCCGGCCCGGGGACGAGCTGCTCACGGTCGGCACGCGAGCCCAGCTCGACGGGACCACGCCCCCCGATGGCGTCGTGGCCCGTGACGTGGATCCCACCACCATGCCCGACCTGTACGGACACCTCTTCCTGCTGCGCGTCCACGCGGGCTCGCCGCTGGTCGGCACGCGCATCCGCGACAGCCACGTCAAGGAGCTGGCAGGGCTGACGGTGGCCGGCGTGGGTCGCGACGGTGACTCCATCCACGCGGCCAGCCCGGACACGCGTATCCGCACCGGCGACCAGCTCCTCGTGGCCGGCGATCCGGACCGCGTGCGCACGCTGCTCGAGCTGGGGAACGCGCAGCTACGCCAGGACATCTCCCGTGCCGGCTTCGAGTCCGACGACGTGGGCATGGTGGAGGTGACGCTCTCGCCGCGATCGCGCGTCGAGGGGCACACCCTGGCCGAGGTCGATTTCCGCGATCACCACGGGCTTCAGGTCCTGGCCATCTGGCGCAAGGGCCACGCGATCAAGGAGGAGCTCGCCCATCAGAAGCTGCGCTTCGGCGACGCCTTGCTGGTCCAGGGGCGCTTCAACCGTATCCGCCTGCTCGGCTCCAGCCCCGACTTCGTCGTGCTGTCCTCGTCCGCCCAGGAGCAGCGCCGCACCGCCAAGGCGCCCGTGGCCGTCGGTTCCCTGGGCGTGATGATCCTCATGGTCGTGACCGGCTTCCAGCCCATCCACGTCGCGGCGTTCACCGCCGCCACCCTCGTGGTGTTACTCGGCGCCATCAAGATGGAGGAGGCGTACCGGGCCGTGGAGTGGAAGGCCGTCTTCCTCGTCGCCGCCATCCTGCCCATGGGCCTCGCGCTGGAGAAGACGGGGGCGGCCATGCTCGCCTCGGACGCCGTCTCCGCCGCCACCGGCCCCTACGGCCCCCACGCCACCATGGCCGGGATGTTCACCCTGTCGTCCATCCTCAGCCAGTGCCTCGACGGCGCCCCCGCCGTGGTCATGATGACCCCCGTCGTCCTCGAGGCCGCCGCCACCCTCGACATCAACCCCCACACCCTGATGATGGGCGTCGCCCTCGCCGCTTCGGCGGCGTTCATGACGCCGTTCTCCCACAAGGCCAACCTGCTGGTCATGGGCTCGGGCGGCTACAAGACGATGGACTACCTTCGGGTGGGCACACCCCTGACGATCGTGCTGCTGATCCTGATGGTGGTGCTGGTGCCGCTGCTGTTCCCGGTGACCGGCTAGCAGCGCGGCGTCTGGTGCACGATGATCACCGTCAGATCGGTGAGATTCACCAGCCCGACAGCCTCCTCGGAGCACTCGCACGCCTCGATCCCCATGAAGATCTCCACGTAGTTGCCCGGATCGGCGATCACCCCGGCGCTCATGGCGTCGACCAGGGCCTGGCGGCGGGCGTAGAGGTCCGCGCCTTCGGGGGTGGCGTCGGGGTCCCAGTCGCCGTCGTCGATGCGCTCGCCGAGGACCACCAGGGCCCGCGCCAGCGCCGACTGGAACTGGCTGCCGCCCGTGGTCCAGGCGCCGTTGTCGAGCATGTGGGCGGGCACGTCGTCGCGGTTCCAGTAGTAGGTCTGGTCCCACAGGGCCCACAGCATCTCGTCCTGGGTGGCCACGTCGTCCATGAAGGTCGGGCAGCCGGCGGCCTGAACGGAGTGGAGCTCGTAGGCCGGCCAGTCGAGCATGGTGCCCAGCTCGATGAGGCGGGCGAAGTCGGTGACGTCGGCGTTGGCGTGGGTGGCCACGGTGATGGCGTCGCAGCCGGCGTCGGGATCGGGGTCGGGCTCCTCGGGCTCTTCCGGTGCCTCCCAGATCTCCGCGTAGTCGCGCAGCAGGCCGATGGCCGTGGCGCCGACGTAGGACACGGCCGCGAGTTCTTCGATGGTGGCGAGGGGGCGGGTCTCGACGATGTTGGTCGCGGCGCGGGCGTCGAGTCCGGCCTCCTCGTCGAGCTGGTGCTGGGAGGCGCCGTTGGCCGTGACGAGGATGGCCGCGGCCTGCTCCTGGGTGAGGGGGATGCCCTCGACCACGAGGTCGGGCTCGCCGCAGCTCGGGTCGGCGTTGACGTACTCGAACAGGGCCTGGCCCGCGGCAGCGCCGAAGTAGGAGTACGCGGCGATCTCCTCACAGGTGACGCCGTCGTCGCGGGTGTCGCCGTCGTCGCACCCGGTGCAGGTGCCGCCGATCTGGCAGGCCGCGGCGTCGTCGATGGCGTCCTCGCAGGTGCGCGAGTCGAGCACGGCGTTGCACTCGTCGCAGGTGGCGTTCTCGAAGAAGGTCTGGCTGCAGGTCACCTGCCAGTCCTCGAAGTACGTCCCCTCGATGGTGCAGCCGGCGGGTGAACAGAGCCCCTGGTTGTCGCAGGTCTCGTCGTCAGCGCAGGCGCCGCACGTTCCCCCGCAGCCGTCGTCTCCGCACGTGCGGCCGTTGCACGCGGGTTCGCAGGCCTCCTCGCAGGGGTACGCCAGCACGTGGTCCAGGAGGACCCCGGCGGCCACCGGGCCGAAGTAGGAGTACCCGGCGATCTCCTCGCAGGACACGCCGTTGTCACGCGAGTCGCCGTCGTCGCACCCGGTGCACATCGCGCCGCGGCGGCAGACGTCCTCGTCGTTGAAGGCGTCCTCGCACACCCGCGAGTCGAAGAGATCGAAGCACTCCTCGCACGTCATGCCCGAGAAGAACTGGAACGCGCACTCCATCTCGTCGGCCGAGAACTGCACACCCTCGATGGCGCAGCCATCGGGATCGGGCTGCTGCTGGACCGGACACTGGTGCTGCAGGTCGCGCCACTCGCTCTCGGTGAAGTGAGAGAAGCGGGCCAGCTCCGCGCACGTGCCGACCGACTCGAGGCTGTCGCCGTCCTCGCAGCCGCTGCAGCTGAGCCCCCGCGTACAGTTCGCGGGATCGTTGTGCATGTCCTCGATGGCGCTGGACGCGATGCGCTCGCCGTCCTCGTTCGGGTCGAGGCCGAAGTCACACCCCGCGGTCCGCAGGTAGTCCACCGCGCAGTCCTGATCGAAGGTGTACTCGTCGGCCAGCGACGTGGTCTCGTGCACGAGCGAGTCGCACACCCCGGCCGCGACGGCGCGTGGCTGGGTGGTGGTGTAGCGGCGGTCGTCCTCACAGCCCGCGAGGACGCCCAATCCGACCATCGACATCAGTAGTACGAGAATCCACCTGGACATCAGCCCCTCCTGATTCGTCTCGAGATCCCGTCCGGACTCTACCACCGGACGTCCCCACGGCGGCAGGTTTCTACTCCCCGATCACCTGCACCGCGATACGCCGCTGCCGCGGACCGTTGTCGAAGTCCACGAGAAGCACCTGCTGCCAGGTGCCCCGGACGAGCCGACCCTGGTGGATGGGCAAGCTCGCCGACGGACCCATCAGGGCCGCGCGCACGTGGGAGAAGCCGTTGCCGTCCCCCCACCGCGCGTCGTGGGCGTAGTGCATGTCCTCCGGAGCCAGGCGGCCGATCGCGTCGGACAGGTCCTGCAGGGCTCCGGACTCGAACTCGATGGTGGTGATCGACGCGGTGCTCCCCGGCACCGACACCACCACCATCCCCTCGGTGATGCCCGACTCGTCGATGCACACCTCCACGTCGTGGGTCAGATCGTGCATGTCGCAGTAGCCGCGCGAGTCGCGCTGCAGCAGGTGGAAGGACGTGCTCACGGGTTCCTCCTGGGTGAATGGAAAAAGGACGACCACTCTTTTACCCCACGTTTGAGTCCGGAATTGGCATGATCGTCGGGTAGCGTTTCGAGGGGAGCTGCCATGGCCCGATTGCACCTGTACCGAAACAGCAAACGCATCGAGACACTGGAGCTGGGCAAGCAGGTCTACATCGTGGGCCGCGAGAAGATCTGCGACCTGGTGCTCAGGGACGCGCCCGCGTCGCGGCAGCACTTCAGGCTGATGCCGGAGGGGGCCGGCAGCTACCTGTTGGAGGACCTGGGCTCGTCCAACGGCACGTTCATCAACGGCCGGCGCGAGTACCGCGTCTCCCTCAAGGAGCAGGCGTACATCCAGGTGGGCAAGGCGCTGATGATCTTCGAGCCCGGTGGGCAGAACGACGCGCCAGAGGTGATCCCGGAGCTCCCCGCCTGGGCGCTGACCACCAGCGAGATGGACGCGCTGCCCGCGCCGGACGAGACGGAGGAGGCGTCGACGCGGCAGGTGGCGCCGGCGGTGCTGCGGCGGGTCCAGGCCGAGGCGCTGGCGCGTACACGGCCTCACCTGCTGCTGTTCGCGGGCAACGACCGGCACGTGTTGCCGCTGGACTCCGAGGTGACGCAGGTGGGCTTCGGGCCGGTGAAGGCCTCCCTGGGCACCCACCCCAAGGGCAAGACCAAGGTCATGGCCGAGGTGATCCGCGAGGGCGAGGAGGAGTACGCCATCCGCGCCAAGGGCTTCTTCGCCAAGGTCGAGGTCAACGGCAAGTCCACGTCCGCCGCCGACCTGGAATCCGGCGACAAGATCGTCATCGCGGGCAACAAGCTGACGTTCCATCTGGGGCTGGACGAGGACTGATCGGCAGGGGTCCCGCGAACGCACGACCGTTCAGGATTCCGTCTCCCCCGCACACTCGTGATCCTCCGGCCGCTCCGTGGGCACGGGCAGGCCGTTCTCCCACACGACCGGGACGTCGTCCCAGACCTCGCGCAGCAGATCGCAGCGGTCCATGGTCAGGGTGTCGAGCTCCCAGCGGAGGTGATCCCCGAGGCCGGTGGCGGCGACGAGGCTGTCGCCGAGCACGCCGAGGTGGATCACCGGGCCGTGGAGCGAGGCGTCCTCCAGCAGCAGGCCGTTGTCGAGGCTCCACAGGCCGACGCGGCCGTTGGCGTGCCCGGCGACCACGGTGCCCATGGGACCTGCCGCGAGCGCGAGGACCTCCGAGGACACCGTGTCCTCGAGGTGCAGGCCCGGGCGGGCGGTGCCGTGGCTCAGGGTGAACCGCTCGATGTTGCCGTCCTGGTAGCCCAGCAGCAGCCAGTCGCCGCTCCGGGCGACCGCCGACACGCCGGGGCCCGCCTCGACCGTGCCGACCTGCTCGCCCTCGGACGAGAAGCTCAACACCTGCGTCAGCGTGGCGACCAGCAGGCCGCCCGCGTCCGCGCTCAGGGCGCGGCCGTCCTGGGCCAGCTCGACGACGGTCCCGTCCCGGCGGTGCAGGACGGCGCTCCCGGACGACAGGGTGGCGCAGCCCTCCCGAGCGGCGACGAGGCGGTCCACGGACGCCAGCGCGCGGCTCGCACCGGGCGCGTCCCCGGCCGTCTCCCAGACCTCGAGGGTACCGACACGGGTGACGAGGCATCCGGTGCGCGCATCGGCACTCACGGTGGCCTGCACCGCGCGCGCCTCGACCGATCGGGTCCAGGCGGAGGGCGCGGGGCTGGTGTGTACGTCCGGATCCAGCGACACCCACCCGAGGTGTCCGAGCAGGCGGGGCGGGGCCGGCAGCAGCGCCGTGCCGCGCCACACGGGCTCTCCGGTCTGCGCATCCCACAGGCGCACGGTCCGATCGTCGCCGCCGGTGGCCACGGTGCGGCCGTCGCGACTGAACGCCAGGGTGTTCGCCTCGTCGAGGTGCCCGGCCAGGGCCACGTACTCACCGCTGCGCACGTCCCAGACGCGGGCCGAGCCATCCGCGCAGCTCGTGCCCAGGTGCGTGCCGGTGGGATCGAACGCGATACCGTGCACCCGGGCGTCGTGCTCGCCCAGGATCCTGCTGCGTCCGCTGACGAGATCCCACAGTCGAACGGATCGGTCGAAGCTGCCGGTGGCCACGGTCCGGCCGTCCGGGCTGAAGGCGAGGCCCATGACCTCCCCGGCGTGGCCCGTCAGGCGTCGCTCCACCGCGCCCGTGGCGAGCCGCCAGATCAGCACCGTGTCGTCCAGGCCCGACGTGGCCAGCCGCGCGCCATCGGGGCTGAACGAGACCGTGGTGGCGCCCCCCGGGTGGCCGTGGAGGCGGTGCACCTCGCGGCCGCTGTCGATATCCCAGACGCGCACGGTCTTGTCCGACCCCGCCGAGGCCGCCGATCGCCCGTCCGGGCTCACGGCCACGCCCCAGACCCGCGCCGAATGCCCCGACAGCACGGCCAGCTCCGATCCCGACTCCGTGTCCCACACGCGCACCGTGCCGTCGATGCTGCCCGAGATCATCCGATCGCCCGCCGGGGTCGTGGCCACGCCGCAGACGCCGTGGGTGTGGCCGTCGAAGGAGCCGATGGGTGCGCCCGAGGTCACGTCCCAGGCGCGCACGGACCCATCCAGGCTCGCCGAGTACACCGTGGCGTCGTCGAGGCCGAACGAGAGCCCGTAGATGGCGTCCGTGTGCCCACCGACCACGTCCCCCTGCTCCTGCGCCACGGGGAGGTTCCACACGCGCAGGGCCTTGTCGAAGCTGGCCATGGCCAGGCGCCGGCCGTCCGGCGCGAGGTCGGCCGCGCGCGCGGACACGGCCTCGCCAGCGATCAGCTGCTGCTGGGATCCGTCCTCGATGGACCACAGCCGCAGGGTGCCGTCATTGCTCGCCGAGACCAGGTGGTCGCCGTCGCCGAGGAAGGCCAGCGCCGTGATGGGCTGGGTGTGCCCCAGCAACGCGGCGACCTCCTCGCCCGCCGGAACGGACCAGACGCGGATGTCGTGGTCCAGGCTGTACGACGCCAGATGGCGTCCATGGGGATCGAACGCCACGCCGGCCACGGACGACTCGTGGCCGGGCCAGGTGTGCTCCAGCTCACGCGCGGCCACGTCGAACAGCTGGACGCCCCCCTCGGCGGTCCCGGCGGCCAGCCAGGTGCCGTCCGAGCTGAACGCCACGCCGCTGTTGCGGGCGCCCGGCCCCTCGAAGACGATGCGGCCGTCCAGGTCCATCAGGCGCGTGAGGTTGTCGTTGGCCGTCGTGGCCAGCAGGGTGCCGTCCGGGCTGAAGTGGACGTCGTTGACGCGGCCCTTGTGCCCCGGCAGGACCCGCGACGTCCCCCCTGTGAGATCCCAGATCCGCACGCTGGCGTCCCACGACCCCGACGCGAGGAGCGTCCCGTCGGGGGAGAAGTCCACCGCGGCCACCTGCTCCCGGTGGCCGCGCAGGACGCGCACGGCCTCCGTGCGGCCCTCGAGGAGGTAGATGCAGCGGTCCTGGCAAGCCGCGGCGAGGGTCTCGCCGTCGGGGGACCACGCCACCTTGTAGATGAACGTCCCCAGCTCGCGGCCCCAGACCAGCGGCGTCCGCCCCACGCGCCACCACAGGGCGCGGCCGAGCAGGGAGTCCTCGGTCTCCAGCGAGCCACGGATCTTGGCCTTGGCCTCGAGCATGGCGCCGCGCTCCAGCGCGCCGCGCGCCCCCTCCCGCTGGGCCTCGGCGCGCCTGGACTCGGCCAGCACCCACTGGACCTCGGCGCGGTCCTTCTGACGCTTCATCTCGGCCTTGTTCTCGCCCATGATCCACGCGACCACGGCCGAGGACAGGGCGATCAGCGCCAGCAGGCCCACCCCCACCTCCACGAGGATGCGCTTGCGGCGGCGAATGCGGTCGTCCTTGCGCAGGCCCGCGCGCAGGAAAGCCTCCACCACCTCGGGGATGCCCATGGAGGATCGGCTCAGGGCGCGGTGGGCCTCGTGGAGGGCCTCACCGTGCCACAGCTCCTCGTTCTTGCGGCCGCGCTGCAGCCACAGCTCGGCCACCTGGATCAGCTGCGAGAGGACGGCGATCTCCTCGCGCGACTCGTCGATCCAGCGGGCCAGGCGCGACCAGCTGCGGATGAGCGACTCGTGCACCAGCTCGAGCTCCGACTCGCCCTCCTGGCCGCTGGACTTGCGCACCACCACGAGCCGTGCGTCCACGAGCTGTCCCAACACCCGGGTGGCGCGCTTGCCGCCGCCCTCGATGACCTGGCTCACCGGCAGGACGCGGCGCGTCCCTTCGGGGGTGACCAGCCGCAGCAGGATCTTGCGCGCCTGCTTGACGTCCCGCGGGGGCAACCCCTCGAGCAACCCGTCGGCGTGACGGGCCAGGGCGCCGGCCACGCCGCCCATGGCGTCGTAGGTGGCGCGTCGCAGCTGCCGCTTCTCCTGATCGCGGCGGTCCCACAGCTGACGCGCGGTGAACTGCAGCAGGGGCAGGCACGCCGGCTCGTCGTGCACCGACTCGATCATGTGCGGGATCACGGCGGGATCGTCGAGCGTGTACCCCACCGACCGCAGGGGCTGCAGCAGCATCTGCTCCATGGCCGTCGCGTCGGGCCGCTGCAGCACGGTCACCTGGCTCAGGGCCTGCCGCATGCCCTCGCCCTGGTGCAGGCGGCCGAGGAAGTCGTCGCGCACCGTGAAGATCACCCGTATCGGCGACTGGGGATCGTCCGCGGCCGAGGTGATGGCCAGCATGAACCGCCGCTGGATCTCCTCGTCCTCCACCAGGGTGTACAGCTCCTCGAGCTGATCCACGAACAGCAGCAGCCGCGTCTTGGTTTTCTCGGCGATCTCCTCCAGCACCAGGTTCAGCTGGGTCGGCGCGTCGCGCAGGCGATGGGCCAGGGGTCCGCCGAGCTCGTCGGGCGGAGCGTCCGCCGCCTCCTCCATCTGCTCGGGCGTGATGTGCAGCGAGTAGGTGGACGGCTCGTCCCAGTCGTCCACGTACTCGTGCTCCTCGTGCTCCTTCAGCACCGCCTCGAGGTCCACGAAAGGCCGCCGGCCGGGCCGCAGGCTCACCACGGTCCACCGCCCCTGCTCCCTCAGCCGCGGGATCACGCCTGCCTGGACGAAGGAGCTCTTGCCCACGCCGGACGCGCCGACCACGGGCAGCACACCGCGCTCGCGCACCCGCTCGAGGAACGCGTCGACCTCCGAGTCACGGCCGAAGAACACGTGGGCGTGGCGCTCGGAGAACGGTCGCAGGCCGCGGTACGGGGCCTCCTCACGGGCGTGCACGGCGCCGTGGCGGGCCAGCAGGTCGTGCAGGCGCCCGGACAGCTCGCGGGCGGACGGGCGCATGCGCGGTTTCTTCTCCAGGCATCGCGCCACCACATCGGTCAGCTCGCTGCGCACCGTGCGGTAGCGCTCGACGCGGGGAGCGGGCTCGGGCGCCGTGATGTGCGTGCCCAGCTGGGTGGGATCCGTCTCCGTGTAGGGCCGCCGGCCGGCGAGCATCTCGAACAGGATCGCCCCCAGCGACCAGATGTCCGACAGCTCGGTGGCCTCCTGGTCCAGCCAGCGCTCCGGCGCCATGTACTGGGGGGAGGCGAAGTCCGAGCCGGACCCGCCGGCCAGCTCGTCCGGGTCCACCGACACCCGCCCGTCCTCGAGCCGCCGTGACCGGCCCACCACCCGCGCCAGCCCGAAGTCGAGCACCCGCACCCGGCCGTCCCGCGGGATCAGCACGTTGGTGGGCTTGAGATCGCCGTGCTGCACGTCGTGGGCGTGGGACTCCTCCAGCGCCTCGGCCACGGCCAGGGCGATGCGCACCGCCTCGCGCTCCCCGAGGCTCGACTCGCGCATGCGGCTGCGCAGGGTCTGTCCCTCGAGGTACTCCAGCGCCATGTAGGGCA
Organism: uncultured Rickettsiales bacterium; assembly: GCA_964558555.1. Lineage (GTDB taxonomy): Bacteria > Myxococcota_A > UBA796 > UBA9615 > CAYRNR01 > CAYRNR01. The sequence goes on along the minus strand of CAZLEO010000031.1, from coordinate 36,259 downwards.
CACCCTCGTGGCGGCCCACCCCGTAGATGGTCACGATGTGCGGGTGGCTGAACCGTGCCGTGGCGCGCGCCTCGAACAGGAACCGCGCCACGTCCTTTTCCGAGCCCAGCAGCGCAGGATTGATGATCTTCAGCGCGACGCGGCGCCCGAGCTCCACGTCGCGCGCCATCACCACCTCGCCCATACCCCCGCGGCCGAGCAGGCGCACCACCTTGTACTGATCCACCACGGATCCAGGCGCGAACGGTTTGTCCTCGTGACCCAGCGGCGCCATGGCCTCCCTCGGTTTCAGTTTACGGCAGGTCGCGATCGCGCGTCGTATGATGTCCACACCCTGGGAGGAGGGCCCCATGATTCGCCACCTGCTGTGGATTGGCCTCGGCCTGGCCGTGGCCGCGTGCTCGTCGAGCTGGGACGACGACACCTTCGTGTCCGACGACGACGACGGCGGCGACGACGACATCGGCGACGACGACGACACCACCGCCGGCGACGACGACACCACCGCCGGCGACGACGACACCGCGGGCGGCGACGGGCCCTACGAGGTGATCGTCGACCACCCGCTGTCCATCGGCGGCACCCCGCTCGCCCTGTCGCGCCTCGACGCGACCACGGGCTCGGACGGCCGCGTGTACTTCACCGGCTACGACGGCTGGGGCCAGGTCTACGTGTGCTCCTTCGACGGCCACTACGAGGGCCACATCGTCGCGCAGACCCGCGACGCGGACCTGCAGTGCGACAGCTTCGCCGTGAGCTCGGTGTACTTCTTCCCCCGCATCGCGCTCGACGACGAGGACGAACCCGCCGTGGTGTGGGACCTGACCAGCTGCATGGAGACCCGCGCGCGCTACCGCGGCGTCGAGCAGGCCCTGTTCGTGGCCGACACCACCAGCGTCAATCATCCGGACATCACCTTCGCCGGCGGCGCCTTCACCGCCGTGTCCCAGTGGTTCCAGGCCATCGGCCGCGTCACGTTCGACGAGCTGCCCACCGACGCGCCCATCGACGCCGACTGGGACATGGGCCCCGGCGGGAGCGAGAACAAGGGCCCGTCCATCGCCGCGGCCGAGGCCCAGGGCGTGGTCCGTGCGGCCTGGACCTCGTACTACGGCCCCGACATCTACATGAAGACCATCGCCAGCGGGGAGCAGCTCATCACCGATCTGCAGTTCGCCGCCCGCGTCATCCACCACGACGGACAGGACCGCCAGGGGTATCCCGGGTGGTCCCACGTGGCCGTGGACGCCGACCTGGGTGTCCACGTCGCCTGGAACGACTGGATCGACGACGGCTCCGCCCTGGGCCAGCACCGCGGCCTCGAGTACCGCCACATCACGCACCCCGATCTGGCCACCGCCGCGGACATCTTCGAGGATCTCCCCCTCGGCGACACCACCGCCTTCTCACCGGCCGTGGCCGTCAACGACGACCTCGACGTCCTGATCGCCTTCGCATCCAACCTCGGCGACGGGTCCGACGTGTACGTCCTGCTCCGTGACGCAGGCGCCCCCGGCTTCGCGACCGCGCCGCAGTCCCTCGAATCCGGCCGCACGGACGGCCCCTACAACCCGGCCGCCACCGCGGTAGGTTCCACGTTCTGGGTGCTGTACAACTCCCTGGACGGGGATCAGGTGCGGGCGGTCCGGCTGAGGCGCGGGGAGGGGTGACCTCCGCGTACACGTGTAGACTCCCCAAGGGACGATTGGAACGGAGGCCACGAGTCATGCGGTTGATCCCACTCACCCTCGCACTGCTCCTCCTCACCCCCGGCGCGCAGGCCGCCACAACGACCTCTGCAGACGGACTGCCCATCGCATACGAGGTCCACGGCGAGGGGGATCTGGCGATCGTCTTCGTGCACTGCTGGGCCTGCGAGCGCACGTTCTTCAAGCACCAGATCCCCGCGTTCGATGACGCGTACCGCGTGGTGGCGGTGGATCTGGGCGGCCACGGTGAATCGGGCAAGGACCGCCAGACGTGGACCATCGAAGGTCTCTCTGCCGACGTCGTCGCCGTCGCAGACGCGCTGGACCTGCGGCGCATGGTGCTGGTCGGGCACTCCATGGGCGGCCCCGTGTCGCTGTACGCCGCCCGCGCCCTCGGCGACCGCGTGGCCGGCGTGATCGTCCTGGACACGCTGCACGACCTCGAGGCCGACGTCCCGGACGAGGCCGTCGAGCAGTTCGCGCGGTCGTTCGAGGACGACTTCGTCGGGACGATGACCGCGGCGTCCAGGGGGCGCTTCGTGGACCCGGAGTCGGAGGCGGCGCGATGGGTCGTTCAGCGGGCCTGCGCCGCAAACCCCGAAACGGCCGTGGCGCTCATGCGCGACTTCGTCGGCTTCGATCCCGCGATCCTCGCCGCGAGCCTGTCCGTGCCCGTCCGCGCCATCAACGCCGCGCCCGCGGCCGAGGGCGATCCGGTCACCGCAGCCGAGACGAACCGCAAGCACTGCGACTTCGACTTCATCGAGGTCGAGGGCGTCGGCCACTTCTTGCAGCTGGAGAAGCCCGACGTGGTCAACGGCCACATCCGGCGCCACGTCGAGGAGATCGCCGGGCGCGTCCACGAGTACGTCGCCCTGGTTCCGGACGACGTCGATTTCATCACCACCATCTCACCGGACTACCCCGCGTCGGCCCGGGCCGCCGGGGAGACCGGCGTGGTGGTGCTGAAGGTACGCTTCGACTTCGCGGGCGAGCCCAGCCGGATCACGGTCCTCGAGGGTCCCGACGTGTTCGTACCGTTCGCGACCGAGGCGGTGGAACAATGGCGCGCCCGTCCCCATGTGGACGACAAGGGCAGGCCGCGCGAGTTCGACGTGACGATCCGGCTGAAGTTCTCGCTCCCCGAAAAGGAGTAACATCTCCCCACCGGGAGGGCCCATGTACACGCTGCGAGTCTGCCTACTTCTCCTCGGCCTCGCCTCCATCGCTCTGTTCGCGGGCTGCGCCGAAGAACTCTGGTCGGAGTGCTGCGCCTGCGAGTGCGAGCAGACCTGCCCGGCGACGGGTTCGGCCCTGACCAGCAGCGAGGAGATGGAGTGCTGGGAGACCTGCGAGAACCTGTGCATGTTCGTCGGCTGCGGGCAGGTGGTGGATGTGGAGGCGTGCGACCTGGAGTACGAGGGAGACTAGGAACCGCGCCGCCTCACCGGCCCAGCCGGATCCTCACGAACAGACCCCGGTGATCCGACGCGGTGATCTCTCCGGGGATCTCGTCTTCGATGATTCCCGTCTCCAGGACCTCCATCGAGGTGTCGCCCCGCGGCAGCATCAGCAGGTGATCGATGCGGTCCGGCGCGCCGGTGAACCGCTTCCGGCCGCGAGGACCGTCGGTCGGGACGCGGGTCGGCGGCTTCTCCTCGATCGCGTCGCGAAAACGCAGCGCGTCGTGCAGCAGCTGGAACTCGTCGCTGTCGCGCCGGGCGTTGAGATCGCCGGCGAGCAGGGTGGTCGTGTCGGCGCAACGCTGCTCGACGAACCGGTCCAGCTCCCGCATCTGCCGCTTGCGCACGCCGGGCCAGAACCGGGCCTGGAGGTGGGTGTTGATCACGTGGACCACCCCCTGACCGGGTACACGGAGGGTGGCCAGGGAGATCCCCTTGGAGGCCATGGAGTCGGGGATGGCGGCGGCGGCGTAGCGGACGAACCGGCTCGACACGACCGGGAATCGCGACAAGGTGAGCAGGCCGCTGCCGAAGCCGAAGGCCGAGCGGCCGTCGTCCAGGTAGTGGTAGCGGTGCTCCCAGCAGAGCTCCTGCGAGGTCGCGGACCAGGCCTCCTGCAAGCACACGATGTCGAAGTCGCGCACGAAGCGGCGGACGATGTCGAGGCGGCGGCGGTTGCGGTGGCCGCTCAGCGCCGTGGGCCACTGGTTGATGTTCCAGGTCAGCAGGGACAGCTCGGTCACGGCGCGGCTCCGAGGCCGGCAGGCGGTCGAACGTGGGTGACCTCGCGGTCCCGTTTCTTCAGCGCCGCAGCGACGTACAGGGCCGACAGGGCGTAGAAGCGGCGCACGAAGAACAGGTGCAGGAAGTTGCGCAGGATGTTGCGCTTGCGGAAGTGGTGGCGCACCACGTTGCGGAACATCTCCGACGCCTCGTCGGCGCTGAAGTTGCGGTAGCGCAGCGTGTGGGTGGCCTTGTCCATGTGCCGCCACAGGTCGATGCCGTCGAGCAACAGGCGCTGGTCGTCCCGGGCGAGCTGATACAGCTGGGTGTTCGGCATGGGCGTGAGCACGCCGAGGTTGAGGAACAGGGGGCGGGCCTCGTCCAGCCAGGCCATCAGCTCCCGATCGTACCCGCGCTCGTGCGAATCCAGGCCCAGGATCAGCGACGCGGCCACGGCGATCCCCCTGCCCTGCACGGCCTTGACGACCTCGGTGTAGTCGATGTCCGCGTACTGATCCTTGGAGATGGATCGCAGGTTGCCGCGGCCCACCGACTCGAAGCCGATGAACGCCATGCGGCACCCGGCCCGGTAGAGCAGGTCGATCAGATCGGGGTGACGCGCCACGTCCGCGGTGATCTGCGCCGCCCACAGCCTGCCGGTCCGGGCGCGGATCAGCGCCTCGCACAGCTCCCGACGCGACTGCAGGTGGTCCTCGGTGAAGCCCAGGAAGTTGGCGTCCGTGAGCACGACCGCCTTCTGGGTGACCTGGCGGAAGTCCTCGACGACGGTCTCGGTGGGGATGGTCCGGTACGCCTTGTTCTCGAGGCTGCCCATGTAACAGAACGAGCAGCGGTTGTTGCAGCCCCTGGACGTGGACACGGACGCGAGCTTGTAGCCCGGGTGGATGTACCGGCGGTCGGGCAGGCCCAGGTCGTCCAGTGGCTGGTCGAAGCCGCTGACGTAGTGCCGCTGGAGCTTCCCCGCCTCGAGGTCGGCCAGCACCGACGCCCAGATGGGCTCCGCCTCCCCCTCGACGATGGCGTCGAAGTGCTCCAGCGCCTCCTCGGGGATGGCCGACACGTGCATGCCGCCGCCCACGGTGGTGATGCCGCGCTTCGACAGCACGGCGGCGTGGCCGTAGGCGCGGTCCACGTGCCGCGGCAGGGCCGAGAAGGCGACCAGGTCGGCCTTGCAGCCGTGCGGGTCGAACGGCTCGAAGTTCTCGTCGATCAGCTCGATGTCCCAGCCCGGCGGCGTGTACGCGCCGATGTACGCCGGCGCCATGGGCTGGTACTGCACCACAGCGTACTCTTCGGGATCACCACAGTTGACCAGCGTGAGCTTCATCGGGTCCCCTCGGGCCGGTGGTATAGTGCCGCAGTCGGCGGGCAGGTCAAGCAAAAGACCGTCGAGGGAGGGCCATGATCCTCGAGATCACCATCGCCGTAGCCGCGGGCCTGGCCCTGATCACGCTGGTGCTGTGGCTCGTCGGCGAGCGCGGACACCCCCTGCGCCCCTCCACCCTGCTGCTCATCCGCGCCGCCGGCTGGGACAAGCTGTTCCGCGGGTACTTCTGGGAGGGGTACTTCGCCGGGCGCTGGACCAACCGCTACGTCAAGCTGCTCACGGACTCTGCGCCGGCCCTCGTCGACCGGGTGCCCTTCCTGTGGCCCGCGGCCCGCAAGTGGATGTCGGACCGCTACCACTCCAAGATCCTGCCCTACGAACACGCAAAGGCCATCATCGAGATCGAGCAGGACATCCCCCTGACCGATCTCGAGCAGGTCATCCCCTACCCCATGGCCCGGGACATGCTGCTCGAGGCGCCCCCGGACATCACCCTGTACGACTGCGCGTGCCGCGCCCGGCGCGAGAACCCCTGCGAGCCGACCATGGTCTGCCTGGTCATCGGCCAGCCCTTCGCCGACTTCGTGGCCGAGCACAACCCCACCACCAGCCGCAAGATCACCCGCGAGGAGGCCCTGACCATCCTGCGCGAGGAGCGCGACCGCGGTCACATGCACGCCGCGTGGTTCCGCAGGATCTGCATGGACCGCTTCTACTGCATCTGCAACTGCTGCGGCTGCTGCTGCGCCGGCATCGAGGGCATGAAGCGCCTCGGCGCCCCGATGATGACCCCGTCCGGCTACGCCGCGAGGGTGGACGCCGAGCTGTGCCAGGGGTGCGGCGCCTGCGTGGACACCTGTCCCTTCGACGCCAGGTCTCTCGACACCGTCTCGGTGCACGACTTCGACCGCTGCATGGGCTGCGGCGCCTGCGTCAACAAGTGCCCGTCCGGAGCCTCCACCCTCGAACTCGACGAACGCAAGGGTGTCCCCCTGGACGTGACCGAGCTCACCAGCAAGGAGATCCCCGAAGCATGAGCCGGCTCACCGAGGAGCAACGGGACTACTTCCCGCCCCACATGTACCGCTGGAGCGACAGCGGGATGCAGTACTTCCTCTCGCAGCTCCCCTTCCACGAGAGCCGGCTGCGCGACGGGGACGACCTGGGCCGGAACACCCGGCTCCTCGCACGCCTCGACGACCGAGAACTCCTGATGGTCGGCAGCTCCGTGTACTGGGCGCACTTCCATGGGGAAGCCGTCATCTCCCTGACCTTCCTGAGCGGCCTCGCGGCCCGCGACGCCATCGTGGAGCACGCATGGGCGCTGCCCGACGACGTCCGCAACTCCCTGATCCAGGCCTTCCAGCCCGGCGTCGACTGGGACCGGATCCGCCGCAAGACGATCACGCCCGCGCTCGGCAACGCGAGGCTGATCGAGGACCGCCCCCTCGACGGCGGCCGCCGGCAGCAGCTCTTCGTCTTCGGTCACAGCCTGCCCTCGAGCAGCGCGGCGCTCTCGGTCGAGATCGAATCCGACGGGACGGTCGCCAGCTTCGGGGTCCACGAGGGCCGGGACGGCTACGAACGGATGGTCGAGGCGCTCTTCCGCACGGGCGACTGGCCCGCCTGACCCCACCCCTTCGGGACGCCCACGAGCACCAGGACCGCCGGCAGCACGATCAGATCGGCGAGCAGGGCGACGACCACGGTCACGCCGGTGAGGAAGCCGAAGTTGCGGGTGCCGAGGAAGTCGCTGACGCAGAAGATCCAGAAGCCCAGGGTCAGCACGGCCGAGGTGAACACGATGGGTCGACCCACGGCGGCCATGGTGCGCGTCAGGGCGCCCCGCAGATCGGGATCGCGGCCGAGCTCACGCCGCAGGCGGTGGAGGTAGTGGATGGTGTCGTCCACGCCGATGCCGATGGCGATGCAGGCGATCATGACCGACAGGCCGTCCAGGGGGAGATCGAGCCAGCCCATCAGGCCGAGCATGACCGTGATGGGCAAGACGTTGGGGATCATGGCCAGCAGGCCCATGCGCAGCGAGCGGAACAGGGCGGTCATGAGGACGAAGACCACGGCGAGGACGAGGCACAGGGAGCGGATCTGCCCCTGGACGAGGTAGCGGTCCATGTCGATGAACAGGACCGAGGAGCCGGTCAGGCGGACGTCCGCGGCGGCGCCGAGGGCCGCGTCGCAGTCGCGCTCCACGGCGTCGAGGAGCACCCGCGCCTGCTCGAGGCCCATGGACGCGCCGGTGAAGCGGGTCGTGATGCGGGTGACGCGCCGGTCGGCGTCGACGATGCGATCGACCATGTCCGGATCGGGCAGCATGAGCAGCTGGTAGGCGGCGTCGGCGCTGGCGGGCAGGTCCGAGGTGGCCCGGTCGCCGGCCATGGCCAGGTGCAGGTCTTGCAGCAGGTCGGCCAGGGAGATGCCGCGGGCCATCCCCTCGGTGGCGTCGAGGCGATCCTGGAGATCGGCCACGGCAACGAGGAGATCGGGCTGCAGGGCGCCGTCGGGGAGGCCGGTGTCGATGACGATGTCGAGGGGGGACGAGCCGCCGTATCTCGCCTCGATCTCCAGCGCGTGACGGACCACGGGGGCCGAGGGACGGAAGTACTTGAGGTTGTTGGTCTCCACGCGCATCAGCGCGATGCCGCCGGCCAGGCCAGCGGCGAGCAGGACCGACACGACGAGCACGGGGCCGGGGAACCGCTGCACCAGGGCGTCGAGGCCCTCGAGGGCGCGGGGGGGAGGGGCCGGAGACAGCGGCCGGCGGCGCGCGAGCCGGGCGGTGGCGACGAGGGCCGCGGGCACCAGAACGACCGTGGCCGCGAATGCCAGCATCACGCCGATGCAGACGAACAGCCCGAAGACCTTCACCGGCATGATGCGGTTGGCCGTGAGCGAGGCGAATCCGGCGGCCGTGGTCAGGCTGGTGAAGAGGCACGGCAAGGCGACCCGACGCAGCGCCGCGATGACGGCCTCGCGGCCCGGCGCCGCGTCGGCGAGGGCGTCGCGGTAGGCCGAGAGCAGGTGGACGGCGCTGGCGGTCCCGACGAGGAAGAGGATCGGCGAGATGATCCCGGTGATCCAGTTGGTGGCGTGACCCGCGGCCACGAACAGGCCGGTGGTCCACATCACCGTCACCAGGACCACGGCCACGGGCAGCACCGCGGGCACGATCCGGCGCAACCACAGGGCGCTCGAGACCAGCACCAGCAGGAGCATCAACCCCGAGAACAGCTGCTGGTCACGCGCGTTGAAGCGATCCACGGCTTCGGCGAACACCGGGTTGCCGGCCAGGCTGAACTCCGCGCCGTCCACCCCCTCGACCGCGTGGTGGACGCTCCGGATCACCGCGTTGAGCTCCGGCGCGCCCAGGTCGGGATCGGCCTCGGCCACCAGCAGCGTGGCGCGCCGGTCCAGGGACACGTACCAGGGCAGCAGGGCGGACGAGTACACCTTGTCGCGGACGTGCGCGACCTCGGCGTCGGTGGTGGGGATCCGCTCCATGAGCGGTCCCGGTTCGACGACGCCGTCGTCGTCGAAGATGGCCTCCGTGGACGCCAGCGAGGACACGCGGACCACGCCGTCGAGGTCCTCCAGCGTGCGGGTGACCTCGTCCACCAGGGCCAGCGAGGGCACCGTGAACACGCCGGCGTCGCCCAGGTCCATGGAGACGTACACGAGCAGGTCGCCGCCGAAGCGGGCGGTGGTGTCGCGATAGAACGCCAGGGCGGGATCGTCCTGGACCAGGAAGGTGTCGATGGTGTTGTTGGTCTCGATGCGTGAGGCGAACAGGCCGGCGGGGACCAGTGTCACCGCGGCGACGACGGCCAGGGGGATGGCCGAGGAGACCAGCAGCGAGTAGGTCCGGCCCATCTTCTCCCCCGTTCGTGTCGGCTCACGAGTATACCGGCATGCTATCGTTCGAGAGCTGGGTGAGGGAGGGTTCCCCATGGTGACGTGTGCACGCGTGATGCTGCTGGGTCTGTTGCTTGCCCTGGGCGGGTGCGCGCCCGATCCACCGGATCTGTCCGCGCAAGGCGACGACGACCAGGGTCCGGACGACGACGACGACGACGACGACGCTGGCGTGGATGTCGTGTTCCCCCGGATCGTCGTGGACAGCCCACAGCGCGGGAGCTTCCACGAGGCGGGGGCCGTGGTGACCCTCGCGGGGCGCTGCTTCGAGGGCACCGCCCCCCTGCTCGGCCTGACCGTCAACGACGTGCCGGTCTCCCTGGACGCGGACGGTTCGTTCAGCCACGAGCTCCACCCCGTCGACGGCATCAACGTGATCAAGCTCCAGCTCGACGACGAGGACGGCGAACGCGCCGTGGAGTCGCTGAGCTTGCACTACGGGCCGACGAACGCGCCCGGCGAGCTCATCGAGTCGGCCCTGATCGTCCAGGTCTCCACCGAGCTGCTCGACGACGACGATCCCGACCTGGACGACACCGCCAGCCTCGTCGAGGCCGTTCTCGTGGATCCGTCCACCTTCGAGGGGTTGCCCTCGGTCACCTACTCCTACGCCGAGCTGACCCTGACCTCACTGCAGACCGGGTCGGCCGACGTGGACCTGACCCCCCACGCGGGCTTCCTGGCCGTGTCCACCTCCATGCACGACCTGTACGCGACCTTCGACGCCCAGGGCACGGGCTTCTGGGACTGGGTGGAGGTCTCCGGCGACGCGGACATCGGCCTGGCGTGCGTGTCCATGGAGCTGGCGCCGTCCGTGGTCGGCGGGGACGTGGTGGTGTCGGTCCAGTCGATCGACGTGACCCTCGAGGACATGCAGATGGACGTGGAGTGGGTCCCCGACGATCTGGAGGACTACCTGTCCGACTACATCGCCGACTACGTCGAGGACGAGATGCGGGCGATGGCCGAGGACATGGTCGCGACGTTCATCGACGAGCTGCTCTCGGCCGCGGCCATGCAGTTCCAGTTCAGCGAGGAGATCCCGGTCACCATCGCCGTGGAGCTGCACGCCATCGAGGTCTCACCCGCGGGCCTGACGTACACCCTCGACGCCAGGGCCACCGCAGCGAACTCACCCGAGCTGCACCCCCTGGCCGGCTCCCTGCGCAGCGCCGGCTCACCCCCGTCCCCGCCCTTCTCCACCGCCCCGCTGGCCGTGGCCGTGGACGACGACTTCTCCAACCAGCTCATGTTCGCCCTCTGGGCCGCGGGAGGCACGGCCTGGACGTTCGACTCCGCCGAGCTCGCCGCCATGGGCGCCGAGGACATCCCCGCGCCGCTGGGCCCGGCCGCGGCCGCCGACGTGGAGATCCAGCTGCCCATGGTGGTCACCCCCACCGACCTGGCCGACTTCGACTACGACGTGGGCCTCGGCGAGGTCCACGCCGACCTGGAGCGCACCGACGGGGAGGTGCTGTCGTTCTCCATCAACATCCTCGCCGGCGGCCAGGTCCAGGAGAACGCCGACGGCTCGCTGGGCATGATCCTCGACGAGCGCCCCGCCGAGCTGACCCTGGGCGTGTCCACCCTCGCCTACCCCGACGGCCAGGTGCCCGCCAACCTCGCCGCGCTGGTGATCATGGTCGTGCCCCCCATGCTCGCCCAGGGCAACGAGGCCGTCCCCGGCTTCTTCCTGCCCGCGGTCGGCCTGCAGGACATGGCGGACATCGACTTCTTCGTCGGCCGCAGCATCACGGTGACCGATCCGCAGGTGGGTATCGTGGACGGGGAGGGGCTGTGGATGCTGCTCGAGGCGGGGGTGGCGGTCCAGTAGATCAGCTCCACAGACCGTCGACGATCTCCTCGGCGCGCTGCCGCCGTTGTGGGTCGTCCTGCGGCCCGGGCGGATCGAGCACGTCCACCAGACACACCGGGATCAGCTTGCCGTCGCGCACCGTGGCGTCGGGGCAGAAGCGACAGAATTCCAGCTCGCCGTCGGGCGTGAGGTTGGGGCCCTGCTGGAAGGCCAGCGCCTTGACCTCGAGCGTGCGGCCCGGCATCAGCGCCTTGAGCAGGAAGGCGTAGATGCGCAGCGCGGTGATCGGGTTGAGGCTCAGCGCGGCGTAACACAGGGCGACGATGTAGACCTGGAGCTTCGTCAGGACCATGTCGAACGGGTAGCGGCCGTGCTGGAGCTTGTACATCCAGTTGCCGATGGCGATGTTCCGGCCGAACCGCTGATCGAGGTAGTGCACCCCCTCGAGGCCGTCGTCGGATCGGATGACCAGGGCGTAGTAGAAGAGCCATCGCCGCTCGGTGAGGCGCTTGCTGGACGCCACGTACGCGCTGGGAACCCAGCCGCGCCGTTCGCGCAGGTAAGGCGCCACGTGCTCGTTGGTCACGGTCTGGTCGGGCAGGCCCTCGCCCAGCACCTCGCACGTCCCCTCGAGGCCCAGCCCCTCGGACAGGCCCGTGAAGTCCGTGTACAGGGTGGACAGCAGCCAGTCCATGGACGGCGAGGCGAGCACGTGTTCGACGATGTCGTCGAGCTCGCCGAGGTTGGACTGGTACAGGGTCAGCACGGGCGCGCAACCGATGCCGTGGCTGCGCACGCGCTTCGCCAGGGTCTCGCGCAGCTCGTTGAGGTCGCCCTCGCAGGTGGCGCCGTCGGTGTCGTCGCGCTGCTGGCGGGTGTCGATGTGCAGGTAGATCTTGAACATGCCCGCCGCGGCGAGATCGTCGAGGCGCTCGTCGGTCAGCAGCGTGCCGTTGGTGAGCATCTGCACCAGCACGCCGCGGTCGGTGATGTAGCGCACGATGTCGGGCAGCTGGGGGTGGAGGGTCGGCTCGCCTCCGGCGAGGGTGATCACGTCGAGGTTGCGCCTCTCCATGATCCAGTCGATCTCCTCGTACACGTCCTGCAGCGGCTTGGTGATGCCGGACTTGGCCTTGTAGCAGGCCTCGCAGGTGATGTTGCAGGCCTGGTTGACCTCCAGGACCATGTGCGGCGTCTGCTCGGTCTCGTAGGGCATGCGCAGCAGGGCGCGCCCGTCCTCGAAGCGTTCACTGGCCATGGTCGCCTCCGGTCATGACGCGCGGGCCGCGGGTTCATGTTCTCTCGCGGGCCGCGCCTGCTCCAGGGGGCTGAGGATGTCGGCGAGGCACAGGGGCACGACCTCGCCGTTACGCACCGTGGCGTCGGGGCAGTTGTCGCACTGTTCGATGCCGCCGTCGGGGTGGAGGCTCGGCGGTTGCTGGAAGACCAGGACCTTGGAGTGGATACGGGCGCCGGGCCGCAGCAGGCCCGCGAGGAACCGCAGCACCGACCAGGCGTTGCGCAGGTCCATGCCCAGCAGGGCGTACAGCAGGCACACGAACACGCTCTCGATCCGGCCGGGCACCATGTCGAACTTGTAGCGGCCCTTGGTCCACCGCTGCATGTCGTTGGCCAGCTCGATCGTGCGGCGGTACTTGCTGGACAGGTACATCGTCTCGTAGTTGCCGTCGCGATCGGTCACGGCGAAGCCCAGGTACAGCAGCCAGCGCTTCTCCTCGAGGCGGCGGTCGGACGGGATGTAGTGCACCGGCCACAG